>NZ_LT607753.1:1846279-2153993 GCF_900090295.1 Micromonospora coxensis | reverse complement strand
GGTGGCGCCCCGGTGCTGCTCTACGAGGAGCCGGACCTGGTCATCCGGGTCGTCCGGGACCTGTTCAACGAGGACTTCCGCGAGCTGGTCATCGAGGGCGAGCAGCCGTACGACATGGTCGAGTCGTACCTGTCGCACGTCTCGCCCGACCTGGTCGCCCGGCTGCGCCGGCACGTCGGCACCTCCGACGTCTTCGCCGAGTACCGCATCGACGAGCAGATCATCAAGGGGCTGGACCGCAAGGTCTTCCTCCCCTCGGGCGGCTCGCTGGTGATCGACCGGACCGAGGCGATGACCGTCGTCGACGTCAACACCGGCAAGTACACCGGCTCCGGCGGCAACCTGGAGGAGACGGTCACCCGCAACAACCTGGAGGCGGCCGAGGAGATCGTCCGTCAGCTCCGGCTGCGGGACATCGGCGGCATCGTGGTGATCGACTTCATCGACATGGTGCTGGAGTCCAACCGTGAGCTGGTGCTGCGCCGGCTGACCGAGTGCCTGGGCCGGGACCGGACCAAGCACCAGGTCACCGAGATCACCTCGCTCGGCCTGGTGCAGATGACCCGCAAGCGGATCGGCGCCGGGCTGCTGGAGGCGTTCAGCGAGCCCTGCGAGTGCTGCAAGGGTCGCGGCCTGATCATCCACACCGAGCCGGTGCCGGAGAAGCCGCGCTCCGGCGGCGCGGGGGAGAAGGTCAAGGCGGTCGCCTCGGCGGTGGCCCCCCCGCCGACCGAGCAGCCCGCCACGTCGACGCGCCGGCGCGCCCGCAAGGGCGCCGCCGCCGAGCGGACGGTGGTGGAGACGACCGAGGCTCCCGAGGTCGCCGCCCCCGCCACCGACGCCGAGTACCACGACACCATGGGCTACGACCTGTCCCGGTACGAGGCGGAGACGCCGGCCGCGCCGGCCGTCGCGGACGCCCAGGAGGGCGAGTCGGCCCGGCTGGCCGGGGCGGACGACCCGGACGCGCTGGGCGACGGCGACACCGACGAGGAGAGCGGTGAGGGCGGCACCGGCCGGCGCCGGTCCCGCCGGGGCGGCGCCCGTCGGCGTACCCGCCCGTGACCGGCTGACGTACGACGTCCGGCAGGGCCCCTTCCCCGGCAGCAGCGCCGGCGGGAGGGGCCCTGTCGCGTCCGGCCGGCCCGGCGGCCCCGGCTACGATCGGTCACCCCCGGCTAGGAGATGACAATGCGCCGCCTGCTCGCCGCCACCGTGGTGACCACCGTCCTGCTGACCGGCTCCGGTTGCTCCGGCGACCGGGCCGACGAGGCCGCCCCCACCGGCCCCGTCGGGCCGTCCGCCGCCGCGACCCTGCTGCCCTCCGCCCCGGTCAGCGTCGCGCCGGCCGGCGGCAACGGCCCGCAGGTCTGCGCCGAGGCCGAGGCTGCCTCCTCGACCGCCGTGCGGACGTACGTCGAGGAGTTGGGCAAGATGATCGCGGCGGTCGGCGCGAACGACAGCACCGGGGCGGAAACCGCCCGGAAGCGGGCGGAGTCGGCGCTGACCACCTGGCGGACGGCGCTGCGGCAGCAGTCCGCCAAGGCCACCGACCCGCAGCTGAGGACCCTGCTGACCGACCTCGCGACCGAGGTGGGCACGCTCGGCACCGACGTGGAGTCGATCGACGAGACCGAGCTGGACCGCCTCCAGCAGCGTCTCGACCAGCTCTGCGGCCGCTGACCGGCGGGGCCGGTTTGGGTGTCGGCCGGTGCATGGCGTACTCTTTCCTGCGGCGCACTTTGGTGTGCCGAGTTCCCGCGTGCCCGCGCCGCCGGTGTCACTGCTACCCGGCGAGTCGCCGTGGGAACGACCGACCGGCAACGGTGGGAAAAGACGCTAGCAGCCTCAACGACAGGGAGTCCGCCTCCGATGTACGCGATCGTCAAGACCGGCGGCAAGCAGTACAAGGTCGCCGAGGGCGACGTGATCGAGGTCGAGAAGCTCGTCGGTGCCCCCGGCGACGCGGTGAAGCTCACCGCGGTGCTCCTCGTCGACGGTGACGACCTGGTGACCGACGCGGCGAAGCTTGCCAAGGTCGCGGTGTCCGGCGAGATCGCCGCGCACACCAAGGGCCCGAAGATCCGGATCCACAAGTTCAAGAACAAGACCGGCTACCACAAGCGCCAGGGTCACCGCCAGCCGCTGACCCAGGTCAAGGTGACCGGCATCTCCAGCGGGAAGTAGGTCGTCCTCCAATGGCTCACAAAAAGGGTGCGTCCAGCTCGCGTAACGGCCGTGACTCCGCGGCCCAGCGACTCGGCGTGAAGCGCTTCGGTGGTCAGGTCGTCAGCGCGGGTGAGATCCTCATCCGTCAGCGTGGCACCAAGTTCCACCCCGGTGACCTGGTCGGCCGCGGCGGCGACGACACGCTCTTCGCGCTGGCCGCCGGTGCGGTCCAGTTCGGCACCAAGCGTGGTCGCAAGACCGTCAGCATCGTGCCGCAGCAGTAGTCTCACCGCGTTGCGGGCCGCGGACCTCGGGTCCCGGCCCGCTTCGCGTTTTCGCGTGCGGGGCAGAACCTCGCTGGAAGGATTGGCGTCGTGACGACGTTCGTTGACCGGGTCGTCCTGCACATGCAGGCCGGCGACGGCGGGCACGGCTGTGTCTCCATCCACCGGGAGAAGTTCAAGCCCTTCGGCGGCCCGGACGGCGGCGACGGCGGGCACGGCGGCAGCGTGTCGCTGGTGGTCGACCCGCAGGTGACCACGCTGCTCGACTTCCACTTCCGCCCGCACCTCAAGGCCGAGAACGGCAAGGGCGGGGCCGGCTCGAACCGGGACGGGGCCAACGGCCGCGACCTGATGATCAAGGTCCCGAACGGCACCGTCGTGCAGACCCTCGACGGCACGGTCCTGGCCGACCTGGTCGGCGTCGGCACCACCTTCGAGGCGGCCCGGGGCGGGCGCGGTGGCCGGGGCAACGCCTCGCTGGCCAACGCCCGGCGCAAGGCCCCCGGCTTCGCCGAGCTGGGCGAGCCCGGCGACCGGCTGGACGTGGTGCTGGAGCTCAAGAGCGTCGCCGACGTCGGCCTGGTCGGGTTCCCGTCCGCCGGCAAGTCCTCGCTGATCTCGGTGATCTCGGCGGCCAAGCCGAAGATCGCCGACTACCCGTTCACCACCCTGGTGCCGAACCTGGGCGTGGTGCGGGTGGACAACCACACCTTCACCGTCGCCGACGTGCCGGGCCTGATCCCGGGCGCGGCGTCCGGCAAGGGCCTGGGCCTGGAGTTCCTCCGCCACGTCGAGCGCTGCGCCGTGCTGGTGCACGTGGTCGACACCGCGACGCTGGAGCCCGGCCGGGACCCGCTGGCCGACATCGACACCATCGAGGCCGAGCTGGCCGAGTACGGCGGGCTGGCCGACCGGCCCCGTCTCGTCGCGCTCAACAAGATCGACGTGCCGGACGGGCGCGACCTCGCGGAGATCGTCCGCCCCGACCTGCTGGCGCGCGGTTTCCGCGTCTTCGAGGTCTCCACGGCCACCCGCGAAGGGCTCAAGGAGCTCACGTACGCGATGGCCGAGCTGGTCGAGCAGTCCCGCGCCGCCGCGCCGCCGGCCGAGCCGACCCGGATCGTGATCCGGCCCAAGGCGGTCGACGACCAGGGCTTCACCATCGAGGCGGAGCCGGACGGGTCGTTCACCGTGCGGGGGACGCGGCCCGAGCGCTGGGTGCGGCAGACCAACTTCGACAACGACGAGGCCGTTGGCTTCCTGGCCGACCGGCTGGCCCGTCTCGGCGTGGAGGAGAAGCTGGCCAAGGCCGGCGCCCAACCGGGCGACCTGGTGCGCATCGGGGAGCGCGAGTTCGACTGGCAGCCCACCCTCTACGCCGGCGCCGACTTCGTTCCCGGCAACCGGGGCACCGACGTCCGGCTGGAGGAGAAGTCGACCCGGGCGTCGGCGGCGGAGCGGCTGGCCGCCCGCAAGGCGCGACGGCAGCGTCCCGAGGACGAGCTGGAGGCCGCTCCGACGACCGAGGCGGCCGCCGACGCCGACGACGACTGGGAGTAGCCCGGTCTCCGTCGCGTCCGGGTCGCCCGTCGGAAACCTCCGCGAAACGGACGCGGCCTACCGTGAGCGGATGTTGATCGAGTCGCGGCCCGCCACCGATCCCGAGATCGACACCCTCGTCGTCGCCCAGCAGCGGGAGCTGCGGGAGGCCGACGGAGGGCTGGACGGGCAGGTCACCCTCACCCACGACGACATCCGCTACCTGGCGGTGGTGCTCGACGGTCGGGCGGTGGCCTGCGGTGGGATCCAGTCCCTGGACGCCACCACCGGCGAGGTGAAGCGGATGTACGTCCGCCCCGCCCACCGGGGGCGGGGGATCGCCCGGCAGTTGCTGACCGCGCTGGAGGAGCTGGCCTTCCGGCAGGGGCACTCGGTGGTCTGCCTGGAGACCGGGGTGTACCTGCCGGCCGCGATCGCGCTCTACACCTCCTGCGGGTACGAGCCCATCCCGGTCTACGGCGAGTACGTCGACAATCCGTACAGCGTGTGCTTCGCCAAGCGGCTGCGGGTGGCCGCCTGAGCGTCCGGCTCAGGCGCCGGTCTGCGCGTGCGCCGCGGTGACCGGCTTGGACTCCGGCGAGGCGTGCTGGCGCAGGACGATGCTCAGCACGATCAGCACCCCGACGGCGAGGAACTCGCTCTGCCAGTTCTGCATGGACTGGAACCAGAACTCGCTGGTGCCGAGGAACTCCCAGGCGCTGATCCGCGGCGCGCCGGTGGAGAGGGCCTGCTGCTCGTTGTACTCGGCCGTCCCGCCGAACAGGTGGCCGACGAACGAGCCGAGGAAGATCAGCAGTAGGGCCAGGGAGAGGCTGTTGCGGTAGACCACCAGCGGGAGACCCCCGGCGCGGACCGGCCAGGGGGCGTCCGGGCCGGCCCGGCGGGCGTCGTCCTCGGGGCGGTCGCTCTGGTCCTCCGGCTTGGACTCGGCCGAGCCCTTCTGCACCAGGTACGCGGTGAGCAGCACGTACCCGCCCATCTGGAGGAACTCCGACTCCCAGTTCTCGAAGACGGACTCGGCGAAGTGCCCGCTGCCCAGGTAGGTCAGCCAGTCGATCGACGCGGCGCCGTACTCGGCCAGCTCCTCGTTGTGGGTCTGCCAGCCGAAGACGCTCTGCAGGCTCAGGAAGACGACGAACGCGCCCAGCATCGTGACGCTCAACGCGTTGTCGCGGATCCACCGGGGCATCGTGACCTCCTCGCCGCCGCCTCGTCGGCTTCCCGATGCCCCGTCGGCGATCCGATCAAACTCGGACACGCCGGACGCTCCGGACGGCCACGCCGGGGGGCACCGGCCACGCCGGACGCACCGGCCACGCCGGACGCACCGGGCAGACACGCCGGGTGCGGCGGGTGCGGCGGACCGGTGGGGGCGCCGGGCGGCTCAGGGGCGGTCGATGGGGGTGTCCAGCCGGCCTCCCGTGCCGGCGTCGTTGGACACCAGCAGGCCGAGGGCGAGCATGCCGAAGCCGAGCACCAGGTGCAGCCAGTTGTCGGCCTCGTTGACCGGGATGAAGTTGGCCGCGCTCTCCCGGTCGATGGCGAAGCCGTACAGCCACAGCCCCAGGTAGGCCGCGCCGCCGCCGGCCAGGAACAGCCGGGCGCCGGCGACGGTACGGGCCAGCGCCAGCCCGGCCAGGCCGAAGAGCAGGTGCAGCAGGTTGTGCAGGATCGACACCTGGAACAGGCCGAGCAGCTTCGCGCCGGAGTGGTGCCCGGCGAAGGTCATGTCCCCGTACCCCGTGGTGACGCCCGGGACGAAGCCGAGCACCCCGACCAGGACGAAGATCGCGGCCACCGCGGTGGCGGCGGTCCGGAGCCGGGGCTTCGGGCCCGCCGGTGCGCGCCGGCGCACGTCACGTGCCATCGCTGATCACCTCCGTGAGCGCTGCCGACGGTAGCCGGACACTCCTCACATTCTGTGACCGATCGACCGCTCGCTGTGGAGAAATGGCGAATCAGGCATGGACCAGACGGCCGGGGGTAGGTCAAGAGTCGCGCCGACGTGACGGTCGGCGAGATCCCCCAGCGCACAACCGCGACGAACGTCCGAGCGGAAGGGAAACCATGACTTACGATCTCTCGCCCACGTCTTCCACGTACGGGCACGAGCAGAGCACCAACGGCGGTGGCGTCCGGGACCAGGCCCGTCAGGTCGGCTCCGAGGCCGCCAACGCGGGCGGCGCGGTCGCGCAGACCGCCAAGCAGCAGGGCAAGGAGGTCGTCGGCGAGGCCCAGCGCCAGGTCCGCAACCTCTACGGCGAGGCCCGTACCCAGGTCGCCAGCCAGGCCGGCGACCAGCAGCGCCGGGCTGCCGGCGGGCTCCGCTCGCTGGCCGAGGAGATGCGCTCGATGGCCCAGAACAGCGGGCAGGCCGGGCCGGTCACCGAACTCGCCCACCAGGCCGCCGACCGCGTGCACGGCGTCGCCGGCTGGCTGGAGGCGCGTGAGCCGGGCGACCTGCTCAACGAGGTGAAGACCTACGCCCGTAACAACCCCGGCACCTTCCTGGTCGGTGCGGCCCTGCTCGGCGTGGTCGCCGGCCGGCTCACCCGGGGCATCGCCTCCGCCTCGGACTCCACCGGCGGCCACGGCTCGACCAACGGCTACGACCCGGACCGCACCGCGGTGATCCCGCCGCAGCCGGTCGCCACCCCGCCGGGCGGCTACCTCGACCCGACCCCGGGCACCTACGCCGAGCCCGACCCCGGCTACTCGGCCTACCCGGACCACGGCACCACCACCAGCTACGCCGACCCGGCGGGTGGCGTCGGCCAGCCGCTGCCGCCGGTGACCCAGACCGACCCGCTGCCGGGCGTGCCGTCCAGCGGCACCACCCGTCCGTGACGGACCGAGACATCCGAAGGGAGGCGACGGCATGAGCATGTCGACGCAGTCCGGTGTGGACCCCGGACACCACCCCGCGGGTCCCCCGCACACCGCGGACGAGGTCAGGGGCAGCTCGATCGGTGAGCTGATGCGGTCGGTCACCACCGACCTGTCGACCCTGATGCGCCAGGAGGTGGAGCTGGCCAAGGCCGAGATCCGCCAGGAGGGCAAGAAGGCGGGCAAGGCCGCCGGGTTCTACGGCGGCGCCGGCTTCGGCGGCTACATGGTGGCGCTGTTCGTGTCCATCGCCGGGTGGCAGTTCCTGGACAACGTCATGGACTCGGGCCTGGCGGCGCTGATCGTGGCCGTCGTCTGGGCCGTGGTCGCCGCGGTCCTCTACTCCAAGGCAAAGAAGAACGCCGAGCGTATCCGCGGCCTCAAGCAGACCAACGAGAGCGTGCAGCGCATCCCCGACGCGCTCAAGCCCCACCCGGAGGGAGTCACCCGATGAGCACCGATCCCGCCCAGATCCGCCGGGAGATCGAAGCCACCCGTAACAGCCTCAGCTCCGACGTGGACGCCCTGGCGTACAAGGTGAGCCCCGGCCGCATCGTCGACGACCGCAAGCAGCGGGTGCGCAGCGCCCTGCACAACGTTAAGGACAAGGTGATGGGAAGCGCTTCCGACCTCGGCCACAGCACCAGCCACGCCGCCCACTCGGTGGGGGGCCAGGCCTCCTCGGCGGCCTCCACGGTGAGCGACAAGGCGCACTCGGCGGCGGCCACCGTCGGGGACGCCGCGCACCGGGCACCCCAGGTGATCCGGCAGAAGTCCGAGGGCAACCCGCTGGCCGCCGGCCTGATCGCGTTCGGCGTCGGCATGCTGGTCTCCTCGCTGGTCCCGGCGACCCGTCGGGAGCAGGAGCTGGCCGCCCAGGTCAAGGAGAAGGCCACCGAGCACAGCGGCGTGGTCAAGGAGAAGCTGGGCGAGGTCGCCACCGAGCTGAAGGAGGAACTGCGCGAGCCGGCGCAGCACGCCACCGAGTCGGTGCGCTCCACCGCCCAGGACGCCGTGCAGAACGTCAAGGACGACACCAGGTCGGCCGCGCACGACGTCAAGGACCAGGCGCAGCAGTCCCGCGAACAGGTCCGGTACTGAAGGAACTCACCGCACCGCTCGCGGCCACTCCCGGCGTCCGCCGGGGCGTGGCCGCGAGCTTTCGCGTGTGCGGACGGCGGCGGGCGTGACGTGGGCGTGGCGCGCGCGGATCGGTGGCGGGCGTCGCGTGCCGGGCCGGCGGCGGGGTGTGGGGCTGCGGACGTCGCGCGGCCCCGGGGGCGGCGGGGGTGGACGCGGGGTCAGGTGCGGGGCGTCAGGTCGGCGCCCACCCAGGCGACGAGGTCGCTCGGCTCGACCGGGGTGAGCCGGCGGCGCAGCACCCGGGTGGAGTGGGCGGGCCGGCGGATCCGGTGGCCGGCGTACCGCACCCCGCCGCGCAGCAGCCGCCCGCCCACCGCGAGCCAGGAGCAGAACCCGCGTTCCAGCAGCCAGGCCGGCGCCGCCAGCGCGGTGCGGGCGGGGAAGACCCGCGTCCCGCCGCCCCGACGCCGGCCCACCTCGGCCACCGCCACCGCTGTCGCGGCAGCCGTCAGCAGCAGGCCGGGCCGTCGGGCGGCCAGCGCGACCGCCACGCCCGGGAGCACCGCCAGCGAGACCAGCAGCCGCCCGGGCTGGGCCAGGTCGTCGTACGCCTGGCGGACCCGCTGGCTGCGGAAGTGCGCCGCGGTCGGCGGCAGCCGGCGGACGAACAGCCAGGCCGGGGCGGTCTCGGTGCCGCCGTACGCCCGCACGGTGCGGACCAGCTCCAGGTTCTCGAACAGCACGTCCGGGTCGTAGCCGCCCATCACCCGGAAGGTGCTGCGGCGCACCGCCAGGGTGCCCGGCCAGTCGGCGGCCAGCGCCCGGTTGAGCAGCGTCCGGCCGGTGTCCCACCAGGCGTGCCAGGGCAGCGGGTCGAAGTAGTTCTGCGGGCGGACCAGGTCGAACTCGTCCAGCAGCCGGTGCGCGGCGCGCAGCGCCGGCTCGTCGTACCGGACGTCGTCGTCGGCGATCACCACGTGCTCGTGCCGGGCCGCGGCGACCCCGGTCAGCACACCGAGCACCTTGCCGTTGATCCCGCGCAGCGCCGGGTCGACCGGCAGGTGCCGGACGAGGCCGTGCCAGGCGGCGGCGTGCCGGTCGTGGACCTGCGGCGGGGAGCCGTCCACCACGGTCACGTCGACCAGGCGGGACAGCCGCCGGAGGTAGCCGGTCAGCTCGGCCAGGCCGGTGTCGTCGGACCAGCGCAGCGGCAGGACGTACTCGACGGGCAGCCGTGGCGCGCGGACGCCGGGGCCCGTCGCGGTGGCCGGTTCGTCCCGGGCCGGGGCGCTCACGCCCCCTCCCCGCGCCGGTAGACCGTCACGTGGTCGCGGCTGTCGTCGGTGAAGGCCGCGCCGGACCAGTCCGCCCAGCGGTGCTCCCGGTGCAGTCCGGCCAGCTCGGCCATCAGGTCCAGCTCGGCGGGCCAGGCGTAGCGGTGGTTGGCGGGCAGGAGCCGCACCCCGTCGTTGCTGAGGTGGATCTTGGTGGTGGTCATCCGTTGCTCGGCGGGGTGCAGGTGCGCCGCCTCCAGCAGCACCATCTCCTGCGCCACCCGGATCGGACGCAGCGCCGCCCCGGCCCGGAAGGCGCCGGGATCGGGCACCCACGCCTCGACGACGAACCGGCCGCCGGGCCGCAGGTGCGCGGCGGCGTTGCGGAAGCAGGCCACCTGGCGGGCCTGGTCCGGCAGCGCGAAGATCGTGTTGAAGGCGAGCAGCACCAGCGCGAACTCGCCCGGCACCCGGGTCTCGGCGAAGTCACCGGTGCTGACCACGATCCGGTCGCCGTCGGGCTTCTCCTTCAACCGGGCCGCCATCTCGGCCGAGGCCTCGATGCCGGCGACGGCGATCCCGCGGCGCAGCAACGGCAGGGCCAGCCGCCCGGTGCCGATGCCGAACTCGCAGACCGGCCCGCCGTCGGCGAGGACCACCAGCCGGTCCACGGCGACGTCCGGATCGAGGTGGGCGAAGGCCGTGTCGTAGACGTCCGCGGGGATGTGCCGGCCGTACTCGCTCGCGTCGAAGGACACGTCGCCTCCCGAAACTCTGGTGCTGCCGGGCATGCCCACGGTCGGACCGGTCAAACCGGTCCGTTTCGAGCGATCCCCGGCGGGTAGCGCTCCGGGATGCGGGTGTCCATCCCGGGCGCTCGGGTGGAGGAGACGTGATGACCAGCAACGCGACGAGGTGGGCGCTGCTCGGCGCCACCACGGTGACCGCGCTCGGGGTCGGCCGGGCGATCGCCCGCAGACGACGCCGCCACCAGCCGGACCGGCAGGGCGGCTGGTACGTGGTACGGCGCGGGATCACCGTGGACCGGCCGATGGACGCCGTCATCGGCTTCTGGACGGACCGGGAACGGCTGGACCGGGCCCTGGCCGAGTGGGCCACCCTGGAACAGCTCGACGACAACCGGTGGCGCTGCGTGGCGAGCGACCCGGCCGGCGGCGGCACCGAGTGGCGGGCCGAGATCACCGTCGACGGGCCGGGCCGGCTGAGCTGGCGGGTCGACGAGGGGCCGGTGCCGCAACAGGGGCACGTCGACCTGGTGCCCGCGCCGCAGGACCGCGGCACCGAGATCCGGGCCGAGCTGCGCTACCGCGCCGGTGGCCCGCTGCGCCGGATGCTCGGCCTCATCGGCGGGGACGAGCCCGACCTGGGGCTGCGCGACGCGTTGCGGCGGATCAAGTCGCTGGTCGAGACCGGCCAGATGATCGACACCCGGCACGACCCGTCCGGGCGGAACGCGGCGCAGGAGAGGGCGACCGACAAGGTCCGCGAGCGGCTGTCGACGGGAGGACGGGCGTGAGGGCGCTCTGCTGGGAAGGGGTCGGCAAGCTGGCGGTGCGGGACGTGCCCGAGCCGGGCATCCGCGCCGAGGGCGACATCATCGTCAAGGTCCGGGCCAGCAGCGTCTGCGGCTCCGACCTGCACCTGATCAACGGCTACCTCCCGGCGATGCGGGAGGGCGACATCCTCGGCCACGAGTTCATGGGCGAGGTCGTGGAGACCGGGCCCGGGGTACGGCGGCTGCGGGTCGGCGACCGGGTGGTGGTCGGCTCGGTGGTGGCCTGCGGCGGCTGCTGGTACTGCCGTACCGAGCAGTACTCGCTCTGCGACAACTCGAACCCGCAGCCGGTGCTGCCCGAGAAGCTCTGGGGTCACTCGCCGGCCGGCATCCTCGGCTACTCGCACGCCGCCGGCGGCTACTCCGGCAGCCACGCCGAGTACATCCGGGTGCCGTTCGGCGACGTCGGCGCGTTCAAGGTCCCGGACGGGGTGGCCGACGACGCGGTGGTCTTCGCCTCCGACGCCATGCCCACCGGCTGGATGGCCGCGGACTTCTGCGCGCTCAAGGGCGGCGAGGTGGTCGCCGTCTGGGGCGCGGGCGGGGTCGGCCAGATGGCCGCCCGGTCCGCGCAGATCCTCGGCGCGGAACGGGTCGTCGTCATCGACCGCCTGCCCGAGCGGCTCGCCACCGCCGCCGAGCGGCTCGGCGTGGAGACGATCAACTACGCCGAGGCCGACGTGCTGGAGGCGCTGCGGGAGATGACCGCCGGCCGGGGCCCGGACGCCTGCATCGAGGCGGTGGGCATGGAGGCGCACGACGTCGGCCCGATCCACGCGTACGACAAGGCGAAGCAGACCGCGCGGCTCACCACCGACCGGCCCACCTCGGTACGCCAGGCGATCATGGCGTGCCGCAAGGGCGGCACGGTCAGCATCGTCGGCGTCTACGGCGGGCTGGTCGACAAGTTCCCGCTCGGCGCGGCGATGAACAAGGCCCTGGTGCTGCGGATGGGGCAGATGCACGCCCAGCGCTACATCCCGATGCTGCTGGACCGGCTGGCCGTCGGCGAGATCGACCCCGGCTACCTGGCCACCCATCCGATGTCGCTGGAGGACGGCGTGCGCGGCTACGAGCTGTTCGAGAAGAAGGAGGACGCCTGCCTGCGCAGCGTCCTGCACCCGACCGCCTGACGGACGGGCGTCGACCCGGTGCGGGCGGTGGGGCGCCGGCCCCGCTGCCCGCACCGGGTCGACGCCCGTCCCCGGTGCCGCCGCCCTCGGCTCGGGCTGCCGGACGCCCCCGCCCGTGCCGCCCGCACGTCGTCTCCGGGTGCGTGGCCCGCCGGTCAGTCGGTGCGCCGCACGTTCTCGAGGAGGAAGCCGCTCGGCGGCAGCGTGGGCATCCGGCTCAGGTCCAGCGCCAGGTCCTGCGGTGGCACCTCGTAGCGCATCGCGGTGGTCAGCAGGGTCACCGCCCGCTTCATCAGCTCGATGGTGATCCACTCACCGGCGCAGCGGTGCCCGCCGAGGTGCTCGCCGCCGCCCTGCGGCACGAAGCCGTACGGGTCGTCGCGCCAGCCGGCGAAGCGCTCCGGGCGGAACCGCTCCGGCTCGGGCCACACGTCCGGGTGGTGGTTGGTGCCGTACAGGTCGAGCAGCACCCGCCGGCCCCGGGGGAAGTGGTGGCCCTGCCAGTCGAAGGACTGCCGGACCCGGGCGGCGGCCACCGGGAAGAACGGGTAGTAGCGGCGGACCTCCTGCACGAACCACTCGGTCGCGTCGTCGTCGCCCCGGACCCGGTCCCGCCAGGCCGGGTGGTCGTGCAGGGCGAGCGCGGCGAAGACCAGGTACCGGTCGACGGCCACGGTCGGACGCAGCACGTTGAGCAGTTCCACGGCGGCGATCCGGCGGGGGAGCAGCCGGCCCCGGTCGTCCCGGTGCTCGGCGACGGCGCGCAGCGCGCTGCCCTCGGGCGCGGGCAGGGTGCCGACCCGGGCCCGCTCCACGATGTCGGCGATCCAGTGCTCGGCGCGGCGGCGGCCGAGGCGGCCACGCCAGTAGCGCGGGCCGAGCGTCGCCGGGCTGCCGATCATCGCGTGCATCTGGGCGGTGCGGCGGGCCACCTCGGACTCGGCCAGCGGCACTCCCGCCCAGGCGCAGACCGCCCGCATCAGCATCGGGGCGACCTCGTCGTAGAGGACGACCGGGCCGTCGGCCTCCCAGACCGGGATCCGGGCCCGCCACTCGTCGGCGAAGAGTTGGCCCAGCTGCCGGACCGCGCCGGGGGTCATCACCGACAGGAACATGGCCTTGCGGGCGGTGTGCGCCGCCCCGTCGAGCCCCTGCACGCCGCCCTGCCCGGTCAACGTCCGCTGGCCCCGCTTCGGCATCGCCCCCGTCCGACGGAAGCGCCCGGTGTCGTAGAAGAGTTCGGCGGCCGGCCGGCCGCGCAGGCAGATGGTCCGCTCCAGCAGCAGTCGGGCGGTGAAGATGTCGCTGCCGTAGCGCTCGCAGCGGGAGCTGACGTACCGGTACCCCTCGCGGAGGAACGCCAGCGTGCTCTCCGGGCTGCGGTCGGCGGGGGTGGCGGACATCCTGCGCTCCTGACACGGTGACGGCGGGTGAGCCGCGCTGGTCGGCCCGGTGTCGTCTACCCCGGTCCGGGCCGGCCAATCCCGTCGGCCCGGCGAGCCGGTCCGGCCCGGGTGTGGGCCCGCCGGCCGGCGCGGTGCTGGCCCCTCCCAGGGCGCCGGAAACGTGGTCTCCTCGTCAGCGGGTCGGCCACGACGGCCGGCCGGCGGGTCACCACGGGGAGGACCGAATGCGGGAGAACAGGCCGCCGTACTGGCGTCAGCGGCGGGTGACGGAGGCGCTGGCGCGGGCCGCCGGCGCCGGTGGCGACCCGGCGGACGCGCCACTGCTCGCGCCGCCCCGGCGGCGGCCCCGGCCGCCCCGGCACTTCACCGCCCACCTGGGCTTCGAGGCCGCCGGCCCGGAGCAGGCCCGGGAACTCGCCGTGGCGTACGCCGAGGCGCTGAGCCTGCTCCGCCCGGAGGTGGCGCTCGCCGCCGCCGCCCTGTCGCCGGCCGACGCCTGGCACCGGGCCGAGCGGCTCTTCTGCAACGCCACGGGCCCCGACGGCGAGCGCTGCGCCGACGTCGCCGGCCATCCCGGCTTCCACCACGCCCCCGGCCCCGGCGGCCTGGGCTGGGGCGAGGGGGACGGGTGAGCCGGGCGGGCCGGTCAACTCAGGTCGAACTCGCCGTCCTGGGCGCCGGCCACGAAGGCGTCCCACTCGGCCTGGGTGAAGACGAGCACCGGGCCGTCCGGCTCGGCGGAGTTGCGCATGCCGATCAGGTCGTCGACGAAGGCCACCTCGACCGCACTGTCGGAGGTGTCGCCCTCGGCCCGCTGCCAGACCGCCCGGGACAGGTCGAAGTCGCCCTTGGGGTGCTGACCCATTGTTGGTCCTCCATCGCCACGCGTAATGGGAAGCCCGTCCGGCTCCCCGTCCGGCAGGATAAGCGGATGCCGAGCCTGACCCGTGTAGAGGCGACCGCGCGTCGCGCGCTGATCACCGTCGAGTCCTACGACGTGGACCTCGACCTCACCGGCGGCGGCGAGCGGTTCGACTCGACCGTCACCATCCGGTTCCGGGCCACCCCCGGCGCGGAGACCTTCGTCGAGGTCAAGCCGGCGACCCTGCGGGCGGTACGCCTCAACGACCGTGACCTCGACCCGGCCACCCTGGTCGACAACCGGCTGCCGCTGACCGGGCTGGCCGAGGCGAACACGCTCACCGTCGCCGCCGAGATGGCGTACTCGAACACCGGCGAGGGGATGCACCGCTTCGTCGACCCGGCCGACGGCGAGACCTACCTCTACGCGATGTCCTTCCTGGACGACGTGCAGCGCATCTTCGCCGCCTTCGACCAGCCGGACCTGAAGGCGCCGGTCACCCTGTCGGTCAGCGCCCCGCCGGAGTGGACGGTCGCCGCCAACGGGCCGCTCGCCGGCACGCCCCGGCCCGGGCGCTGGGAGTTCGCCCCCACCCCGCCGCTGGCCACGTACTTCGTCTCGCTCGTCGCCGGCCCCTGGCACGTGCGCCGCGACTCGCACGACGGCATCCCGTTGGGGGTCTACTGCCGCCGGTCGCTGGCGGCACACCTGGACGCCGACCTCGACGAGATCCTCACCGTCACCAAGCAGTGCCTCGACCGGTTCCACCAGCTCTTCGCCGAGCGCTACCCGTTCGGCAAGTACGATCAGGCCTTCGTGCCCGAGTTCAACGCCGGCGCGATGGAGAACCCGGGCCTGGTCACCCTCCGCGACGACTACGTGTTCCGCTCGGCGGTCACCGACACCCAACGGGAGCTGCGCGCCACCACGATCGCCCACGAGATGGCGCACATGTGGTTCGGCGACCTGGTCACCATGCGCTGGTGGGACGACCTCTGGCTCAACGAGTCCTTCGCGGAGTACCTCGGCACCCGGGTCACCGCCGAGGCGACCCGCTTCGACCGGGCCTGGACGACGTTCGCCATCCGCCGCAAGGCCTGGGGCTACACCGCCGACCAGCGCCCCTCGACCCACCCGGTGGCCCCGGAGGAGGTCACCGACGCGGCCGAGGGGCTGCTCAACTTCGACGGCATCTCGTACGCCAAGGGCGCCAGCGTGCTGCGCCAGCTCGTCGCCTGGCTCGGCGACGAGAGCTTCCTCGCCGGGCTCAACGCCCACTTCGCCGCGCACCGCTTCGGCAACGCGACCCTGGCCGACCTGCTCGACGCCCTGAGCGCCGCCGGAGGCCGCGACCTGACCGACTGGGCGGAGTGCTGGCTGCGCCGGCCCCAGGTCAACACGCTGCGGATGGAGACCTCGGTGGACGCCGACGGCCGCTGGGCCTCCGCCGCCGTGGTGCAGACCGCCCCCGAGGCGTACCCGGTGCGGCGACCGCACCGCATCGGTGTCGGCCGGTACGCCCCCGACGGCACGGTGACCCGGGTCGAGGTCGACCTCGACCCGGACGTCGACGAGGGGCGCACCGAGCTGGCCGAGCTGGTCGGCGAGCCGGCCACCGGCCTGCTGCTGCCCAACGACGGCGACCTGACCTTCGCCAAGATCCGGCTGGACCCGGCCTCCGCCGACGCGGTGCCGATGGTGCTGCCCGGGCTGACCGACCCGCTGGCCCGCGCGCTGCTCTGGGGTGAGGCGCTCGACGCCGCCCGGGACGGGGAACGGCCGGTCACCGCGCTGGTCTCGCTGATCGCGGCGGCGCTGCCCGCCGAGACCGAGGTGATCATCGCGGAGGAGGTGCTCGGGCTCAGCCGGGACCTGATCGACCGCTACCTCGACCCGCTCGCCCGGGAGGCCGCGCTGCTACGCGTCGCCGGGGCCTGCGCCGCGCTGCTCGCCGGTGCCCCGCCCGGAGGATCGTTGCAGCTCGCCGCCGCCCGGGGCCTGATCGCCGCCAGCACCGACGCCGCGCTGCTGGCCGGCTGGCTCGCCGGTGACGGCGTACCCGACGGGCTGGCCGTCGACGCCGACCTGCGCTGGGCGCTGCTGCTGCGCCTGGTCGTGCTCGGCGCGGCCGGCGAGCCGGAGATCGCCGCCGAGGCCGCCGCCGACCGCAGCGCCGTCGGCGCGGAACGGGCCGCCTGCTGCCGCGCCGCCCTGCCGGACACCGACGCCAAGCGGGCCGCCTGGGAGATCGTCACCCGTAGCACCGAACTCTCCAACCGCCTGGTGGAGGCGACCGCGGAGGGATTCTGGCAGCCGGAGCAGGCCGAGCTGACCGCCCCGTACGTCGCCAGGTACTTCGCCGACATGCCGGCCGCCGCGCGGCTGCGTACCGCCTGGGTGGCCGACGGGATCACCAAGCTGGCCTTCCCCCGCTACGCCGTGGCGCAGCCGACCCGGGAGTTGGCCGCGGCGCTGCTGGCCCGCGACGACCTCACTCCCGGGCTGCGCCGGTGGGTCACCGACCTGGACGACGACATGCGACGCGCGCTGGTGCCCCGGACGGCGGTGGCCGCCGCGTCGGCCTGACCGCCGCAGTCCCGGTCCTCGACCGGACCGGGGTGGCGCGACGCGGTGCGCGCCACCCCGGGGCGTGGGGTCAGCGACCGGTCGGGCCGGCCGTGACCGGGGCGTCCCAGTCGATGACGTAGCGCTGCTCGGGGCCGAGCGTCTTCTCCGGCTTCATCGCGGTCTTCACCAGCAGCGGCATGAGCAACGGCATCAGCGCCCGGGCCACCCGGCCCGGAGCCTTGGCCTGGTTGATCCGCCCGGCCCGGGCGGCGATCCGCTCCACCCGCTCGCGCCGCAGCCGCTCGTAGGCGGTGAACGCCGACCGGGCGTCGGGCAGGTCGCGCAGGCAGCGGGCCACCTGCACGGCGCTCTCGATGGCCAGCGAGGCGCCCTGCCCCGAGCTGTTCGAGGGCGCGTGCGCCGCGTCGCCCACCAGCACCATGCGCCCGCGGTGCCAGCGCCGCACCGACGGCATGATGTGCAGCGAGCCCACCACCTGCAACTCGTCGGGGTCGCTGGTCAGCATCAGGTCGCGGCCCGGCTCGTCGTCGGCGTGGGCGGCCCGCAGGGTCCGCATCCAGTCGGCCGGGGGCACCGCGCGGGCCTCGGCGAGGCTCATCGGCCGCTCCTGCGGCAGGTTCACCCCCCACCGGGTGCCGCCGCCCGGCTCCGGCCAGTAGAGGTAGTAGCCGCGCCGGCCGAAGGTGAAGGTCATGGTGCCGGGCTCGACGTCCACCTCGTGCCGGGCCACCGCCTCGAAGCCGAGCAGCCCGGTGAACCGGGGGCCGGGGTCGTCCGGGTCGATCAGGGTACGGACGGTCGACCGTACGCCGTCGGCCCCGATGAGGACGTCGGCCGTGGCGGTGCCACCGTCGGCGAACCGGGCGGTGATGCCGCTCTCCGTCTCCCGTACGTCGACCAGGCGCCGGCCGTGCTCGACGACCACGCCCTCGGCGGCGGCCCGCTCGTGCAGCACCCGGTGCAGGTCGTTGCGGTGCACCACGTGCAGCGGGGGCACCCCCTCCAGACCGGGCAGCGGGATGCGCCGCCGGCCGATCGCCAGCACCGTCCGGTGGATCGGGGTGGCGATCGCGGCCACCGCGCGGTCCGCGTCGACCGCGCGCAGGGCCGCGAGGCCGTTGGGGGCGAGCGCCAGGGTGCCGCCGACGCCGTCGGTGGTGCCCGGGTACGCCTCGTGGACGGTGGCGCTGATGCCGGCGCGGCGCAGCGCCAGCGCGGTGACCGGGCCGGCGATGCCGCCGCCGATCACGATCGCGGTCGTGACTGTCATGGTCCCTCCAGGGCTCGTCGGTTGTCGCGCGTGGCGAACCGACCTGGAGAGAGCCCGGCTATCCTCGTGGTTGCCGCTTCGGGCCGGTCACCTCTCCAGGTGCGGTTCGGGGTAAGGGCCCCGGCCCGGTGTTGGCGCACCGTGCCGGGGCCGTCCATCACTGGGTGGCGTCGCCCCCTTCCCGGGCGTCGGTCCCGCCGCCACCGCTCTCGTGGAAGGCCCGCCACTCGGCCAGGCCCGGGTAGCTGCCCGAGGTGAGTTCGGCCAGCAGGGCACGGATCCAGGCGGCTTCCGCCTCCTTGACGGTCAGGTCGTAGTCCGACTCGACCAGGAACAGCCGCGGCACGGTGCGCAGGTGTTCGGCGAGCGCCGCACGGCCGGCCCGGACGCCGTCCTCCAGCAGGGCCAGCCGCTGTCGCAGCAGGGTCACCGCCTCGTCCGGGTGCAGGGCGGCGAGCACCGACAGGCCGGCGCGGAAGCGGGACTGCTCGGGGCCCGGGGTGGAGACCAGTTCCCGGGCCCAGTCGACCAGTTCCGCCCGGCCGGCGTCGGTGAGCCGGTACACGGTGCGCTCGGGACGACGGCCCTCACGGACGCTCTGCACGGCCGCGATCAGGCCGTGCCGGTCCATGTTGCGCACCACCGTGTAGAAGGAGCCCCACTTGATCTCCATGTCCTGGTCCTTGCCCCAGGCCCGCAGGGTGGTGGCGATCTCGTACGGGTGCATCGGCCGTTGCGCGAGGACGGAGAGCACGGCCAGGGCGAGCAGGTTCCCGACCTTCCGCTGCTGGGCCACGCTCCGCTCCTGTCGATGCTCGTACGCGATTACTTGCCGACGAGTATAAGAGCACGCCTCGACGCGCGGAACCCCGTCCCCGGCACGTGCCGCCGTGGCCGGTGGGCGGGACGGTCCGGTGACCCCGCCCGGCCGCCGGGCGGACCCGGCCTACGATCATCGGGTGGAGGAAGACATCCGGCGGATCGGGATCATGGGCGGCACCTTCGACCCGATCCACCACGGGCACCTCGTGGCCGCCAGCGAGGTCGCCGACCGCTTCGGCCTGGACGAGGTGGTCTTCGTCCCGACCGGTCAGCCGTGGCAGAAGGCGGACGAGCCGGTCAGCCCCGCAGAGGACCGGTACCTGATGACGGTGATCGCCACCGCCTCCAACCCGCGCTTCCAGGTCAGCCGGGTCGACATCGACCGCGGTGGCCCCACCTACACCGTCGACACCCTGCGCGACCTGCACGCGCTGTACGGCCCGAAGGTGCAGCTGTACTTCATCACCGGCGCGGACGCGCTGGAGCGGATCCTCTCCTGGAAGGACCTGGAGGAGGTCCTCGAACTGGCCCACTTCATCGGGGTCACCCGGCCCGGGTTCGAGTTGACCGACAAGCACCTGCCGGCCGACACGGTGAGCCTGGTGCAGGTGCCGGCGATGGCGATCTCGTCCACCGACTGCCGCGCCCGGGTCGCCCGAGGCGAGCCGGTCTGGTACCTGGTGCCCGACGGTGTGGTGCAGTACATCGCGAAACGCGCCCTCTACCAGGAGTGAATACGCCTGGTATGGCCGCCTTCGTCCCCGAAACCGACCAGAACTGACAAGTCGTCTCGCCGCTCGGTGTGAGACGCTTGGAGGGTCGCACGGATGATCGAAGGAGAACGGTGACAGTTTCCGAACGCGCTCACGAGCTGGCGATGGCCGCCGCCCAGGCTGCGGCCGACAAGAAGGCGCAGGACATCGTCATCATCGACGTGGGTGACCAGCTCGCCATCACCGACGCGTTCCTGGTCGCCTCCGCGCCGAACGAGCGTCAGGTGCTGGCCATCGTCGACGCCATCGAGGAACGCCTGCTGGAGCTGCCGGAGAAGGCCAAGCCGGTCCGCCGCGAGGGCGAGCGGGGTGGCCGCTGGGTGCTGCTCGACTACGTCGACATCGTGGTCCACGTCCAGCACACCGAGGAGCGCGAGTTCTACGCCCTCGACCGGCTCTGGAAGGACTGCCCCCAGGTCCCGTTCGTCGACCGGGACCTGGTCGAGGCCGACGCCTCCGCCGCCGAATGACCCGCCTGATCGTCTGGCGGCACGGCAACACCGACTGGAACGCCGCCAGCCGGGTCCAGGGGCAGACCGACGTACCCCTCAACGCGCTCGGCCGCGAGCAGGCCCGCACCGCGGCGCCGCTGCTCGCGGCGCTGCGGCCGGACGCCATCGTCGCCTCCGACCTCAGCCGGGCCGCGGACACCGCCGCCGCCCTCGCCGAGGTCACCGGGCTGCCGGTACGCACCGACGCCCGGCTGCGGGAGCGGCACTTCGGCCAGTGGCAGGGGCTGCTCCTCACCGACGCCGCCGCCCGCTTCCCCGAGGAGCACGCCCGCTGGCGGGCCGGTGACCCCGACCCGGGCGCCGGCATCGAGAGCCTCGACGACCTCGGCAAGCGGGTCGGCGCGGCGTTCGCCGACGCCGCCGACCTCGTCCCCGGCGGCACCATTGTGGTGGCCACCCACGGCGGCAGCGCCCGCCAGGGCGTCGGCAACCTCATCGGCTGGGACCACGCCGTGCTGCGCGCCATCGGCTCGCTGGCCAACTGCCACTGGACCGAGCTGCGCCACAACGACGCCCGGGGCTGGCACCTGCGGGCGCACAATGTCGGCCTGATCACCCGCCCGGCACTCGCCGAGCCGGTCTGAGTCGTCCGGCCCGGGCGCGGCACAGCGACATCGGCTAGCGTGCCGGGCATGCCCGTAGCGGTCGTCACCGACTCCACCGCCTACCTCCCACCCGAGCTGGTGCAGGCGCACCGGCTGACGGTGGTGCCGCTGACCGTCGTGCTCAACGGCGCCGAAGGGCTGGAGGGGGTGGAGGTCCTCCCGGCCGACGCCACCCGGGTGCTCGCCGGCCGGCGGGTCTCCGTCAGCACGTCCCGCCCCGCCCCGGAGCAGTTCGTCCGGACGTACCGGGAACTGCTGGCGGCCGGCGCGGACGGGATCGTCTCGGTGCACCTGTCGGCCGAACTCTCCGGCACCGTCGAGGCGGCCCGGCTCGCCGCCGCCGAGGTCGGCGACCGGATCGAGGTGGTGGACAGCCGCTCCACCGGCATGGGCCTGGGCTTCCCGGTGCTCGCCGCCGCCGGGGCCGCGGAGGCCGGGGCCGAGCTGGCCGCCGTCCGCGACGCGGCCACCGCCGCCGTCGGCCGGACCACCATCTTCTTCTACGTCGACACGCTGGAGTTCCTGCGCCGGGGCGGCCGGATCAACGCGGCGGAGGCGCTGCTGGGCACCGCCCTGTCGGTGAAGCCGATCATGCACATGCCGGACGGGGCGATCGTGCTCAAGGACAAGGTGCGCACCGCCAGCCGGGGCGTGGCCCGCCTGGTCGACCTGGCCGTCGAGGCGGCCGGGGACGCCGACGTCGACCTGGGCGTGCACCACCTCGCCGCACCGCAGCGCGCCGAGCAGCTCCTCGAGGCGCTCACCGCCCGGTTCGGCGACCGGCTGCACGACACGTACGTCTCCGAGGCCGGCGCCGTGGTCGCCGCGCACGCCGGGCCCGGCCTGGCCAGCGTGGTCGTCCACCGCCGCCCCGACCCGGCCTGACCCGGCGGCCCGTGGCCCTCGCGCCCCGGCCCTGTCCTGGCGCCCGTCCGACTCGGCCCGGTCCTGGCGGTCCACGTTCGCCCTGACCTGCCCGACGACGGCCGCCCGGACGGGCTGACCTGCCTGCCCACCGCGCTCCCGACCCGGCCCCGTCCCTTGTCGGTCCGGTCGGGCTGCTCGGCCGGTGGTGTGGCCGCCGGCTGCTGCCGTGCGACAGGGAGGTGGGCCCCTGACCTGGAATCGCTGTCCGACTAGCACATCGTCGCGGTGATCAGGCGGTTGTCCACAGGGCGTCCGTCCGTCCACAGGCGCCGGTCGACGGCCGGTGGCGACCGCTGCGCCCTTCGTAGCCTCGCCCCGTGTCGGAGGACGAGGAGACGATGGTGCGGCGGCGGCTGCTCCGGTTGGCCGAGGCGGCGACCGGGGGAGTGGCGGCGTCGCCGCCGGCGTCAGGCGCCGTGGACGGGTCCCGGGAATCCGTCGGACGGGCGGCGCCGACCGTGGCCCCCGGGTCAGCCCGGCGGCGTTCGGGGGGACCGACCGTCGACGCGCTGCGGCCCTGGGCGAACGGTCCCGGGGACCACGACACGGGATGGCCCTGGGTGGGACAGGGCGGTGAGCGGGGCGGGTTCCCACCGGCCGCCGATCCGGTGCCCCTCGCACCAGGGCACTCGGCGGGTCGACCCGTGCCGACTGAGGCCGAGGGCTACGCCACCGACGGCGGACCGGGTGACCGAGCCTCGGCGGCCGGGGCGGCCCCCGGTCCCGGGGACGACGACGCCGTGGCCTGGTCGACGGGGGCGGCCGACCCGGTCGACCCGACCGGCCGCGCGCCCGTGGCCGGGCCGTCCGGTCACCCGCGCCGGACACCGCCGCTCGGCGGTGACCGCCCGGCCGCGTCCGTCGACGACGACCCGGCGCTCGACGTCCCGGCCCGGGCGTCCTCCCGGCTGCCCGGGCCGGGGGCGTTCGACCCGGGGCGTCGGGGGGTGCGGGCGCTGGCCGCCGTCGCCGTGCTCGTGGTGCTCGGCGCCGGCTTCTGGGCCTGGCGGTCCCGCCCCCGGGCCGAGCCGGTCCGCCCCCCGGCCCAGGCGGTGCAGGTCGCCGTACCGGAGACGTCGAGCGGGCCCGACGCGACCGCGAGCCCGGCCGGCGAGCTGGTCGTCGCGGTCGCCGGCAAGGTACGCCGTCCGGGCCTGGTCCGGGTGCCGGCCGGCGCGCGGGTGGCCGACGCGGTGCAGGCCGCCGGCGGCGCGCTCCCCGGTGTGGACGTGGCCCTGCTCAACCCGGCCCGCAAGGTCACCGACGGAGAGCTGATCCTGGTCGGCGTCGCGGCGCCGCCCGGCCCGCCCGCCCCGGGGCCGCCGGCCGCCGGTGCGGCTCCCGCTCCCGGCCAACCGGTGAACCTGAACACCGCCACGCTGGCGCAGCTCGACGCGCTGCCCGGGGTGGGCCCGGTGCTCGCCCAGCGCATCCTGACCCACCGCGACCAGCAGGGCGGCTTCCGGTCGGTGGGCGACCTGCGGCAGGTCGAGGGGATCGGTGACGCCCGGTACGAGCAGCTCAAGGATCTGGTGACGGTGTGAGCGGCCCCGGCGACGACGCCGTCGACACCGCGCCGGACGTACCCGACCTGCGGCTGGCCGGGCTGGCGGTGGCCGCCTGGCTCGCCGCGTTGGCCTGCCTGCACCTCACCGCGACGGCGGCCACGCTGCTGGCGGCCACCGCCGCAGGCCTCGCCACCGTGGCCGCCGCCCACCTGCTCGGTCGCCTCGGCCGGCCCCGCGCACCGCTGCGGCGGTACGGCTGGATCGTCGTCGCGGCGCTGATCGGCGTCGTCTGCGGCGCGAGCGCCACCGCCGCCCGGCTGCACGTGCGCGACGCCGCCCCGCTGCGCGCGCTGGCCGACGAGCGGGCCCGGGTCAGCGCGGAACTCGTCGTCCGGGACGATCCCCGTCCGGTTCGCGGCAGGCCGGGCCGGCCGGCGACCCTGCTGGTCACCACCGAGCTGGTGCACCTCACCGGCCCCGACGGCCGCCGGGTGAGCGCCTCCGCGCGGGTGCTGGTGCTCGCCACCGACCCGGCGTGGCGGGGGCGGCTGCCCGGGCAGCGGCTCACCGCCGAGGGGCGGCTGAGCGCACCGCGCGGTGGTGACCTGACGGCGGCGGTGCTGACCGTGCCGGGCCCACCGGCGCCGCACGGGCCACCACCGTGGCTCCAGCGTGCCGCCGGCACGCTCCGCGCCGGCCTGCAACGGGCCTGCGCGCCGCTCCCCGACGAACAGGGCGGCCTGCTGCCGGGGCTGGTCGTCGGCGACACCAGCGCGCTGCCGGCCACCGTGGAGGAGGACTTCCGGGCCACCGGGATGACCCATCTCAACGCGGTCTCCGGGTCCAACGTGGCCATCGTGGTCGGCGCGGTGCTGCTGCTCGTCCGGTGGGCCCGGGCCGGTCCCCGAGCCGGCGCGGTGCTCTGCGGGATCGCCCTGGTCGGCTTCGTCGTCCTGGTCCGCCCGTCGCCGAGCGTCGTGCGGGCGGCGACCATGGGCGCGATCGGGCTGGCCGCGCTCGCCGCCGGACGGCCCCGGGCCGCGCTGCCCGCGCTGAGCGCCGCGGTGGCCGTCCTGGTGCTGGTCGACCCGGAGCTGGCCGGGGACGCCGGGTTCGCGCTCTCCGTCCTGGCCACCGGCGGGCTGCTGCTGCTCGCCCCCGGGTGGCGCGACGCGCTGCGGCGGCGCGGCGTGCCGGCCGGGCTGGCGGAGGCGCTGGCCGTCCCGGCCTCGGCGCAGGTCGCCTGCGGGCCCGTGGTGGCCGCGATCTCCGGCACGGTGAGTCTGGTCGCGGTGCCGGCCAACCTGCTGGCGGTGCCGGCCATCGCGCCCGCCACGGTGCTGGGGGTGCTGGCCGCCGCCGTCTCGCCGCTCTGGCCGGCCGGCGCGGAGTTCGTGGCCTGGTTGGCGAGCTGGCCGGCCTGGTGGCTGGTGACGGTGGCCCGGGTCGGGGCACGACTGCCGGCCGGCACCCTGCCCTGGCCCGGTGGGGTGTCGGGGGCCCTGTTGCTGGCGGTGCTGACCGTGGCGCTGCTCCTGGCCGCCCGGCGGCCGGTGGTGCGGCGACTGGTGGCGGTCGGCGCGGTCGCCGTGATGCTCGGCACCCTGCCGGTGCGCATCCTCGCCGACGGCTGGCCGCCGGCCGGCTGGGTGCTGGTCGGCTGCGCGGTGGGGCAGGGGGACGCGCTGGTCCTGCCGGTGGCGGCCGGCCGGGCCGTGGTCGTTGACGCCGGGCCGGAGCCGTCCCTGGTCGACGGCTGCCTGCGCCGGCTCGGCGTCCGGGAGGTGTCGCTGCTGGTGGTGAGCCACTTCCACGCCGACCACGTGGGCGGAATCGCCGGGGTGCTGCGGGGCCGGCGGGTGGGCGGCATCGTCACCCCGGCGCTCGCCGAGCCGGCGTCGGGACGGGACCTGGTCGCCGCCGCCGCGGGTACGGTGGCGCCGCAGGCGGGGGTGGCGGGGTGGACGTACCGGGCCGGTGGGGTGGAGCTGGTGATCCTCGGCCCGCCGTACCCGTTACGGGGCACCCGGTCCGACCCGAACAACAACTCGCTGGTGCTGCGGGCCGCCGTGGCCGGGGTGCGGGTCCTGCTGGCCGGGGACGCCGAGACCGAGGAGCAGCGGGCCCTGCTGGAGCGTGCCCCGCCGCACGCGCTGCGGGCCGAGGTGCTCAAGGTCGCCCACCACGGCAGCGCGTACCAGGATCCGGCGTTCCTGGACGCCGTCCGGCCCGCCGTCGCGGTGGTGCCGGTGGGTACGGGCAACGACTACGGCCACCCCAGCCCGTCGGTCCTGGCCTGGTTGGCCCGGGGCGGGGTCCGGGTGCTGCGTACCGACACCGACGGCGACGTGGCGGTGGTGACGGGGCGGCACGGCCTGGCCGTCGTGACGCGGGGCCCCGATCGGGTGAGCCGGTGACCGTCGCGCCGACCGTAGCGGTCCGCCGGAGCGACCCGCCCTTCTGCGGGAGCGACCCGCCTTCGATCCGGCGGCGCTCGGCGTCGGGCAGCGCCGTCGGGCGATCGCCTCATCGTCGTCCCGGCGGCGCTGCTGTCCGGCGCTGCCGCAGCGATGTGGGCGGTCGGCACCGGGCGGGTCGCCGGGCGCCGCGACGGTCACTGACCCTGGGCCCCGAGCCGGCGGACCCGCATCAGCCAGAGATCCCGTTGGCGGGGACCGGCGTTCTTCATGCCGGCCAGCACGGTGCGTCGGGCCGGGCGGAAACCGCAGTGGCGGAGGAAGCCGCGTCGCATGAACCGCCAGAACAGGTCCTCACGGGCGAACAGCGCGAGGAGCTGTGGCGAGTTCTGGGTGTAGATGACCCGGGCGGAGCGTCCCTTCAACAGCTTGCGCAGGTAGGGGAAGCGGTCGAGGTACACGACGCCGAAACCGGGCAGGAAGACCCGGTCGATGAACCCCTTGAGCAGCGCCGGGACCGACCACCACCAGCACGGCGTGACGATCACCAGGTGCTGGCACCAGCGGATCGCCTGCTGTGCCTCCACCAGCGCGGGTTCCAGCGGCTGCGGATGGGTGAACCCGCCGTGCAGCACCGGCTCGAACCGCATCTCCCGCAGCCGGAGCAGGCGTACGTCGTGGCCGCCGGAGCGGGCACCCTCGACGTACGCGCGGGCGAGGGCGTCGCTGAAGCTGCCGGCGTCCGGGTGCCCGTCGATGACGAGGATGCGACGGCCGCCCTCTGGTTGGTGGGTCACCCCGGCATCGTCCGTCAGGCACCCGCCGACTGTCCGGCGCTTCGGTGTTCGGCCTGCTCCGAACTCCGGGAGGTGACAACGCACCTCGCTGAGGATTGCAGCGGACCATTGGCGGCTTGCGCCCGACAAAGAGGATAAATGTCTGGATTTGCGCTGAGTGCGGGGTGCGCCGTCACAGCCGCCGATGACCAGCCCCGATCGCGTCTCGGGCCGTGCCAAGATGGGCGGCGTGACCGCCGCCAGCCTCGCTCCCATTCTGCTCGTCCTCGGCGATGAGGAGCTGCTCGCCACGCGCGCGGTCAGCGAGGCCGTCGCGCGGGCCCGCAGCGTCGACCCCGACGTGGACGTCCGGGAGTACCAGGGCGGGACGCTGACCCCGGGCGAGATCGCCGAGGCGCTCAGTCCCTCCCTGTTCGGCGGGCGCCGGCTGCTGGTGCTGCGCGCCGGGCAGGACGCCCGCAAGGAACTGGTCACCGCGCTGCTCGCGTACGCCAGGAACCCCGACCCGGACGTGCAGCTCGTGGTGCTGCACCCGGGCGCGGCCAAGGGCAAGGCGTTCGCCGACGGACTCAAGGCGGCGGGCGCGACCGTGGTGCCCGCGGTGAAGCTCAAGGGCCACCGCGAGCGGGTCGCCTTCGTCCGGGACGAGATCCGCCGGGGTGGTGGCAAGTGCTCCGAGGACGCGGCCGAGGCGCTGATCGCCGCCGTCGGCGGTGACCTGCGGGAGCTGGCCGCCGCCTGCTCGCAACTGCTCGCCGACACCGACGGGCGGATCGGCGCGGACACCGTCGCCCGGTACTACCGGGGCCGGGTGGAGGTCACCGGCTTCACGGTCGCCGACGCGACGATGATCGGCGACGTGCCGGCGGCGCTGGAGGCGCTGCGCTGGGCGCTGCACGTCGGGGTCGACCCGGTGCCGATCGCCGACGCCCTCGCCGACGGTGTGCGCACCGTGGCCCGGGTGGCCGCCGCCGGGCGGGGCGACCCGTACCAGCTCGCCAGCAGCCTCGGCATGCCCGCCTGGAAGATCAAGAACGCTCAGCAGCGGGCCCGGGGCTGGACCCCGGAGGGCCTGGTCGAGGCGATGCGGGTGGCCGCCGAGTGCAACGCGGCCGTCAAGGGCGGCGCGGACGACCGGGCGTACGCCCTGGAGAAGGCGGTCTTCTCCGTCGCGGCCGCCCGGCGGGGCGGCGCCCGGTGACCGGCCCCACCCGTACGGCGTGGAGCACCGTGCCGACCGAGGAGGAGCGGTACCGACCGCTCTACGCCCGGGCGCTCGGACTGCGCTTCGTCAACCCGGGTGGGGTGCTCTGCTTCGTCTTCTTCGAGGGCGCCGTGGCGCTCGCCGTGCTGCTCGCCCTGGCCGAACTGGTGAGCTGGTGGGCCGTGCCGGTACTGCCGCTCGCCGTGGCGGTGATGGTGAAACTCAACGACATGGTGGCCGAGTGGGTGGTGCGGTCGGCGGCGCTCGTCCCGGAGCAGGAGCGGGACCGGTTCCGTCGGCAGGTGGAGCCCGTGGTCGGTCGGGCCCGGGTGCCCCGGACCCTGCCCGGCGTCGTGGTCGCCACGGAGGTGGTGCCCGGCCCGCCGGGGGAGCGGCGGACGGAGCCGTCGGAGCGGGGGTCGTCGGTGGCACGCGGCTTCGCCCGGCCGGGCGGTAACCGCGACGCCTGATCACGCCCCGGCTCGGAGGATCCCGCGCCGGCGCGCCGCCCGATCCTGCGACGTGCGGACAGCCGCAAGCCCCGGGGCGGTGGCCCCGGGGCTTGCGGTCGGGTCTGGAGGTCGCTCGGTCAGACCGAGAGCGAGCCGACGCGCTTGGCGATCGCCGACTTCCGGTTCGCCGCCTGGTTGGCGTGGATGACGCCCTTGCTGGCGGCCTTGTCCAGCTTGCGGGTGGCCTCACGCATGAGGACGGTGGCCTTCTCGGCGTCGCCGGCCTCCGCAGCCTCGTGGAACTTCCGGATGGCGGTCTTCAGCGACGACTTGACCGACTTGTTACGCAGCCGGCGCTTCTCGTTCTGCCGGTTGCGCTTGATCTGGGACTTGATGTTCGCCACGCGACAGCCTCGTCTTGATAGCTCGGGTTTCGGTCTGCTTCAGCGCGCGACGAGCATGCGTCATCGCTGCGCGAAGAGCCAGGTTACCAGGTCCGCCGGGACGAGCCAAAACGGCTACGCCCACCCCTGCCGGACGGCCAGCCAGCCGAGCGCCTGCGCCCCGCTGAAGCGCTGGTGCGCCCGCAGGTACGGGGAGACCGGCGGCGCGGCGACCGGCCCCGCCGCATCGGGTGGGACGGCGGCGGCCGAGGTCAGGAAGTACCCGGCCAGCGCGGCCAACGTCACATCCAGGGCGTCCGGCGGGGCGTCGGCCGCCGCCGGATGGGCGGCGAAGAGCGCGTCCACCGGCAGCCCGTCGGCGTACCCGGTGAGCAGCAGGCCGACCAGGTCGAACCAGGCGGGGCCGTGGCAGAGCCAGTTCCAGTCGCAGAACCAGGCCCGCCCGTCCGCGTCCAGCAGCACGTTGTCCACCCGCAGGTCGCCGTGGGCCAGGCCGGGTGCGGCGGCGGCGTACCCGGGCAGCCGGGACTCCAGCGCGACCAGGTCGGACAGCCGGGTGCGGGCCGCCTCGGGCGCGGGCGGCATCGGCTCCCGGCCGACGGCCACCTCGCCCCACCACAGGACGTCGTCGCGGAGCAGGTCGGCCAGGTGCGGCAGGCCCGGCGCGGCGAGCCCGGCGGGCGGTGCGGCCAGGACGGCGGCGACCTCGGCGTACCCGGTGAGGACGGCGTCCAGTTCGGCGGGGATCCAGGGCAGGCGCGGCGGCCGACCGTCGATCGCGTCCAGGCAGAGCGCGTGCCAGCCGGCCGCGTCCAGCGCCCACCGGGGGCGGGGGACCGGCAGGCCGGCGGGGAGCCGGCCGAGGACGGCGGCCTCCCGGGCGTACCAGTCGACGAGGTGGCCCTGGTGGGCATGGTCGGCGGCCTTGATGAAGACCGTGCCCCCGTCGGCGGTCTCCAGCACGGCGGCGAAGCCGCCGGTGAAGCCGGCCGTCGCGGTGCGCGCCGCCACCACCGGCGCGCCCAGCCGGGCGGTCACCGCGGCCCGCAGCCCGGCCGGCAGCGCCGACCAGTCGGGCCGCACGGCGGTCGCGTGGTACGGCGGCGGCAGCACGGTCACGCCCCTCATGCTGCCCGACCGCGCCGGCCGGTGTCGCCCGCGGCCCCGGCCCCGGGGACCACGATCGGCAGGTCGCCGTGCCGCAGATGGCAGTCGCCGCCGGTGGGCCGACCGCCGGACCCGCGACTCGCCGCGTCGTCCGGCTGCCCGGCTCGGGGCAGGGCCGGGAGCGGGTCTGGGAGACTGCCAGGCCATGAGGACCGACGACTTCTGGCACCTGATCGACCAGGCCCGGACCGGCGCGGGCGGCGAGCCCGACGCGGTCGCCGCCCGCGCGGTCGCCCTGCTCGCCGAGCGCGATCCGGAGGAGATCGTCGGGTACGCCCACCACCAGCGGCGGGTGCTCGCCGCCTCGTACAAGGTCGACCTGTGGGGTGCGGCCTACCTGATCAACGGTGGCGCCTCCGACGACGGCTTCGAGTACTTCCGGGGCTGGCTGATGACCCAGGGCCGGGCGGTCTTCGCCCGGGCGGTCGGCGACCCCGACTCGCTGGCGGAGCTGCCGCGGGTCCGGGCCGCCGCGCTCAGCGGGGAGGAGTTCGAGTGCGAGGACATGCTGGCGGTGCCCTGGCAGGCGTACCGGAAGGCGACCGCGGCCGAACTGCCGGCGGAGCGTGACCCGGTCGCGGCGCCCGACCTCAACGACTTCTGGGACTTCGACGACGAGGACGAGGCGCGACGGCGGCTGCCCCGGCTGGCCGCCCTCTTCGTCGAGCCGCCGGCGGAGTGAGCCGCGGGGCCGGGGAGAGGACCCCCGCACGGCCGTCGCGGGCACGGGCCGAGCGGCGCGCCTCGGGGGCACCCCAGGAGTGATCGGACCGCGTCCCGAGCGACGTGGGAGCATAGAGGGGGCCGGCGGCGCGCCGGCCCGCTCACGTCAGCCGACCAGAACGGACCGCTGTGCCACCGACGCTCGATCCCGGCGCGAACGCTCCTGGTGCCACCGACCCGGCGCGCATCCGGAACTTCTGCATCATCGCCCACATCGACCACGGGAAGTCGACCCTGGCCGACCGGATGCTGCAGCTCACCGGCGTGGTCGACCCCCGGCAGATGCGCGCGCAGTACCTCGACCGGATGGACATCGAGCGCGAGCGCGGCATCACCATCAAGAGCCAGGCCGTCCGGATGCCCTGGACCATCCGGGAGGGCGACCGGACCGGCGAGGCCGCCGTGCTCAACATGATCGACACCCCGGGGCACGTCGACTTCACCTACGAGGTGTCCCGCTCGCTGGCCGCCTGCGAGGGCGCAATCCTGCTGGTCGACGCTGCGCAGGGGATCGAGGCGCAGACCCTGGCCAACCTCTACCTGGCGCTCGAGAACGACCTGCGCATCATCCCGGTGCTCAACAAGATCGACCTGCCGGCCGCCCAGCCCGAGAAGTACGCCGAGGAGCTGGCCCACCTGATCGGTGGCGACCCGGCGGACTGCATCAGGGTCTCGGGCAAGACCGGCGAGGGCGTGCCGTACCTGCTCGACGAGATCGTCCGGCAGTTCACGCCGCCGGTCGGCGACGCCGAGGCGCCCGCCCGGGCCATGATCTTCGACTCGGTGTACGACGTCTACCGGGGCGTGGTCACCTACGTCCGGGTGATCGACGGCCGGATCAGCGCCCGCGACCGGATCAAGATGATGTCCACCGGGGCGGTGCACGAGCTGCTGGAGATCGGCGTCATCTCGCCGGAGATGGTGAAGGCCGACGCGCTCGGTGTCGGCGAGGTGGGCTACCTGATCACCGGCGTGAAGGACGTCCGCCAGTCCCGGGTCGGTGACACGGTCACCATCAACTCCCGGCCGGCGACGGAGGCCCTGGGCGGTTACAAGGACCCGAAGCCGATGGTCTACTCGGGTCTGTACCCGATCGACGGCTCGGACTACCCGAACCTGCGCGACGCGCTGGACAAGCTCAAGCTCAACGACGCCGCGCTGGTGTACGAGCCGGAGACCTCGGGCGCGCTCGGCTTCGGCTTCCGCTGCGGCTTCCTCGGCCTGCTGCACCTGGAGATCATCCGGGAGCGGCTGGAGCGCGAGTTCAACCTCGACCTCATCTCCACCGCGCCCAACGTGGTCTACCGCGCCATCCAGGAGGACGGCGAGGAGGTCGTGGTCACCAACCCGAGCGAGTACCCGACCGGCAAGATCGCCGAGGTGTACGAGCCGACGGTGCGGGCCACCGTGCTCACCCCGAACGACTACGTCGGCGCGGTGATGGAGCTCTGCCAGGGCCGCCGGGGCAACCTGCTGGGCATGGACTACCTCTCCGCCGACCGGGTGGAGCTGCGCTACACGCTCCCCCTGGCGGAGATCATCTTCGACTTCTTCGACCAGCTCAAGAGCCGGACCAAGGGGTACGCGTCGCTGGACTACGAGCCCTCCGGCGAGCAGGCGTCCGACCTGGTCAAGGTGGACATCCTCCTGCACGGCGAGCCGGTGGACGCGTTCAGCGCGATCGTGCACAAGGACAAGGCGTACTCGTACGGCACCACGATCGCCGCGAAGCTGCGCAACCTGATCCCGCGCCAGCAGTTCGAGGTGCCGATCCAGGCGGCGATCGGCAGCCGGGTGATCGCCCGGGAGACCATCCGTGCCATCCGCAAGGACGTGCTCGCCAAGTGCTACGGCGGTGACATCAGCCGTAAGCGCAAGCTGCTGGAGAAGCAGAAGGAGGGCAAGAAGCGGATGAAGATGGTCGGCCGGGTGGAGGTTCCCCAGGAGGCCTTCATCGCCGCCCTCTCGTCCGACTCCGGCGACGGCAAGGCGCCCGGCAAGAAGTAGCGTCCACCGACACGACGAGTCACGGCCGGCGTCCCCAGCGAGGAGGGACGCCGGCCGTTTCCGTACCCGGCTCTCAGCTTCCTCTCAGCTTTCTCAGGATTTTTCCAGCCGCCCGGTGGCCCCGCCGCCGCCCGCCGGAAGCCTGTCTGAGCTGGGCTTTCGTCTGCCCGGCAGTAAGCGACGCAGACCGTTCGGATCGACGGCGGGCGACGCCTCGGCCGGTGAGTCGGTTTGGTTTTTCGGGCGGTCGGGAACTTAGCGGTCACGACAGGAACCACACGCACCGTGTGACTCAATCTTGAGGAGGAGGGCGACCGTGGAGCTCACCGTTTGGGGCATCATCACCGCGATCGTTGTTGGTCTCATCGTCGGCGCTCTGGGCCGCCTGGTCGTGCCGGGCCGCCAGAACATGCCGATCTGGCTGCACATGCTGATCGGTATCGGCGCCGCCCTGCTGGGCACCGTGCTCGCCCGCGCCATGGGCATCGCGACCGAGACCGCCGGTGTCGACTGGGGCGAGCTGCTGGTGCAGGTCGTGCTCGCCGCCATCGCCGTGGCCCTGGTGGCCGGCGTGGGTCGTCGCCGCAGCGTCACCCACCGGTAATTCACCGCACCGCACGCTCAGCGGGCGCCCGTACCCCTCGGGGACGGGCGCCCGCTCGCGTTCGCGCCGACCGGCGGGCTCGCGTTCGCGCCGACCGGCGGGCTCGCGTTCGCCCCGACCGGCGGGCTCGCGTTCGCGCCGACTGGCGGGCTCGCGTTCGCGCCGACCGGCCCGCTCGCGGCCGGGCCTGCCGTGACGTCGGCGTCCGGCGGCGAACGGGAGACGATGCCCCGCCCGCCACCCGTGGGCGGTGGCGGCGAGTGCTGCTCGTGACTTCTCGTCGCCTGATCGTTCTCGGGACCGGTTTGGGATTCGGCGGCATCGGGAACCTATCGATCACGACAGGAACCACACATCGTGTGACATACCTAGAGAAGGAGGACGGTCGTGGAGTTCACCGTCTGGGGCATCCTGACCGCGATCGTTGTCGGTCTCATCGTCGGCGCTCTGGGCCGCCTGGTCGTGCCGGGCCGCCAGAACATGCCGATCTGGCTGCACATGCTGATCGGCGTCGGCGCCGCCCTGCTGGGCACCGTGCTCGCCCGCGCCATGGGCATCGCGACCGAGACCGCCGGTGTCGACTGGGGCGAGCTGCTGGTGCAGGTCGTGCTCGCCGCCATCGCCGTGGCCCTGGTGGCCGGCGTGGGTCGTCGCCGCAGCGTCACCCACCGGTAATTCACCGCACCGCACGCTCAACGGGCGCCCGACCGTCAGGTCGGGCGCCCGTTCGGCGTACCCGCGCAGTGGTTCGCCTGGCCTGCCCCGCCCCGCGCCGGCTGCGGTACGGTCGCCTCGCCCGTCGCCACCCCTGTCGTAAAGGAATTTTTCCTACTAGGGTGCGGCAGAGAAGGTTAGTGCCAGACGGCGCGAGGGAGAAGTGGCGTGAACAGGTGGAAGCGGCTGGCTCCGGTCACCGCCGTCGTGGCCTCGGCCGCGATGGTGCTCGCCGGATGCGGAGGCTCGGGCGACGACGAGGCGGCCGACAACAGCAAGCTGACGGTCTGGATGATGGGCGAGGGGAGCGACGCCCAGACGAAGTTCCTCGACGGCGTCGAGACCGAGTTCCGGCAGAAGCACCCGGACACCGACGTGGTGGTGCAGTACATCCCCTGGCTGGAAGCGCCGAAGAAGTTCCAGGCGGCGCTCGCCGGTGGTGAGGGCCCGGACGTCACCGAGCTGGGCAACACCGAGACCCAGGGCTGGGCGGCCCAGGAGGCGCTCGCCGACGTCAGCGGCCGGATGTCCGGCTGGGCGGAGAGCAAGGACATCCTGCCCGACCTCGTGAAGAACGCGCAGCTCGACGGCAAGCAGTACGGCGTGCCGTGGTACGCCGGCGTCCGCGCCATCTACTACCGCACCGACTGGTTCGCCGAGGCCGGCGTGCAGCCGCCGAAGAACTGGGACGAGCTGGTCGCCGCCGCCAAGGCGGTGCAGGCCAAGAAGCCGGGCACCTACGGCATCGCCCTGCCGGGCAACTCCGAGCTGCCCTTCTACTCCTTCCTCTGGGGCGCCGGCGGCGAGATCGCCACCAACCAGGGCGGGAGCTGGAAGTCCGGCTACACCACGCCGGAGGCGCAGAAGGCGGTCAAGTTCTGGACCGACCTGGTGACCGTGCACAAGGTCGCTCCGCCGGCCGCCGCCGGCTGGAACGAGATCGACGCCCGCACCCAGTTCGCCACCGGCAAGGCGGCGATGGCCTTCGCGGGCAGCTGGCAGGCCAACGCGATCAAGAAGGACAACCCCGAGATCGAGAAGGTCTGGGGCACCTTCCCCATCCCCGGCCCGGACGGCAAGCCGGCCCCGGCCTTCGCCGGTGGCTCGGACATCGCCCTCTGGCAGGACAGCAAGAAGCAGGACCTGGCCTGGGACTACCTGACCGTCCTGCTGAACAAGAAGAACGCGCAGACCTTCGCCGGCAGCCTCGGCTTCTTCCCGGTCTACTCCGACCTGGTCAGCGGCGGGAACTACGCCAACGACAAGCTGATGGCCGCGTTCGCCACCACCATGCAGAACACCAAGGTCACCCCGCTCACCCCGAAGTGGGTCGAGGTCAGCCGGACCAAGACGGTGACCCAGGCGATGAACAGCTCCGTGATGAAGGGGCAGAAGACGGTCGAGCAGGCCACCACCGACGCGGCCGCCGAGATGGAAAGCATCCTCAACGCCAAGTGACCACGCTGACCGAGGACACCGGGACGGCCGCCGCGCGGGAGACCCCCGCGCGGCGGCGGCCCCGCGTGGACCGCCTGCCGTATCTGCTCCTGCTGCCCTGCCTGGTGATCATCGGGGTGCTGCTGCTCTGGCCGCTGGGCCAGGTGGTGGCGATGTCGTTCTACAAGCTGGACAGCGTCCGGCAGTTGCGCGGCGACCGCGAGTGGCCCTGGGTCGGGCTGGCCAACTACACCCAGATCCTCGCCGACCCGTTCTTCCGTACGGTGCTGCGCAACACGGTGCTGTTCGCGGCGGCGAACGTGGCGCTGACGATGATCCTCGGCACCCTGGTCGGGCTGCTGCTCAACCGGCTCGGCAGGAAGATGGCCACCTTCGTGGCGAGCTGCGTGATGCTCGCCTGGGCGACTCCGGCGCTGACCGGCACCATCGTCTGGAAGTGGATCTTCGACGACACCAGCGGCCTGGTCACCTGGCTGTTCAACAAGCTGCCCGACGGGCTGTCGCAGACGCTCTTCGGGCGCAGCGACTGGACCGGCTACGGCTGGTTCAACTCACCGCTGCTCTTCTTCGCCATCCTGACCCTGGTGGTGGTCTGGCACTCGTTTCCGTTCATCGCGGTGAGCGTGCTGGCCGGGCTGAAGAGCGTGCCCAGCGAGCTGCACGAGGCGGCCCGGGTCGACGGCGCCGGCCCGTGGAAGGTGTTCTGGAAGATCACCTTCCCGTTGCTGCGACCGGTCTTCGGCATCCTGGTGGTGCTCTCCACCATCTGGGACTTCAAGGTCTTCACCCAGCAGTTCGTGCTCGCCGGCGGCACCCAGGACCGGCCCACGTTCATGCTCTCCATCTACTCGTACGCCGAGGCGTTCTCGCCGCCGCCCAAGTACGGCGTGGGCTCGGCGATCGCGGTCATCCTCACGCTGATCCTGCTGGTGGTGACCGGCCTGTACGTCCGGATGGTGCTCAAGCAGGAGGACGAGTAGTGAAGAAGGTCGCCCTCAACTGCGCGGGCCTGCTGGTGGCGCTCTTCGCGGCGTTCCCCGTCTACTGGATGATCGCCACGTCGCTCAAGCCGAACGAGGAGATCTTCTCCACCACGCCGCGACCGGTGCCGGCCGAGCCGACGCTGGCGCACTACCGGGAGATCCTCACCGGCAACCTGATCCCCGGCGTCACCTTCGCCGACTTCTTCCTCAACAGCGTCATCGTCGCGGTGAGCACGGTGGTACTCAGCGGACTGGTCGCGTTGCTGGCCGCCACCGCGGTGGCCCGGTTCCGCTTCACGCTGCGCACCAGTTTCCTGATCATGCTGCTGGTGGTGCAGATGATCCCGCTGGAGGCGCTGGTCATCCCGCTGTTCCTGATGATCCAGCGGCTCGGCCTCTACAACACCCTGCCCAGCCTGATCCTGACGTACCTGGGCTTCTCGCTGCCGTTCGCGATCTGGATGCTGCGCGGCTTCGTCGCCGCGGTGCCCAAGGAGCTGGAGGAGGCGGCGGCGATCGACGGGGCCAGCCGGGCCCAGACCTTCCGCCGGATCCTCTTCCCGCTGGTCGCCCCGGGGCTGGTGGCGACCAGCATCTTCTCCTTCATCACCGCCTGGAACGAGCTGATCTTCGCGCTGACCTTCGTCAACGACCAGGACCGCTACACCCTGCCGGTGGCGATGACGTTCTTCTTCGGGCGCGACGACACCGCCTGGGGCTCGGTGATGGCCGCCTCGACGCTGTTCACCCTCCCGGTGATCGTCTTCTTCCTGCTGGTGCAGCGCCGGATGGTCTCCGGCCTGGTCGCGGGCGCGGTCAAGGGCTGACCGGCGGACGCCCGGCTCCCGGCGGGCCGGACGCGCCCGGCGGACCGGACCGGGAGTGCCCGACGGGGCCGGGCCGGGAGCGCCCGACGGGGCCGGGCGGGTGCCGGCGGGGTCACGGCGTCGGGGCCCGGTGACTAGGCTCTCGGCCATGACGGGCAGGGTGGCGGCGGTGAACCTCGGCGTGGTGACCGAGGCGCAGTGGGCGGGCGACGCGAGCGGTCGCAGCGGGATCGACAAGCGGCCGGCCGACGGGCCGGTGACGGTGCGCTTCGCCGGGGTCGACGGCGACTTCATCGGCGAGCGGGCCCACCACGGCGGCCCCGACCAGGCGGTCTACGCGTACGCGGCGGAGGACGCCGAGTGGTGGTCGACGGAGCTGGGTCGCACCATCGGGCCCGGCGGGGTCGGCGAGAACCTGACCACCTGGGCGGTGGACGTGACCGGCGCGGTGATCGGGGAGCAGTGGGCGATCGGCTCGACCCTGCTCCAGGTGACCAAGCCGCGTACCCCGTGCGCCACCTTCGCCGGCTTCTGGGGCGTACCCGATCTGATCAAGCGGTTCACCGCCCGGGCGGCGCCCGGGGCGTACCTGCGGGTGCTGCGCGAGGGCGAGATCGGCGCCGGAGACCCGGTCGAGGTGCTGGACCGGCCCGCGCACGGCGTCACCATCGGCGAGGTGTTCCGGGCGATGAGCCTGGAGCCCGAGCTGCTGCCCCGGCTGCTCGACGCCACCGATCTGCCCGAGCCGCTGCTGGAGAAGGTCCGTCGCCGGGTGGCCGGCGCCCGCCCCTGATCAGCCCTCGGCGAAGACCTCCGCCAGCACCTGCGCGTCGGCCGGGCGGCCGCCGGAGACCTTGGTCCAGGTGCCGTCCTCGGCGGTCCACTCCAGGCCGGCGAAGCGGACCCGCTTCACCCCGTGGTCGGTGGCGTGCGACACCAGCCAGTGCGCGTACCGCCAGCCGTCGCGGGGGTCGGCGGCCGGCACGGTGAGCCCGGTGAGTTCGGCCGCCGGGCCGGTGCCCGCCAGGCCCCAGTCCAGCGTGAGGCCGCGGGTCAGCGCGGCGGCCGCCGCCTCGCCCCGCATCGCCGGGGTACGGCCCACGGTGCAGGCGACCGCGCCGGTCGCCTCGCCGAGCAGGGCGCGGGTCAGCACCTCCGACTCGTCCGCCCACTTCTGGTACGCGGTGGGATAGGCCGACCGCTGCACGGCCTGTGCCGCGTCGGTGACCCGCATCTTCTCCCAGCCGCGCACCTTCTTCAGCGCGGCGTAGAACCGGTTCGCCGCGTACCGCTGGTCCTGGATCTGGGCCGGGGTGCCCCAGCCCTGGCTGGGCCGCTGCTGGAAGAGGCCGAGCGAGTCCCGGTCGCCGTGCGAGAGGTTGCGCAGGCCCGACTCCTGGTACGCGGTGGCCAGCGCCACGACCACGGCCCGCTCGGGCATCTCGCGCTGGATGCCGATCGCGGCGATCGTGGCGGCGTTGGCCATCTGGTCGGCGTCGAGCAGCACCTCCCCGTCTGCCTGGACGGTGCAGGTGCGGCTGGCGATGGGGAGCCGGAGTCCACTGCCGACGAGCTGCCGGACGGCGTAGACGCCGAGCAGGGCGACCACCGCGACCACGACACCGGCTGCCACGATTGCCCGATTTCGCACCCGCACCTCCTGTTTCACGGTTCCCAAGCGTACGTCCCGAAAAGTCGAACGGGGTCGGCCGACCGGTTCACGTTCCCGGGAGCAAAGGAACGAAACGGGATCAGTCCACCGGCACCCAGGCCGCGTTCCTCTTCTCCCGGAAGGCCAGGACGCCCTCGCGGCCCTCGTCGGAGAGGAAGTAGCCGGTGGAGATCGCGGACAGTTCGGCGATCTCGGCCCGCAGGTCGGTGGCGGCCGGGCGGCGCAGCAGGTCCTTCGTCCCGGCGAGGGCCTTCGGCGCGCCCCGCACCAGCGAGGCGCAGTACCGCCCGACCGCCTCGTCCAGCTCGACGGCCGGCACCGCGGCGGTCACCAGACCCACCTCGGCGGCCCGCCGGCCGTCGAAGGTGTCCCCGGTCAGGTACAGCTCCGCCGCCGCGCGCGGGTGCAGCCGGGGCAGCACGGTGGCGGAGATGACCGCCGGGACCACCCCGATCCGCACCTCGGTGAAGGCGAACGTCGCCTCCTCGGCGCAGACCGCCAGGTCGGCCGCCGCGATCAGGCCCAGCCCGCCGGCCCGCGCCGGACCGGCCACCCTCGCCAGCACCGGCTTCGGGCACTCCCGGACCGCCACCAGCACGTCGCCGAGCATGCCGGCGGGCACCGTGCCGCTGGCGTACGCGGCCGCCGTCTCCTTGAGGTCCGCGCCGGAGCAGAAGACCGGGCCGGTGTGGTCGAGCACGATCACCCGGACCGCCTCGTCGGCGACGGCCGCGGCGATCCCGTCCAGCAGCTCGGTCATCAGCGGGGTGGAGAGCGCGTTGCGGTTGTGCGGGCTGTCCAGGGTGAGCGTGGTCACCCCACGGGCCGTGGCGACCCGCACGAGGCGGTCGGGAGAGGTCATGCCGGGCACACTAGTGGCCATGCCCGGCGTCCTTCCAGATGGCGAGACCGTCCCCGCCGACGGTGCGCTGCCCGCCACCGCCCTGCGCGCGGTCGGCGCGCGCGGCTTCGGCGTGTACGTGCACGTCCCGTTCTGCGCCAGCCGCTGCGGCTACTGCGACTTCAACACGTACACCGCCGCCGAGCTGGGCGGCGGCGCGGACCGCGAGTCGTACGCGGACACCGTGCTCGCCGAGTTGGCGCTCGCCGCCCGGGTGCTCGGCGACACCCCGCCGCCCCGGGTGGACACCGTCTTCGTCGGCGGCGGCACCCCGACCCTGCTGCCCGCGGACGACCTGGCCCGGATCCTCGACGCCGTCGACCGCACCTGGGGGCTGGCCGCCGACGTCGAGGTGACCACCGAGGCCAACCCGGAGTCGGTGACCCCGCAGTCGCTGCGGACCCTGCGCGCGGCCGGGTACACCCGCATCTCGCTGGGCATGCAGTCCGCCGCGCCCGGGGTGCTGGCGATCCTCGACCGCCGGCACAGCGCCGGCCGGGCGGTGGCCGCCGCGCGGGAGGCCCGCGACGCCGGGTTCGACCACGTCAACCTGGACCTGATCTACGGCACGCCGGGGGAGAGCGCGGCGGACTTCGCCGCCTCGCTCGACCAGGTGGTCGCCGCCGGGGTGGACCACGTCAGCGCGTACGCCCTGATCGTGGAGGACGGCACCCGGCTCGCCGCCCGCATGCGCCGGGGCGAGCTGCCGTACCCGTCCGACGACGTGGCGGCGGACCGCTACCTGGCCGCCGAGGCGGCCCTCGGCGCGGCCGGTTTCTCCTGGTACGAGGTGTCGAACTGGGCCCGCTCCGAGGCGGCCCGGTGCCGGCACAACCTGCTCTACTGGACCGGCGCGGACTGGTGGGGCCTCGGGCCGGGGGCGCACAGCCACGTCGGCGGGGTGCGCTGGTGGAACGTCAAGCACCCGACCGCGTACGCCGAGCGCCTCGCCGCGGGGGAGTCGCCCGGACTGGCCCGGGAGGTGCTGACCGCCGACGAGGCGCACATGGAGGACGTGATGCTGCGACTGCGGCTCGCCTCCGGGCTGCCGCTGGACGCCCTGGCGGCGGCCGGCCGGGCAGGGGCCGACCGGGCGCTCGCCGACGGCCTGCTCGACCCGGGCGGGTACGCGGCGGGGCGGGCCGTGCTGACCCTGCGCGGCCGGCTGCTCGCCGACGCGGTCGTGCGCGACCTGCTGCCCTGACGGGACTGCCCGGCGGTCAGCGGGTCGGAGCCGGCCGCCGGGGCCCGGCCGGCCGGGGGAGCCGGCCGGCCGGTGCTCACTTCACGAAGTTGCCGGACATCGGGTAGCGGTAGACGACCCCCTCGGTGGCCTTCACGCCGCCGATGATGCCGAAGATGATCGGCACCAGCGCGGTGATCAGCGGGACGAAGAAGAGGAGCCCGCAGGTGACCAGGGCGAGGATGAAGCCGACCACGTTGGCGATCGCCCAGGTGATCTGGAAGTTCAGCGCGGGGACCGCGTGCGCCCGCACCGTGGGCGACTGCTGGCCCTTGGCGGAGAGCGCGATCAGTGGCGCCACCCAGCCGAGCAGGCTGCCGCCGATCACCACGCCGGCCGGCCCGCCGAAGTGCGCGACGAGCGCCCAGGTCTTGTCGTCGCTGGTGGCGTACCCGCTGCCCGGAGCGCCGTACGCGCCGCCGGTCGGGTAACCGGCCCCCTTCGGGTCGTAGCCCCCGGGCGGCGGGTAGCCGCCCGGCGGGGGGTAGCCGCCCGTCGGCGGCTGGTCACCGGTGGGGGGCGGATAGCCACCGGGCGGGGGATACCCGCCCGCGCCCGGTGCCCCGGACAGTGGTGCGGTGGGCGGCTCGGGGGAGGAGCCGAAGGGGGCGGTCGGTTCGTCCGGCCCGCCCGCGCCGGGAGGGCGAGGTGGTTCAGTCATGCACGTCACGGTAGGTGCTCTCCGCAACGGCGCACCAGAGCGACACCGCCCGAGCATGTCCGGCTGATCGGCTCTACCGTGGCGGTCCGGTCGGTGGGCCGCACCGGTGGTGCGTCGCTGATCATCGCGTCGGCGGGGACGCCGACGTAGACTGGCACTCGGTACAGTCGAGTGCCAGAGCGTTGGCCGTCCGCGCGGTCCGGTGACGTCAGCCGGGCGCCCGACCGCTCCGGGCCGACGCGCGTGGAGGAGGTGGGGAGATGGGTCTCGACGACCGCAAGCTCGCCGTGCTGCGTGCGATCGTCGAGGACTACGTCGCCACGCAGGAGCCGGTCGGCAGCAAGGCTCTGGTCGAGCGGCACCAGCTCGGCGTCTCGCCGGCCACCGTCCGCAACGACATGGCGGTGCTGGAGGAGGAGGGCTACATCCGGCAGCCGCACACCAGCGCCGGCCGGGTGCCCACCGACCGGGGCTACCGCCTCTTCGTCGACCGGCTCTCCCGGGTCAAGCCGCTCAGTCCGGCCGAGCGCCGGGCGATCGAGCGCTTCCTGGTCGGCGCGGTCGACCTGGACGACGTGGTGCACCGCACCGTCCGGCTGCTGGCCCAGCTCACCCGGCAGGTCGCCGTGGTGCAGTACCCGTCGCTGGCCCGCTCCTCGGTGCGTCACCTGGAGCTGGTGCCGATCTCCACCACCCGGCTGATGCTCGTCATGATCGCCGACACCGGCCGGGTCGAGCAGCGGCTGGTCGAGCTGCCCGCGCCGATCCCGGCCGACGACGTCACCGACCTGCGCCGGCTGGTCAACGAGAAGCTGGTCGGCAGCCGGCTGTCGGAGACCCCGCCGCTGGTGCAGGCGCTGGTGGAGGAGTCGTCCCCGCAGTTGCGCCCGGCCATGACCACGCTCTCCACCGTGCTGCTGGAGACGCTGGTCGAGCGGCACGAGGAGCGCATCGCGCTGGCCGGCACCGCCAACCTGACCCGGGGCGGCCTGCTCGACTTCCAGGGCTCGCTGCGGCCCATCCTGGAGGCGCTGGAGGAGGAGGTCGTGCTCCTCAAGCTGATCGGCGAGGCCGAGCCGAGCACCACCCGGGTGCTCATCGGCGACGAGAACGAGGTCGACAACCTGCGCGCCGCCTCCGTGGTCAGCACCGGGTACGGCCCGGGCGCGACCATCGTCGGTGGCCTCGGGGTGCTCGGCCCGACCCGGATGGACTACCCCGGCACCATCGCCACGGTGAGGGCCGTGGCACGCTACGTGGGCGAGCTGCTGGCCCAGAACTGACCCAGGGCAGGGGCCGGTGGCCGGCTCCGGCCGACGACCGGCGCAACGCGAGACGAAACATGAGGACACCGAACGCAGTGGCCAGGGACTACTACGGCATTCTCGGCGTGAGCCGGGAGGCCTCCGACGACGAGATCAAGCGCGCCTACCGCAAGCTGGCGCGGCAGTTCCACCCGGACGTCAATCCGGACCCGGAGGCACAGGAGAAGTTCAAGGACATCAACGCCGCGTACGAGGTCCTCTCGGACGACCGGAAACGGCAGATCGTCGATCTGGGCGGTGACCCGCTGGCGCCGGGCGGCGGTGGCGGGGGCCCGGGCGGCCCGGGTGGGGCGGGCCCGTTCGTCGGGTTCCAGGACATCATGGACGCCTTCTTCGGCGGCGCCGGTGGCGCCGGCCGGGGGCCGCGTCCGCGTACCCGGCCGGGGGCCGACGCGATCCTGCGCCTGGAGCTGGACCTGCACGAGACCGCGTTCGGCGTCGAGGCGCCGATCACCGTCGACACCGCCGTGCTCTGCACCACCTGCTCCGGAGCGGGCACCGCGGCCGGCACCCACCTGGCCACCTGCGAGGCGTGCGCCGGCCGGGGCGAGGTGCAGTCGGTGCAGCGGACCTTCCTCGGCCAGGTGGTCTCCGCCCGGCCGTGCACGGTCTGCCAGGGCTACGGCACCACCATCCCGCACCCCTGCCCGACCTGCGCCGGGGACGGCCGGGTGCGGACCCGCCGCTCGCTGACCGTCAAGATCCCCGCCGGGGTCGAGGACGGGATGCGGATCCGGCTGGCCCAGCAGGGTGAGGTCGGCCCGGGCGGCGGCACGGCCGGCGACCTCTACGTGGAGATCCACGAGCGGCCGCACGACGTGTACTCCCGCAAGGGCGACGACCTGCACTGCCGGGTCACCGTGCCGATGACCGCCGCCGCGCTCGGCACCCGGCTGACCATCAAGACCCTCGACAGCGAGGAGACGGTCGACGTCAAGGCCGGCACCCAGCCCGGCAGCACGCTGCGGCTGCGCGCCCGGGGCGTGCCGCACCTGCGCGGCACCGGCCGGGGCGACCTCTACGTCCACCTCGACGTGCGGACCCCGACCAAGCTCGACGCCGACCAGGAACGGATGCTGCGCGACTTCGCCAAGACCCGGGGCGAGGAGGTCGCCGAGCTGACCAAGCAGGGCGGCTTCTTCTCCCGGATGCGCGACGCCTTCAACGGGCACGCCTGAGGTGTCCGCGCCGCTGTTCCTGGTCGAGGCGCTGCCCACCGGCGACTCGACGACCCTGGACGGGCCGGAGGGGCACCACGCGGCCACCGTGCAGCGGCTGCGCGTCGGCGAGGAGCTGCTGCTGGCCGACGGCCGGGGCGGCACGGCCACCGCGGTGGTCCGCGCCGTCGGCCGGGGCACCCTCGACCTCACCGTCACCTCCCGGGGGTACGTCGACGCGGACGTCCCCCGGCTGGTGGTGGTGCAGGGCATCGCCAAGGGTGACCGGGGCGAGCTGGCCGTGCAGGCGATGACCGAGGTCGGGGTCGACGAGATCGTGCCGTGGGCGGCGTCCCGCTCGGTGACCCAGTGGCGCGGCGAGCGGGGCTTACGGGCCCGGGACAAGTGGGTGGCGACCGCCCGGGAGGCCGCCAAGCAGGCCCGCCGCCCGTGGCTGCCGGTGGTGGCCGGCGCGCCGGACGAGCCGACGGCCCGGGTGGCCCGGCGCATCGCCGGCGCGGGCGCGGCGTTCGTGCTGCACGAGGAGGCCGACGAGCGGCTGACCACCGTGCAGCTGCCCGCCACCGGCGAGATCGTGCTGGTGGTGGGCCCGGAGGGCGGCATCGCCCCGGTCGAGCTGGACGCCTTCACCCAGGCCGGCGCCCGTCCCGTCCGCCTCGGCCCGTCGGTGCTGCGCACGTCCACGGCCGGCGTGGCGGCCCTCGCCGTCCTGGCCACCCGCCTCGCCCGCTGGTAGGCCGCTCAGCTGCGCAGGTAGGAGGCGCCGTTGAGGTCGAGGATGGCGCCGGAGGCCCATTCGGATCCGGGGGCGGCGAGCCAGTGCACGGCGGCGGCGATCTCCTCGGGGCGGGCCACCCGGCCGAACGGGCTCTGCGCCCGGATCGCCTCGCCCTGCTCCCCGGCCAGGTGTCCGGTGGTCATGTCGGTCTCGACGAAGCCGGGCGCGACGGTGGCCACCGCGATGCCGTACGGGGCCAGGGCGACGGCGAGGGACTGGCCGAGGGCGTTCAGCCCGGCCTTGCTGGCGCCGTACGCGGGCTGCTCGGGCTCGCCCCGGAACGCGCCCCGCGACGAGACGTTGACGATCCGGCCGCCGCGTCCGCGCATGTGCTGGGCGGCGCACCAGGTGACGTTGCCGGCCCCGGTCAGGTTCGTCTCCAGCACCTGCCGCCAGCGCCGCTGCCACTGCTCGTAGGAGGTGCCGAAGACCGGGTGCGGGGCGTCCCGCTCGCCGTACACGCCGGCGTTGTTGACCAGCACGTCCAGCCCACCGAGCCGCGCGGCCGCCTCGTCGACCATCGCCCGTACCGCGTCGGGGTCGGTCAGGTCGGCGCGGACCACCACGTGCCCGTCGCCGGGCAGCCCGGCGCGGACCTCCTCGGCGGCCTCGGTGGAGTCCCGGTGGTGGATCGCCACCCGGTCACCGCCGGCCGCGAACGCCCGTGCCACCGCGCGCCCGATGCCGCGCGAGGCTCCCGTCACCAGTACCGCCCGTGAAGTCACGCGGCACATCATGCCTGAGCGCGGTGGCGACGACTTACCATGCCCCGATGGGATCCGACTGCCTGTTCTGCCGCATCGTCGCCGGGGAGATCCCGGCCACCATCGTCCGGGAGACCGCCACCACCCTCGCCTTCCGCGACATCGACCCGAAGGCCCCGGTGCACGTGCTGGTCGTCCCGAAGGAGCACTACGCCGACGTGGCCACCCTGGGGCAGGGCGACCCGGCGCTCGCCGGTGAGCTGCTGGCCACGGCCGCCGCGGTGGCCGAGGACGAGGGGCTGCTCGGCGACGGCTTCCGGCTGATGTTCAACACCGGCGCGTTCGGCGGTCAGGAGGTGTTCCACGTGCACGCGCATCTGCTGGGCGGCGCGCCGCTGGGCCCGATGCTCGCCCGGGGCCTCGGGTGAGCGGTGCGCAGGACCGGCTGGAGCGGCTGGTCCGCCGGGTCCAGGCGCAGGCGAGGGTGCCCGCCGTCGCCGCGGCCCTGCACCGGGCGGACCGCCCGCTCTGGACGTGCGAGGTGGGGCAGACCGGCAACGACACCGTGCTCGGCCCGCAGACCCGGTTCCGGATCGGCTCGGTCACCAAGACCTTCACCTCGGTGCTGGTGATGCAGTGCCGCGACGACGGGCTGCTCGACCTCGACGACCCGATCGGCCGGCACCTCGACCTGCCCGCGCACGGCGACCTGACCGTGCGGCGGCTGCTGTCGCACACCGCCGGCCTGCAACGCGAGCCGTACGGGGACGTCTGGGACACCCTGCGCGCCCCGGACGTCGACGAGCTGGTCGCCGATCTGGCCCGGGCGGAGCGGGTGCTGCCCACCGGGCGGCGCTACCACTACTCGAACCTGGGGATGGCCCTGCTCGGCCGGCTGGTCGGCGCGCGGCGCGGCGGCACCTGGGCGGAGGTGCTCACCGAGCGGGTGCTGACCCCGCTGGGGCTGGCCGCCACCTCGGTCACCCCGGGGCCGGCGGCGGCGACCGGATTCCTGGTCGACGCGTACTCCGACGAGGCGCACCCGGAGCCGCCGACGGACTTCGGCGCGGTCGGCCCGGCCGCCCAGCTCTGGAGCACCGCCACCGACATGGCCCGGTGGGCGGCGTTCCTGGCCGACCCGGCCGCGCTGGACCCGGCCGGCGCGGTGCTCGCCCCGAGCACCCTCGACGAGATGCGCTGGCCGGTGACCACCACCGACGAGACGTCCTGGGCGGCCGGCTTCGGCCTCGGCCTGATCCTCCTGCCGTACCCGGAGCGGGTGGTGCACGTGGGGCACGACGGCGCGATGCCGGGCTTCCTCGCCGCGGTCTACGGCCGGCGCGGCGGCGACGGCACGGCCGGCGCGATGGGCTGCGCGGTGCTCGGCTCCTCCGGCACGGCCGCCGAGGTCCTGGAGCTGCCGCACCGGCTGCTCGCCGCCGCCGCCGAGCACGACCCGGCGGCGATCGAGCCGTGGCGGCCGGGCGAGCCCGCGCCGGGCCCGCTGCGCGGGATGCTGGGCCGCTGGTGGGGCGAGGGTTTCGAGTACGTCTTCAGCTGGCACGACGGGACGCTGCGGGCCCGGGGCGCGGACGACCCGGCGGGGAAGCCGCCGGCGGTCTTCGCGCCGCTGGCCGACCGGCCCGACGTGTTCCGCACGGTCTCCGGTCGGGAGGTCGGCGAGCTGCTGCGGCTGACCCGGGACGAGCACGGCACGGTGGTGCGGATGCACTGGGCGACCTACCGGTTCACCCGGCACCAGGAGACCTTCGACCGGTACGACTTCCGCGCCGGCTGACCGGGCCCGGGCCTGCCGGTCGGGGTGTGCTCCGGCGGCCGGAAATGGGCGCGGTGCCACCGCTGCCGACCCGATACCATGGGTGCAACGTCCGCACGCCGCGCCAGCAGGGCCGGCACCGAGATCGGAAGCAGGTGGCACAGGGCCCCACGGCCCGACCTATGACCGGCACCCCACCTCCCGGCCCGCCCCGGGTGCAGACCAGGATCACGGTCCCCGACTCGAAGATCATGGTGAACCTGCTCGGCGCGGGCGACGAGATCCTGCGCCTCGTCGAACGCTCGGTCAACAGTGACGTGCACGTGCGCGGCAACGAGATCACCATCACCGGCGCGCCCGCGGACAACGCCCTCGCCGAGCGTCTCTTCAGCGAGCTGCTCGAACTGATCGAGAAAGGCGAGACCCTGACCACTGACGCGGTGCGGCGTACCGTCGGCATGCTCGAACAGGGCGGCGCCGAGCGACCCGCCGAGGTCCTCACCCTCAACATCCTCTCCCGGCGCGGGCGCACCATCCGCCCCAAGACGCTCGGGCAGAAGCGCTACGTCGACGCGATCGACACGCACACCATCGTCTTCGGCATCGGCCCCGCCGGCACCGGCAAGACCTACCTCGCCATGGCGAAGGCCGTCCAGGCGTTGCAGGCGAAGCAGGTCAACCGGATCATCCTGACCCGGCCGGCGGTCGAGGCGGGGGAGCGGCTGGGCTTCCTGCCCGGCACCCTCAACGAGAAGATCGACCCGTACCTGCGGCCGCTCTACGACGCGCTGCACGACATGCTCGACCCGGAGTCCATCCCGAAGCTGATGGCCGCCGGGACGATCGAGGTCGCGCCGTTGGCGTACATGCGCGGGCGCACCCTCAACGACGCGTTCATCATCCTGGACGAGGCGCAGAACACGACGCCCGAGCAGATGAAGATGTTCCTCACCCGGCTCGGCTTCAACTCCAAGATCGTGGTGACCGGTGACGTCACCCAGGTGGACCTCCCCGGCGGGACGACCAGCGGCCTGCGGGTGGTCCGCGAGATCCTGGAGAACGTCGAGGACGTGCACTTCGCCCAGCTCTCCAGCTCGGACGTGGTCCGGCACAAGCTGGTGGGGGAGATCGTCGACGCGTACGCCCGCTGGGACGCCGAGCGGGAGAACCAGCAGGCGCAGAGCGTGCACGCCGTGCCGGGGCGGACCGCCCAGGGCGGCCGGGCCGGCCGGCGCCGCTAAGACCAGAGGAAGACAGTTGTCCATCGAGATCGCCAACGAGTCCGGTGTCGACGTCGACACCGACGCCGTGCTCGCCGTAGCCCGGCACGCCCTCGACGAGATGGGGGTCAACCCCCTCGCCGAGCTCTCCGTGCTGCTGGTCGACATCGAGTACATGACCGAGCTGAACCACCGCTGGATGGGCGGGGACGGGCCGACCGACGTGCTGGCCTTCCCGATGGACGAGGGCAGCGTCGACCACGGTCCGGGGGAGAGCGCCCCGGCCGGCGGCGAGCCGGCCCTGCTCGGTGACATCGTGCTCTGCCCGGAGGTGGCCGCCAAGCAGGCCGCCGCCGCCGGCCACACCGCCGCCGACGAGCTGCACCTGCTCACCGTGCACGGGGTGCTGCACCTGCTCGGGTACGACCACGCCGAGCCGGAGGAGGAGCGCGAGATGTTCGGGCTCCAGGCCCGACTGCTGGCCAGCTGGCGGTCGACCCGGTCCCGGTGATGGACACTCTCGCGGCCGGCCCGACAGCCGGCCTGCCCGACCTCCAGTTGATCTTCTTCGCGGCGGGGCTGGTGGTGCTCGCCGGCCTGATCGCGATGACCGAGGCGGCGCTCGCCGCCGTCTCCCCGGCCCGCGCCGCCGAGCTGGCCCGGGACGGGGCGCGCGGCGCGCGTACCCTCCAGGCCGTCGCCGGTGACGTGGTCCGCCACCTCAACCTGCTGCTGCTGCTCCGGCTGCTCGCCGAGCTGACCGCCACCACGCTGGTGGCGCTGGTCGCGGTGGACACCTTCGGCGCGGGCTGGCGGGCGGCGCTGATCACTGCCGGGGCGATGACCGTGGTCAGCTTCGTGGTCGTCGGTGTCGCGCCGCGTACCCTCGGCCGGCAGCACGCGTACGCGGTGGGTCGGGCGGTCGCGCCGCTGGTGCGCTGGCTCGGCCGCGCGCTCAACCCGCTCGCCTCGCTGCTGATCCTGATCGGCAACGCGGTCACCCCGGGGCGCGGCTTCCGGGAGGGCCCGTTCGCCACCCAGGTCGAGCTGCGGGAGCTGGTCGACCTGGCCGAGCAGCGGGGCGTCGTGGAGCACGGCGAGCGACAGATGATCCACTCGGTCTTCGCCCTCGGCGACACCATCGCCCGCGAGGTGATGGTGCCGCGTACGGAGATGGTGTGGATAGAGGAGGGCAAGACCCTCTCCCAGGCGCTCACGCTCTTCCTGCGCTCCGGGTTCTCGCGGATCCCGGTGATCGGCGAGAGCGTCGACGACGTGCTCGGCGTGCTCTACCTCAAGGACCTGATCCGGCGTACCCGCGGCGGTGACCCGCGCGACCACCAGACCCCGGTCGCGGAGCTGATGCGTCCGGCGACCTTCGTGCCGGAGTCCAAGCCGGTCGACGACCTGCTCTCGGAGATGCAGGCCGCCCGCAACCACCTGGTCATCGTCGTCGACGAGTACGGCGGCACCGGCGGTCTGGTCACCATCGAGGACATCCTGGAGGAGATCGTCGGCGAGATCACCGACGAGTACGATGTCGAACGCCCGCCGGTCGAGCACCTGGAGGACGGATCGGTGCGGGTCACCGCCCGGCTCCCGGTGGAGAATCTCGGCGAGCTGTTCGACACCGACCTGCCCACCGACGAGGTGGAGACCGTGGGCGGCCTGCTGGCCCAGTCCCTGGGCCGGGTGCCGATCCCCGGCGCCCACGCCGAGGTGGCCGGGCTGCGGCTGCTCGCCGAGGGCACCACCGGCCGGCGCAACCGGATAGACACCGTGCTGGTCAGCCGGGTCGCGCCGGGTGACGGGTCGGAGGGGGCCGGCTCCGCCGGATCCCGTGACAACCAGACCAGAACCGAGGAGAGGCAACCCGCCGATGCCTGAGTCAGCCGCCGTACCGGCCGCCCGGCCCACCCCGTCCGACCCGGCCGAACTGAGCGCCGAGGACGGCAAGCTGGTCGTCCTGGCCCGGGGGGCCCGGGGCCGGGTGGGCGCCGTGGAGGGCGCGGCGGTCCGCGACCAGGACGGCCGGACGTACGCCGCGGCCAGCGTCGCGCTGCCCTCGCTGACCATCACCGCGCTCCAGCTCGCGGTCGCCTCCGCCGTGGCGGCGGGGGCCACCCGGCTGGAGGCGGCGGTGGTGGTGACCGAGGCGTCGACGCTGGACGGGGCGGGGCACGCCGCGGTGCGCGACCTCTCCGCCGACGCGCCGATCCACGTCGCCGCGCCGGACGGCACGGTGCTCGGCACGGTGGTCGAGTGACCGCCGACCTCACCCAGCGTCCGTACCGGGCCGGGTTCGCCTGTTTCGTGGGCCGGCCCAACGCCGGCAAGTCGACGCTGACCAACGCGATCGTCGGTCAGAAGATCGCGATCACCTCGAACAAGCCGCAGACCACCCGGCACGTCATCCGGGCCGTGCTGCACCGTCCGGACTCGCAGCTCGTCCTGGTCGACACCCCGGGCCTGCACCGCCCCCGTACGTTGCTCGGCGAGCGCCTGAACGACCTGGTCCGCTCCACCTGGAGCGAGGTCGACGTGATCGGCCTCTGCATCCCGGCGGACGAGCCGGTCGGCCGGGGCGACCGGTTCATCACCGGCGAGCTGGCCGAGTTGAAGGCGACCGTGCTCGCCGTGGTCACCAAGACCGACCTGGTCGACAAGAAGCGGCTGGCCGAGCAGTTGCTGGCGGTCAGCGAGCTGGGCGAGTTCGCCGACGTGGTGCCGGTCAGCGCGGTCTCCGGGCACCAGCTCGACACCCTGGTCGACGTGATGACCGGCTACCTGCCGCCGTCGCCGCAGCTCTACCCGGACGACATGCTCACCGACGACCCGGAGCAGGTGCTGGTCGCCGAGCTGATCCGGGAGGCGGCCCTGGAGGGGGTGCGCGACGAGCTGCCGCACTCGATCGCGGTGGTCGTCGAGGAGATGATCCCCGAGGGGCAGCTCATGAAGATCTACGCCGACGTCTACGTCGAGCGGCCGAGCCAGAAGGCGATCGTCATCGGTCACCGGGCGAGCCGGCTCAAGGACGTCGGCACCCGCGCCCGCAAGCAGATCGAGGAGCTGCTCGGCACCCGGGTCTACCTGGACCTGCACGTGCGGGTGGCGAAGGACTGGCAGCGGGATCCGAAGCAGCTGCGCAAGCTCGGCTTCTGATGTCGGCGGGGGCGGCGTCCGCCGGTGCGCCCCGGCGGGTCCTGGTCACCGGCGCGGCCGGTCGGATCGGCCGGATGCTGCGCCCGAGGCTGGCCGGTCCCGGGCTGGTGCTGCGGCTGCTCGACGTGCGGGAGCAGGAGCCCGCCGGGCCGGGTGAGCCGGTGGAGATCGTCCGCGCCGAGCTGGGTGACGCCGACGCGGTCGGCCGGGCCTGTGCCGGGGTCGACGCCGTGGTGCACCTGGCCGCCCTCAGCGGCGAGGACCGCTGGGAGGAGATCCTGCGGGTCAACGTCGAGGGGACCCGTACCGTGCTGGAGGCGGCCCGGCTCGCGGGCGTGCCCCGGGTGGTCCTGGCCTCGTCCAACCACGCCGTCGGCTGCTACCGGGACGACGCCGCGGGGTCCCCGGTGGCCGGCGGCGTCGGTGGCGGCGTGCCCGCCCCGCACGGCCCGGACGGCGTCCCGGCCGACGCCTTCCCCCGCCCGGACGGCTACTACGGCTGGAGCAAGGCCGCCGTGGAGGCGCTCGGCAGTCTCTACGCCGACCGGTACGGGATGACCGTGTTCGCGCTGCGGATCGGCGCCTGCTTCGACCGGCCGCCCGGCCTGCGCGGCCTGGACACCTGGCTGTCGCCGGACGACTGCGCCCGGCTGGTGTCCGCCTGCCTGACCACCGGGGTCACCGGCTTCCGGGTGTTGTGGGGGGTCAGCGCCAACACCCGGCGGTGGTGGTCGCTGGCCGAGGCCCGGGAGATCGGGTACGAGCCGCGCGACGACGCCGAGGCGTACGCCGGCACGGTGCGGGCCACCGAGGCCGAGCGGAGGACGTCCGGCCTGCTCGGCGGGATCTTCTGCGACTGGCCGCTCGGCGAGCCCTGGGTGAGGCGCTCGACCGCCGGTTGAGGCGGTGCGGCCGGGCCGGCCGAGATATGGGAAGTTTCACTTTCCGGTGTACCGGGCTGCGGGTTTGGCCGGATCGGGTCGCAGGGTAGGGGACGTTCGACTCCTGCCCCCTGACATAGATGCAGGCTGATGCGTAACCGATATCTGGACCTGCTCCGCGCCCTGGCGATCGCCCGGGTCGTGGTCTACCACGTCACCGGACTGGCCGCGTTGACGCTGGTCTTCCCGGCGATGTCGATCATGTTCGCCCTCGCCGGGTCGCTGATGGCGGCCTCCCTGGACCGCTCCGGGGTACGCGCGGTGCCGCGCCGCCTGCGCCGGTTGCTGCCCTCGCTCTGGGTGGTGGCGGCCGTCTTCGTGCCGGCGATGCTGCTGACCGGGCTGGCGTTCGGCCCGGACGTGCTGCTCTGGCTCTTCCCGGTCGCCGACCCGCCGGCCAACCACTGGGGTGCGCTGGCGCTCAGCCCGATCTGGTACCTGCGCGACTACCTCTGGTTCGTGCTCGCCTCGCCGCTGGCGCTGTGGCTGTTCCGGCGGGCCCCGCTGCCCACCCTGCTCGCCCCGTACGTGCTGCTCGCCGCCATCGAACTCGGCGTGCTGCCGACCGCGTCCGTCGCCCTGCGGCACTTCGGCCTCTACTTCGGCGCCTGGCTGCTGGGGTTCGCCCACCACGACGGCCTGCTGCGGCGGTTGGCCAACCGGGTCCTGGTGCCCACCGCGCTCGCCGTCGGCACGGCCGGCGGCGCCTGGATCCTCACCCATCCCGGCCCGCGCGGGTACGACCTGAACGACATCCCGCTCGGCAACGCGCTCTGGTCGGCGGCGTTCATCCTGCTGGTGATCGGCCGGGCGCCGGCCGCCGCCGCCTGGGTGGACCGCAGCCCCGCGCTCGGCCGGCTGGTGACCGTGCTGAACCGGCGCGCCCTGACCGTCTACCTCTGGCACATGTCGTTCGTGGTGGCGCTCACCCCGATGGTCGGGCTGGTCGGCTGGTCCGACCGTGACCCGGTCGGGCTCGCCGTCCGGGTGGTGCTCGTCTTCGCGCTGGTCGGCGTGGTCACCCTGCTGGTCGGCTGGGTGGAGGACGTGGCCGCCCGCCGCCGGCCGGAGCTGATCCCCGGCGGCCGTCGCCCCGCGCCGCCCGCCCTGCCCGCCCGACACCCGACGAACGCCCCGACGAGCCCGGCGCTGGCCCCGACGAGTCCGGCGCCCGCCCCGGCGGGTCCGGCGCTCGCCCCGGCAGGTCGGTCACTGGCCCCGGCGGGTCGGTCACTGGCCCCGACGAGTCAGGCGGTCGCCCCGACGCGTCCGGCACGGCCCCGCACCGGGGTACGGGCGGTGGCGCCCGTGCCCCGGTCCCCCGAGACGAGCACGGTCGACCTCAGCGTCGGTTGACCGTGACGTTGCCGCTGCCCGTGCTCACGTCCAGCAGTGCCGACGCGCCCGGGTCGTCCGGCACCCCCAGCTCGGCGTCGCCCGAGCCGGTGTGGGACCGGACCCGGTACCGGCCGTCGGGCACCAGCAGCTCCACGTCGCCGCTGCTGGCGTGTGCCCGGGCCGACACCGGCCGGTCCAGTTCGATCGTCACGTTGCCGGAGCTGGCCTCGGCGTCCACCTCGCCGCCGAGGCGCAGACCGGTGATGTTGCCGGAGGAGGCGCGCAACGTGACCGGTGCGGGGACCGCCGACACCTCGATGTCGCCGGAACCGGTCTCGGCCTGCACCGGACCGCCGGCGGTGGCGACCCGGATGTTGCCCGAGCCCAGGGTGAACTCCACCGCGCCGACCTTGGACAGCTCGACGTTGCCCGAGCCGGTCTCACCCCGCACCCGGACCCCCTCCGGGGCGGTCACCTCGTACGACACCGAGCAGCGAGGGCCGCAGTCGGCGTCCAGCACCAGCTCGTCGCCCTGGATCTCGTACGTGCGCTCGGGCTGGTCGCCCTGGTAGCGCAGCACCCGCTTGATGCGTACCTCGGTGGCCGGGCCGGTTCCCCGCACCACCACGTCCCCCGCGCCCGGCCGTACCGTGATCGTGGCGATCCGCGCGGTCTCGGTCTGGTCGAAGTCCAGCCGGCGGAAGGAGAGCGTGTCACACCCGGCGGCGAGGATCAGGGTGGCGGCCGTGCCCAGGGCGACGGCGGTACGGGGGAGAGCCATGGTCAGCAACCTACGGTCGGTCCGCCGCGCCGCGCATCGGGGACGGGCCCCGGACCACCCCGATCCGACCCTGATTTCCCACCCCGAGGGAGAATGACCCGATGGCCGGGTACCGCCGACAGCTCTACCGCGACGACGCGGTGGTGCTGCGTGTGCAGAAGCTGGGCGAGTCCGACCGGATCATCACCCTGCTGACCCGGCGGCACGGCCGGCTGCGCGCGGTGGCCCGGGGCGTACGGCGCACCAGCAGCAGGTTCGGCGCCCGGCTGGAGCCGTTCGGCCACGTCGACCTCCAGCTCGCCGGCGACCCGAAGGGCAACCAGGGCAGCTCGCTGCACACCGTCAGCCAGGTCGAGGGGATCGACCTCTACGGCAAGCGGTTCCTCGGCGACTACCCCCGCTACACGGCGGCCAGCGCGATCGCCGAGACCGCCGAACGGCTCACCCCCGTCGAGCGGGAGCCCTCGCTGCGGCTGTTCCAGCTCACCCTCGGCGCGCTGAAGGCCCTCGCCCGGGGCGAGCACGCCACCACCCTGGTGCTCGACGCGTACCTGCTGCGCGGCATGGCGCTCGCCGGCTGGGCGCCGGCGCTGACCGCCTGCGCGGTCTGCGGCGCCCCGGGGCGGCACCGGGCGTTCTCCGTCCCGGCCGGCGGCGCGGTCTGCCCGGACTGCCGGCCCCCCGGCGCGGCCCATCCCGCCCCGGCCACCATCGACCTGATGTCCGCGCTGACCAGCGGCGACTGGCAGATCGCGGACGCCACCGAGACCGGCGTACGCCGGGAGTGCAGCGGCCTGGTCGCGGCGCACCTGCAGTGGCACCTGGAGCGCGCGCTACGCTCGCTGCCGCTGGTCGACCGGGGTGCCCCGGCGGCCGGCGTGGTCCCGCCACCGGGCGGTGGCGCGGCCGGCCCGGTCCCGCCCCCGCGTGGCGTCGGGGCCGGGGTGGACGGCGTGAGCAGGGAGATGACCGAGTGATCCGATCGATGAGGGCCGGCCGGCGTGAGCCGGTGCCGCCGACGCCGCACCCGTCGGGCGCCCGGCCGCCGGCGTTGCCCGCCGAGGCGGTGCCGAAGCACGTCGCGGTGGTGATGGACGGCAACGGCCGGTGGGCCAAGGAGCGCGGCCTGCCCCGCACCAAGGGTCACGAGGCGGGCGAGCACAGCCTCTTCGACACCATCGAGGGCGCGATCGAGCTGGGCATCCCCTACCTGTCGGCGTACGCCTTCTCCACCGAGAACTGGCGGCGCTCGCCCGACGAGGTCCGCTTCCTGATGGGCTTCAACCGGGACGTCATCCGCCGCCGCCGGGACCAGCTGGTCGAGCTGGGCGTCCGGGTGGTGTGGTCCGGGCGGGCCGGCCGGCTGTGGAAGAGCGTCATCTCCGAGTTGCAGACCGCCGAGGAGATGTCCCGGGGCAACTCGACGCTGACCCTGCAGTTCTGCGTCAACTACGGCGGGCAGGCCGAGATCGCCGACGCCGCCGCCGCGATCGCCCGGGACGTGGCCGCCGGCCGGCTCGACCCGGCGAAGGTCACCGAGAAGACCGTGGCGAAGTACCTCTACCACCCGGAGATCCCCGAGGTGGACCTCTTCCTGCGGCCCTCCGGCGAGGAGCGGATCTCCAACTTCCTGCTCTGGCAGACCGCGTACGCGGAGCTGGTCTTCCTCGACACCCTCTGGCCCGATTTCGACCGCCGCCACCTCTGGTACGCCTGCGAGCTGTACGCGCAGCGGGACCGCCGCTTCGGTGGCGCGCTGCCCAACCCGGTCGCCCCGCCGTCCTGACGGTCGCCCGCCGGTCCGATGGTCACGCTGGTCACGATTGGCGATCTCGGACCCGGGGTACCACCTCCGCAGCAGCCGATCGCGGAGGTGAACCCACATGATTCAGAAGCGGATTGCCCAGTGGGCGGTCATGGCGGTCGCCGTGCCGCTGGCGGCGGCCGGCGCCCGTCGGCTCAGCCACACGCTGGAGGCCCGGCGTGGCCCCACCGGCGTGAGCCGCCTGCTGGCCAAGGGCGCCGACATGCTGCGCCCGCAGAAGGCCAAGCGTCGCCGGTTCTGGTGAGCGCCGACGTCAGCGCCGTCCCCGGTCGGGGACGGCGCTGACGCGTTCCCGGCGGGCCGGCCCCCGTCGGCGCATACGATCGGCGTGAGGGCGTGCCGAGGCGGACGCCCGCCACGGGGGTGGACATGCGGGATCTCCGGTACGAGATGACCGCCGCGCTGGCCGGCGCGGGTCTGGTCGACGCCACGCAGCGGACGCGGGTCGTCGACGTCTGCGCCGGCGTCGCCGAGCGGTACTGCGCCGAGCTGGGGCACACCCCGGCCGTGCGCTCCGGCGAGATCGGCGAGCTGGCGGCCGGCGAACCGGCCGCGGGCTGGGCGCCGACCCCTCCGGAGGAGACGCACCGGGCCTGGTGAGCCCCGGTCACCCGGTACGGGCCGTCCGGTCGCCGGTTCCGACCGCGACCGGACCCGGGCCACGGCAGGTCGCGGCGTCCCGGTGGGGACGGCGCGACCCGCTGTCGGCCCCGGTCAGCCCTGCACCTCGGCGCGGTCGCTGGCCCAGAGCGTGTGGAACGCCCCCGGCCGGTCGACCCGGAGGTAGGTGTGCGCGCCGAAGTTGTCCCGCAGGCCCTGGATCAGGGCGGCCGGCAGCCGCTCGGCGCGCAGCCCGTCGAAGTACGCCAGCGACGAGGAGAACGCCGGGGTGGGCACGCCGGCCCGGGCCGCGTCCACGACCACCCGCCGCCAGCTCGGCACGCCGTCGCGCACCGCGTCGGCGAAGTACGGCGCGACCAGCAGCGTCGGCAGCTCCGGCTGCGCGTCGTACGCCTCGCGGATGCGGTCCAGGAAGCGGGCCCGGATGATGCAGCCGCCCCGCCAGATGGTGGCGGTGCCGCCCAGGTCGATGTCCCAGTCGTACTCCCGGCTGCCGGCGCGGATGTGGTCGAAGCCCTGCGCGTACGCGACGATCTTGCTGGCCAGCAGCGCCCGCCGGACGTCCTCGACGAAGGTCTCCCGATCCTCGACCTGCCACTTCTCACCGGCGTCGCCGAACGCCCGGCGGGCGGCCTCGCGCTGCCCGGCGTGGCCCGACAACGAGCGGGCGAAGGTCGCCTCGGCGATGCCGGTGATCGGGATGCCCAGGTCCAGCGCGCTCTGCACGGTCCAGCGGCCGGTGCCCTTCTGCTCGGCCTGGTCGAGCACCACGTCGACGAAGGCGCGGCCGGTCGCCGCGTCGGTGTGCGCCAGCACGTCGGCGGTGATCTCGATGAGGAACGACTCCAACTCGCCGGTGTTCCACTCCCGGAAGATCTCCGCGATCTCCGCCGGGCTGGCCGACAGCCCGGCCCGCAGCAGGTCGTACGCCTCGGCGATGAGCTGCATGTCGGCGTACTCGATGCCGTTGTGGACCATCTTGACGAAGTGCCCGGCGCCGTCCGGGCCGATGTGCCGGCAGCACGGGGTGCCGTCCACCTGGGCGGCGATCCTCTCGAAGATCGGGCCGAGCTTCGCGTACGACTCGGCGGAGCCGCCCGGCATGATGCTCGGGCCGCGCAGCGCGCCCTCCTCGCCGCCGGAGACGCCGGTGCCGACGAAGTGCAGCCCGTGCCCGCGCAACGCCTCCTCCCGGCGGCGGGTGTCGGCGAAGTGCGCGTTGCCGGCGTCGACGACGATGTCCCCCTCCTCCAGCAGTGGGACCAGTTCGTCGATGACCGCGTCGGTGGGCGCGCCGGCCTTGACCATCACGATCACGGCGCGGGGCCGCTCCAGCGAGGCGACGAAGTCGGCCAGGGACTCCGACGGCACGAAGCTGCCCTCGTCGCCGTGTTCGGCGACGAGACTGCGGGTGCGCTCCGGCGAGCGGTTGTGCACCGCCACGGTGAAGCCGTTGCGAGCCAGGTTCCGGGCCAGGTTGCGGCCCATCACCGCCAGCCCGGTGACCCCGATCTGCGCCGTCGCCTGCTGAGCCATCCGTGTCCGCCCTTCTCGTACGACTGTCGTGCTGCGACCGTATCGTGCCCGGCCGGTGCCGGGGACGCTGCGTGAGCGCCGGGCGGCGGGCGGTGGCCGTCGCCGCGGCCCGGCGGGTTCGCGGGGTGGCGACGAAATTCGGGTGCGCGTGCCTCGGCGGTGGGTTAGCGTGCCGGTATGCGCATCTGACGCCCCTCTTCGAGAGCCCGACCCGCCGCTGCTGTCGCCGCCGCGGGTCCGTGAGCTCCGGGCGTCCGCGTGCCACCTCGTCGTGGTCCTTCCGCTGTGGTCGTCCGGGCCGTCCCGTCCGTCGACCGTCCGCCCCGTGCGGTGGCGCGGTCCGTCCACAGAAGGAGGCAGCGTATGCCCGCCAGGCGCAGCCCGAAGAAGTCCCGGTCCGAGGTGCAGGTGAGCGTGGCGGACCTTGCCGCGTCCACCGTGTCGCCCATCACCCCGGTCACCCTCGCCGACGACGCCGATTCGTCCGGCGTCGCCCGGCCGGCCCCGGTCCCGCCGCCGTCGCGGGTCCGCGGCGGCTCGACCGCCGCGCGGGGGCAGACCCGCCGGTACGCCTTCCGGCGCAGCTGACCGACCCGGCTCCCGGCCGGCTGCCGTGCTCCGCCACGGTGGCCGGCCGGGAACGGTCAGCGGTGCCCCCGACGGTGCCCGCCGGCCGCCCGGGTCAGCCGATCAGGGCCGGTCAGCGGTGCCCGCCGGGCTGCCGGGAGTCAGCCGATCAGGGGGCGGAAGGTGCCGAGCGCGACGCTGACCGCCAGCGCCGCCCCGGCCAGCACCGCCGCCCCGACGACCAGCAGGGCGTCCGCCACGCCGAAGTGCTGCCGGCGGGCGACCGTACGCGGGGTGCCGGCGTCGAAGCCCCGGGCGTCCATCGCCACCGCGAGCCGGGTGCCCCGCCGGATCGCGCCCACCAGCAGGGCGAACGCCGTCGAGGTGAACAGCCGCAGCCGGGCCACCGGGTTGCGGCCGGCGTCCACGCCCCGCGCCCGGCGGGCCATCTCGATCATCTGCCACTCCTGGCCGAGCAGCGGCACCAGCCGGAACGCCGCCAGCGCGCCGATCGCGAACCGGGCCGGCGCCTTCGCGTTCTGCACCAGCGCGTCGGCCAGGTCGGTCGGGTCGGTGGTGGCGAACACGATGATCCCGGGCAGGGCCACCGCGAACATCCGCAGCGCCAGGCCCAGCGCGGTGAGCAGCACCCCGGAGGTGACCAGCAGCGGGCCGGCGTCGAGCAGCACCCGGCCGGAGCGGTCCGCGGCGAAGAGCACCAGGGTGACCACGATCCCGGCCCCGCCGACGAGCAGCGGCAGCGCCCGCCGGGCCAGCACCCGGTAGCGGATGCCGAACAGCGGCAGCAGGGCCAGTTCGACGGCGATGGCGATGGCCGGCGCGACCGGATCCAGGGTGGCGACCATCACGACGGAGAAGACCAGCGCCGCGGCGAGCTTCGCCACCGGGTTGCGCCGGGCCAGCGGCGCGTCCGGCGCGGCGACCGGTTCCAGGCTGATCACGGCCGGTCCTCGGGGCGGCGCAGGGTGACGGTGCGGTCGGCGAGCGCGGCGACGAAGTCCGCGTCGTGGGTGACCGTGACGACGCCGTGCCCCGCGTCGCGCAGGTCGGCGAAGAGGTCGACCAGCTCACGCCAGGTCCGCCGGTCCTGGCCGAAGGTGGGTTCGTCGCAGATGAGCAGGTGGGGCGCGGTGGCCAGGGCGGTCGCCACGCTCAGCCGCCGCGCCTCCCCGCCGGAGAGGGTGTACGGGTTGGCGCCGGCCAGCCTGGTCAGCCGCAACCGGTCCAGCAGCGCGTCCACGGTGGCCTTGACCGCCGGCTCGGGTCGTCCGGTGCGCCGGGGGCCGAGCGCCAGTTCGTCGCCGACGGTGCCGGTGACGAACTGGTGCTCCGGGTCCTGGAAGACCGAGCCGATCCGGCGGGCCAGGGCGGGCGCCCGCCAGCGGTGCGGGGGAGTGCCGGCGTCCCGGTCGGCCAGTGCGGCGGTGGCGACGACCCGTCCGGTCCCCGGGCGCAGCAGACCGCCGAGCAGCAGGGCCAGGGTGGACTTGCCGGCCCCGTTCGGGCCGAGCACGGCGAGCGCCTCACCGGCGCGTACCTGGAGGTCGGTGGCGGCCAGCCGGTGCGGCAGCCCGAGCCGTTCGGCGGTGAGCAGCGCCTCCCCGGCCGGCGCGGTGGCGCGCCGGGGCGGGATCGGGTGCCCGGGCACCCAGACGCCCTCGTCGGCGAGCGTGTCGCCGTACCCGGCGAAGACCGCCTCCGGTGGGCCGTCCGCGCGGACCCCGCCGCCGGGCTCCAGCACCACCACCCGGTCGACCAGTGGCAGCGCGTCGGCCACCCGGTGCTCGACCAGGATCAGGGTGGTGTCGGCGTCCAGCGCGCCGGCGACCGCCTCGCGGACCAGTTCGCCGCCGACCGGGTCGAGGTTGGCGGTCGGCTCGTCGAGCAGCAGCAGCCCGGGGCGCAGCACGAGCGCGCCGGCCAGGGCGAGTCGCTGCTGCTCGCCGCCGGAGAGGGCGGCGGTGGCCCGGTCCCGGTGGTACGGGAACCCGACCCGGCGCAGCGCCTCGTCGACCCGGGGCCAGATCTCGTCGGTCGGCACCCCGCGGTTCTCCAGCCCGAACGCGACGTCGTCCCCGCAGCGGGCCATCACCAGCTGCGACTCCGGGTCCTGGAAGACGATGCCGACCCGCTCGCGGGCCTTGCGCGGGTCGAGGCCGTCGATCTCGACGGTGCCCTCCTGCTCGCCGGAGTCCTCCGGCAGCAGCCCGGCCAGGGCGGACAGCAGGGTGCTCTTGCCGGCGCCGGAGGGCCCGAGCAGCAGCATCCGCTCGCCCGCCTCGACCCGCAGGTCCACCCCGCGCAGCGCCCAGCGCTTGCGCCCGGCGTGCCGCCACCCGAACCCGCGCAGTGTCACCGCCGCCACGCCGGCCCCTCCGTCCGTTCCGTGACCATGGCGTCGACGGCGGTGTCCGCGGGCCACGTCGCCGTCGACGTCATCATCAACACGGGGGTGGGTGGTCAGACCGTGGCGCGTTCGCGGCCGGCGGGGAAGCGGTCGAGGACGCCGGTGTTCGCGAGGGCGCGGGTGAGGGCGACGGCGCCGAAGCCGGCGACCACCAGCGAGCTGGCCGCGGTGATCAGGATGTACGGGAGCCGGAAGCTGCCCCACGCCGTCCCCGGGTACCAGACGAAGACGTCGTAGAGCGCGGCGGCCAGCCCGGCCAGGGTCGCCGCCAGCAGCGCGACGGGCAGCCGGAAGTTGCGGTACGCGAACGCGGCGAAGGCCAGCTCCGCGGCGGCCGCCTCCAGCGGGCCCTGGATCACCAGCGTCCAGCCCCAGCTGCTGCCCAGCGCCACCGACACCAGCGCGGCCACGGTGAGGGTGAAGAAGGCGGCCCCCGGCTTGCGGATGATCAGCCCGCCGAGGACGGCCGGCACCAGCCAGACGCCGTAGATGGCGGCCCGCCCGGGCAGCGGGATGGCGTCCGCCGGGCCGTTCCAGAGCAGGCCCCAGGCCCAGAAGATGACGCCGAAGGCGACCCCGAGCACCGCCGCGATGACGATGTCGAGGGTGCGCCACCGGTGGGTGGTGGTGTGGTCCATGATCGCTCCCAGTTCAACGATGGAGAACCAGGAGAAGACGCACGCCGCGCCCGGTGGGACCGGACGGCGGCGCGGCTGGAGGTCGACCGAACTCCCTGCGCTGGCATTACCCAGATCAGGTTCGAGGGTCTGCGGGTGGTGCCCGCACTCTCAGCGCTGTGCGCTCCCCTGTCGGATGTGAAGTTGTCTCGCCCAGACGCTAGCACCGACCTGCGGCGACGGCCCAGCCGACCGCCGAGGGCGGCGCGACGGGAGAAGCCCGTCGACCGTCGGCTCGGTAGGGTGTCGACCATGCGGGTCGAGGCGCGAGGACTGACGTTCGAGGTACGCACCGGCGGCCCGGAGGGCGGCGAGCCCGTCCTCCTGCTGCACGGGTTCCCCCAGCACGGCGGGGAGTGGGACGAGGTGACGCCCGCGCTGCACGACGCCGGGCTGCGCACGTACGCGCTGGACCAGCGGGGCTACTCGCCGGGGGCGCGCCCGACCGAGGTGTCGGCGTACCGGATGCCGGAGCTGGTCGCCGACGCGGTGGCGGTGCTCGACGCGCTGGGCGTCGACGCCGCGCACGTGGTCGGGCACGACTGGGGCGCCGCCGTCGGCTGGGGGCTCGCGGCGGGCCACCCGGAGCGGGTCCGCACCCTGACCGCCGTCTCCGTGCCGCACCCGGCCGCCTTCGGGCAGGCCCTCGCCCACGACCGGCAGCAGAAGGCCCGCTCGTCGTACATGGTGCTGTTCCGGCAGCGCGGCACGGCGGAGAAGGTGCTGCTGGCCGGCCGGGCGGCCGTGCTGCGCCGGATGATCTCCGGGCTCGGGGACCCCCGGCGGGTCGACCGGTACGCCGAGCCGATGCGCGAGCCGGGCGCGCTGACCGCCGCGCTGAACTGGTACCGGGCGATGTCCAACGTGGACCTGGGTCGGATCGGGACGGTGTCGGTGCCCACCACGTACGTCTGGAGCGACAAGGACTTCGCCATCGGCCGGACCGCCGCCGAGGCGTGCGCCCGGCACGTCGCCGGTGAGTACCGTTTCGTGGAGCTGGCCGGGGTCACCCACTGGATCCCGGACCGGGCGCCGGAGCTGCTGGCCGAGGCGATCCTGGCCCGGGTGCGCGGGCTGGCCTGAGGCCGTACCCCCGGCGGGTCGGCACGTCGGCTGCGACGGCCCGCACGGTCCCGCCGAGGCGCCCGTGGGCCGCGGCCCACCGCGCCTGCGGCGGACCCGCCGGGCCGGGCATCGGCGAGAGTGACGAACGGACGGAGGACGCATGACGGTGAGCGCCGAGGGCTACCTGGCGGTGGTCACGGAGACGATCGGTCGGGTGGCCGCCGAGCAGCGGGAGGCGGTGGGCCGGGCGGCCGACCTGCTGGCCGGGGCGCTGCGGGCCGACGGGGTGATCCACGCCTTCGGCACCGGCCACTCCGAGGCCCTCGCCATGGAGATCGCCGGGCGGGCCGGCGGCCTGGTGCCGACGAACCGGATCGCGCTGCGCGACCTGGTGCTGCTCGGTGGCGAACCGGCCGACATCCTCGGCCCGCACCTGGAACGCGATCCCGCCGTGGCGCACCGGCTCTACGAGCTGGCCCCGGTACGCCCCACCGACGTGTTCGTGCTCGCCTCCAACTCCGGCGTCAACGGGGCGATGGTGGAGTTCGCCTCGCTGGTCAAGGAGCGCGGCCACGGGTTGGTCGCGATCACCTCGGCCCGGCACTCCGCCCGGATGACCTCCCGCCACCCGTCCGGCCGCAAGCTCGCCGACTTCGCCGACGTGGTGCTGGACAACGGCGCCCCGTACGGCGACGCGACCCTGCCGCTGCCCGACGGCGGCGCGGTCGGCGCGGTCTCCTCGATCACGGCGGCCCTGCTGGCCCAGCAGATCGTGGCCGAGACGGTGGCCCGGCTGCTCGCGGCCGGGGTGCGGCCCCCGGTCTACCTGTCGGCCAACATCACCGGCGGCGACGAGCACAACGCCGGGCTGGAGGCCCGCTACGCCGGCCGCATCCGCCGAGGGGCGTGAGCGCGAGGAGTGAGCCGGGTCTGCGAGCCCCGCAGTCGTGATCTGGGGTGGCGCTGTGAGCGCGAGGAGTGAGCCGGGTCTGCGAGCCCCGCAGTCGCGATCTGGGGTGGCGCTGTGAGCGCGAGGAGTGAGCCGGGTCTGCGAGCCCCGCAGTCGTGATCTGGGGTGGCGCCCCGAGCGCGAGCGCGGCGATCGTGAACCGGTTTCGCGCGGGACGCCCGGGGGCAAAGGCGTTGCTGCCGGCGGGCGCGGCCCGGCCGGCGGTACCGTCTCACCCGGAGGTAGCGCGTGTCGAAGGAATCCGAGAAGCAGCGCTGGCAGCGCAACTTCGCCGACCTGCTCCAGGAGTTGCGGGTCGCGCAGACCGGCGTGCAGATCCTCTTCGCCTTCCTGCTCACCCTGCCGTTCAGCGCCGGCTTCGACCGGACGAGCGGCTTCCAGAAGGACGTCTACATCGTCGCGCTGCTGTCGGCGGCCGCCGCCACCGCGATGATCATCTCGCCGGTCGCCTTCCACCGTGCGCTCTTCCGCCAGGGCCGCAAGCCGGAGCTGGTCCGCTTCGCGCACCGGATGGCCAGCGGCGGCCTCGCCTTCATGCTGATCTCGATGGTCAGCGCGGTGCTGCTGATCACCGACTTCGTGCTCGACCGGAGCATCGCCTTCCTGCTCAGCGGGATCACCGCGCTGTGGTTCCTGACCTTCTGGATGTTCCTGCCGTTCGCCCGCCGCAACTGGGGTGAGGACGACATCGACGACGATGACGACGACCCGAGGTCGTTGGCCGGCGACTGACCCGCCGCGCCGGTCATCGGCCGGGAAATCGGACGTGCACACGACGCTACCCCTGGGTAACACCCGGGGGTAGCGTTGCTCGTGTCGAGCACGTTGACGCATCCGGACCGAGGTTCGAGGGGGCAGCCGTGACCGCGACGCACCACAACCCATCCACCGCCGACGGCGCCGGGCCACTGCCCGCCGAGGCGGGCCAGGTCTCCGAGAAGGAGGCCCGCCAGGTCGCCGAGGCGGCCCGGGAGGCGGCCTGGGACCGGCCCAGTTTCGGCAAGGAACTCTTCCTCGGCCGGTTCCGGCTGGACCTGATCGACCCGTGGCCCCGCTCGGATCCGGCCGACGACGCGCGGGCCGAGGCGTTCCTCACCGAGTTCGAGGCGTACCTGCGCTCCGAGGTGGACGGCGCCGCCATCGAGCGGGACGCCCGCATCCCCGACGAGGTCTTCCACGGGCTGGCCCGGCTCGGCGCCTTCGGCATGAAGATCGACCGGAAGTACGGCGGGCTCGGCCTGAGCAACCTGCACTACTGCCGGGCGCTGATGCTGGCCGGCTCGGTCAGCCCGGCGATCGGGGCGCTGCTCTCCGCCCACCAGTCCATCGGGGTGCCGCAGCCGCTGAAGATGTTCGGCACCGACGCGCAGAAGCAGACCTTCCTGCCCCGGCTGGCCGCCGGTGAGGTCTCCGCCTTCCTGCTCACCGAGCCGGACGTCGGCTCCGACCCGGCCCGGCTCGCCACCGTCGCCGAGCCGACCGCCGACGGCACCGGCTACCGGCTCAACGGGGTGAAGCTCTGGGCCACCAACGGCACCGTCGCCACCCTGCTGGTGGTGATGGCCCGGGTCCCGGCCGGTGAGGGACGACGCGGCGGCATCACCGCCTTCGTGGTGGACGGCGACAGCGAGGGCATCACCGTCGAGCGGCGCAACGCGTTCGTCGGCCTGCGCGGCCTGGAGAACAGCCTCACCCGCTTCCACGACGTCTTCGTGCCGAAGGAGAACGTCATCGGCGGCGAGGGCAAGGGGCTGAAGATCGCCCTGAGCACGCTGAACACCGGCCGGCTGTCGCTGCCGGCGATGTGCGTGGGCGCGGGCAAGTGGGCGTTGAACGTGGCCCGGGAGTGGGCCGCCGACCGGGTCCAGTGGGGCCGGCCGGTCGGCGAGCACGAGGCGGTCGCCCAGAAGCTGGCCTTCATCGCCGCCACCACGTACGGCATGGAGACCATGCTCGACCTGTGCTGCCTGCTCGCCGACGACGACCGCAACGACATCCGGATCGAGGCGGCGCTGGTGAAGCTGTACGCCAGCGAGATGGCCTGGAAGATCGGCGACGAGCTGGTGCAGATCCGGGGCGGGCGCGGCTACGAGACGGCCGACTCGCTCGCCGCGCGGGGCGAACGCCCGGCCGCCGTCGAGCAGCTCGTCCGGGACCTGCGGATCAACCGGATCTTCGAGGGCTCGACCGAGATCATGCACCTGTTGATCGCCCGGGAGGCCGTCGACGCCCACCTCTCGGTCGCCGGCGACATCATCGACCCGGACGCCGGCCTCGGCCGCAAGGCGAAGGCGGGGGTGCGTGCCGGCGCCTTCTACGCCAAGTGGCTGCCCACCCTCGCCGTCGGCCGGGGCCAGAGCCCGAACGCGTACGGCGAGTTCGGGCCGCTCGCCGGCCACCTGCGCCAGGTCGAGCGGTACAGCCGCAAGCTGGCCCGCTCCACCTTCTACGCGATGTCCCGCTGGCAGGGGAAGATGGAGCGCAAGCAGGCGTTCCTGGGCCGGGTGGTGGACATCGGCGCGGAGCTGTTCGCGATGAGCGCGGTCTGCGTCCGGGCGTACGCGGAGAAGGACACCCGCCCGGAGAACGTCGAGCTGGCCGACCTGTTCTGCCGCCAGGCCCGGGTCCGGGTCGAGCAGCTCTTCACCGCCCTGTGGCAGAACACCGACTCCGTCGACGTGGCCGCCGCGAAGCGCATCCTCGCCGGCCGGTACGCCGGGCTGGAGGCGGGCGTGATCACCCCGCCGGCCGACGCCCCCTGGGTGGCGCGCTGGCAGGCCGGCCCCTCCACCGCCGAGGACGTGCGTCGCCGCATCCCGCCGCAGCGCTGACCTCGGGCGGCGCGTCCCGCCGCAGCGCCGACCTCGGGCGGCGCTGCGGCCCGGACCGACGCGGAGCGCGGCAGGTGACGGTCTCCGACCGCCCGGACACCGTCACCTGCCGCACCGCGCGGCCGGGCCCGCCCGACGACCCCGCCGGCGGCCGGGTCAGCGGGCGATCGCCCAGGCCAGCACGGCGGCCAGGATGAGCCCGTTGAGCGCGGCCAGCCCCAGGTACGCCGCGGGCGGGATCTTGCGCCCCTTGCGGACGAAGGTCACCAGCACGGCGGCGTAGCCGAGCAACAGGGCGGCGATGACGACCAGGAAGTAGAACACCCGACGACCTTAGCGGCCGCTCCGCAGGCCGAGTCGACGCAGCTCCAGCGCGGCGAGCGCGTCGACGGTGGCGTCGTCGCCGCGCCGCCACCCCTCGGCCACGTCCGGATCGATCGTCGTCAGCTTCCGCAGCGGCTGCCCGACCAGGGCGCGCAGGGCCAGCAGGTCCCGTCCGGCCGGCGCGGCGGCGAGTGCCTTCGCCGAGGACGCCCGGCGCATCCACCGCACCCGCAGCGGCAGCCAGCCGAACAGCACCAGCCCGAGCGGGAAGACCAGCGCCGCGACGCTCAACGCCAGGGCGAGCTGGCCGACCAGCTCCTGCTGGTCGCGGCCCGCCTCGGCGACCGAGCGGGCGGCGTCCGCGGCCCGGGTGAAGGGCGCGGTCAGCTCGTCGCCGACCAGCGGCACCCGGCCGACCTTGCCGCCGGCGTCGGCCAGGTTGTCGGCGAGACCGCCGCCCGCCCCCTCCAGCTTCCGACCGGGTACGGCGAGCCGCTGCACCAGGTCGTGCAGCCACAGGGCGAAGCGGATCGCGGCGTACACCCAGACGGCCACGAGCAGGTCGGTGAGCAGCTGACGGAGGAAGACGGGGAAGCGATCAGCGTAGATCTTCACGCCGGACAGCGTGTCACGGCACGCCCCGCCCGGCATCCCTCGTCGGTCAGCCGGCGCACTGCGGGCAGGTGCCGAAGATCTCCATGGTGTGGCTGACGTCGGAGAAGCCGTGCTGGGCCGCCACCCGCTCGGCCCAGGTCTCCACCGCCGGGCCGGCCACCTCGACCGTACGGCCGCAGGCCCGGCAGACCAGGTGGTGGTGGTGCCCCTCGCTGCACCGCCGGTAGAGGTGCTCACCGCCCGGCGGGCGCATCACGTCGATCTCGCCCGCGTCGGCGAGCCCCTGGAGGGTGCGGTAGACGGTGGTGAGCCCGACCCGCTCGCCCCGGTCCCGCAGCATGGCGTGCAGGTCCTGCGCGCTGTGGAAGCCCTCCACCTCGGCGAGCAGGGTGCTCACCGCCGTGCGCTGCCGGGTGTTCCGCAGCGCCGCTGTCTCGCTCATGTCCCCGCCTCCCCGCGGCCGTCGAGCGGTCGAGGCCGCCGGATTCCCCACTCGCCGCGCTCGTTCACGATCCCTCCCCGGCGTGGCTGACCGCGTCCGCCACGATGTGCGCGACGTGCTCGTCGACCAGGGCGTACGCGATCTCCCGGCCGCGCCGGGAGCCGCGTACCACGCCGGCGCCCCGCAGCACCCGCAGGTGCTGGGAGACCAGCGGCTGCGGGGCGCCGAGCTTCTCCACCAGCTCGTGCACACACCGCTCACCCTGCGCGAGTTCGCTCACGATCGCCAGCCGGATCGGGGCCGAGAGGGCGCGCAGCAGGTCGCCCGCGCCCTCGTAGGCGTCGTATCCGTTGGTGACGGTCACCCTGCAACGGTAACCAATACCGCCGACGGACTGCGGGGCGGCGTCAACGCAGGACGACCTCGTGCGGTTCGGGGGTCGGCGCGGCGGCGGGCGTGGCCCGGCGGCGCAGCACCCGCCAGGCCGCGGCGGCGACCGCCACCACCAGGAACGAGGCGATGGCCAGCAGCACCACCGAGGCGCCCGGGGCGGTGTCGGCGGTCGCCGCCACCCAGACCCCGGCGCCGGCGGCGAAGAGGCCGAGCGCCATCGCGGCGGTCATGGTGCTGCGGAACCCCCGGGTGACCTGCTGGGCGGTGGCCACCGGGACCACCATCAGGGCGCTGATCAGCAGCACGCCGACGGCCCGCATGGCGATGGTCACGGTGACCGCGGTGGCGACCGCCAGCAGCAGGTTCAACGTCCGCACCGGCAGCCCGGAGACCTTCGCGTACTCCTCGTCGTGGCAGACCGCGAAGAGCGCGGGGCGCAGCGCCAGCATGGTGACGAGGATCGCCGCGCCGAGCACCGCGATGGTGGTCAGGTCCTGCGGCGAGATCGTGGTCAGCGACCCGAAGAGGTACGCGTTGAGGTTCGTGCTGGTGGCGTCGGAGAGCCCGACGAGCATCACGCCGCCGGCGATGCCGCCGTAGAAGAGCAGCGCCAGCGCGAGGTCGCCGGAGGTGCGCCCCCGGGCCCGGACCAGCTCGATGGTGACCGCGCCGAGGGTCGCCACCAGCACCGCCACCAGCACCGGGGAGCGGTTGAGCAGCAGTCCCGCGCCGACCCCGGTCAGCGCCACGTGTCCGACGCCGTCGCCGATCAGGGCCAGCCGCCGCTGCACCAGGTAGATGCCGAGCGCGGGGGCGGCCAGGCCGATGACCAGCGCGCCGATCAGCGCGCGCTGCATGTAGGGGTACTGGAAGAGTTCCATGATCAGCTGCTCCACAGCCCGGCGGGCTCGTCGGGACCGTGCGGGTGCACGTGGTCGTGATCGGGCTCGGCGTGGTGCCCGGCGGGCTCGGGCACCGCGCCGTCGTGGGCGATGCCACCCTGGTGGACGACGACCGCCCGGCTGATCAGCGGGCGCAGCGGTCCCAGCTCGTGTGCGACGAGCAGCACGGTGCCACCACCGTCGACGAAGTCGCGCAGCGCCCCGGCGAACGCCTCCTGGCTGGCCGCGTCGACGCCCGCGGTGGGCTCGTCGAGCACCAGCAGCTCCGGCCGTCCGGCCAGCGCCCGGGCGATCAGGGTGCGTTGCTGCTGGCCGCCGGAGAGGGTGGCGACCGGGTCGCCGGCCCGGTCGGCGAGCCCGACGGCGCGCAGCGCCTCCTCGACGGCCTCCCGGTCGGCGCGTCCCGGCGGGCGCAGCACGCCCCGGCGGGCCAGCCGCCCGGAGGCCACCACCTCGCGCACCGTGGCCGGTACGCCACCGCCGGCGCCGAGGCGCTGCGGCACGTACCCGATGCGCCGCCACTGCCGGAACCGGCGCAGCGGGGTGCCGAAGAGTTCGACGGAGCCGGCGGCCAGCGGCACCAGGCCCAGCACGGCGCGGATCAGGGTGGACTTGCCGGAGCCGTTGGCGCCGAGGACGGCGACCACCTCACCGGCGGTCACGGACAGCGAGACGTCACGCAGCACGGGGCGGCCGTCGTAGCCGACCACCCCGTGCGCGACGGTGATGACAGGTGGTGTCACGAGCAGCTCAACGCCGTCCTCAGGGTCTGCAGGTTGGTACGCATCACCGAAAGGTAGTCCCCGCCGTTGTCGCTCGACAGCCCTTCGAGCGGGTCCAGCACGGCGGTCTTCGCGCCGACCTCGGTGGCGATGGTCTTGGCGACCTTGGGGCTGACCAGCGTCTCGAAGAAGATCGTGGTGGCCTTGTGCTCCCGGGCCTCCTCGGCGACCTCGGCCAGCCGCTTCGGGCTGGGCTCGTTCTCCGGGCTGAGCCCGGCGATGCCGACCTGCTCCAGCCGGTAGCGCTCGGTCAGGTAGCCGAAGGCGGTGTGGCTCACCACGATCTCCCGGCGCTGGCACGTCTTCAGCCCGGCGGTGAACTCGGCGTCGAGCTTCTCCAGCTCACCACGGAGCGCGGTGGCCCGGGCGGTGTAGTCGGCGGCCCGATCCGGGTCGGCCGCGCCGAGCCGGGCGGCCAGCTTGTCGCCGACGGTGGCCAGCCGGGTCGGGTCGAGCCAGAGGTGCGGGTCGGGGCCGCCGGCCTCCTCCTCGGCGTGACCGGCCTCACCCTCGCCCTCGCCCTCGTGGTCGTGGTCGTGGCCGGCCTGCGCGGCGGTCAGCAGCGGCTGCACGGTCGACACGTCGAAGGCCCGGTCGCCGGCGTTCTGCGCGACGGCCTCGTCCACCGCCGGCTGGAAGCCCTTGAGGTAGACGACCAGCTCCGCCTCGGTGACCTGCCCCACCTGGCCCGGGTTGAGTTCCAGGTCGTGCGGCTCCGCGCCCGGCTTGACCAGGTTGCTCACCGTGACCGCGTCGCCGCCGATCCGCTCGGCGAGGAACTGCAACGGGTAGAAGGCGGCCACCACGTCGACCCGCTGCGGGTCGGCGCCGGCGCCGGCGCCGGCGGACGAGCAGGCGGCGGTGCCGCCGAGGGCGAGCAGGGCGGTGACGGCGGCCAGGGCGCGCGGAGCGGAGCGGATGTTCATGACATCAACTCTCCGTGAGAACGAGAATGATTGTCAAAAACGCATGATTGCATGTCAGAGCAGCTTGGCCAGCGCCACGGCGATCAACAGGGTCAGCATCAGCAGCCGCACCACCCGGGTGCGGGGGGCCTGGACCGGCCAGGTGACCACCATCAGCCAGACCAGCCCGGCGGCGAGCGCCAGCAGCAGCACCCCGCCGACCGGCCCCGGCGCGAAGAGGGCCACCAGCACCAGCACCAGCGTGGCGAGGAACACCGAGGTCGGGTTCGCCCGGGCCAGCCGGGCCAGCACAGGGTTCTGCGTACGCTGCATCCCACAGACTCTACGAGGAGGAACCCGGTGCAGGTGACCAACCGGTTCGTGGTCGACGTCGATGTCGCCGACGACTTCGTCGCCCGGGCGCACGCCGCGCTCGCCGCGCTCGCCGCCCGCCCCGGCTACCTGCGCGGCGAACTGCTGCGGGCACTCGACGACCCACGGCACTGGTGCCTGCTCACCGAGTGGGAGTCGGTCGGGGCGTACCGGCGGGGGCTGGGCGGCTTCGACGTCAAGATCGCCGCCGTGCCGCTGCTCGCCGAGTCGATCGACGAGCCGTCGGCGTACGAGACGCTGGCCAGCGCCGCCCCGGCCGGCGAGGTCGTGGTGGCCGCCAGCGACCGGGCCACCCACCCGCACCGGTGACCGGGCGTGGCGCCCGCGCCGGTGATCGGGGCGCGCGGGGGCACCGGCGCGACGGCGGGCACTACCCTGCTCCTATGACCGCACCCGGCCCGGCAGCACCGTCGCCGTACCCCGAGATGCCCGGCCGGGGCGAGGCCCCGCCGTCCGCCGACGGCGTGCCCACCCCGCCACAAGGCCCGGGGGTCGCCCCGCCGTTCGCCGCGCCGCCCACCGAGGGCAGTCGCAAGCGGCTCTGGCTGGGGCTCGGGGCCGGCGCGCTGGCGCTGCTGATCTGCTGCGGCGGGGGCGGCACGGCCCTGGTCGGGCTGACCGTGAGCAGCATCCAGGCTACCGAGGAGCAGGGCGAGGCGATCACCGACGCCTACTACGGCGCGCTGGTGCGCAAGGAGTACGGCAAGGCGTACGACACGCTCTGCGACTCCGCCCAGCGGCGCGAGTCGCGCCGCGAGTTCGCCCGGCGGGTGTCCGACGAGCCGGCGGTGGCCTCGTACCGGATCGGCGACGTCGATCCCAACACGCTCACCGTGCCGGTCGACGTGACCTTCAGCGGTGGCGGGCAGGACGTGCAGACGGTGACCCTCGCCCCCGACCAGCAGACGGCCGGGCTGGAGGTCTGCGGGGTCAACTGACCCGACCCCGGTATTCTGCTGGGCTCGGGGTGCCGCTGGTCGTACCGTTGTCCCGAACTGTTCCGTTCCATCCACGTCACGTCCCCGCCGACCGCCAGTCGGCGTAGGAGGAAACATGCCAGCCGACCGTATCGACGCCGTCGTCAGCCTCGCCAAGCGCCGAGGCTTCGTCTTCCCCTCCAGCGAGATCTACGGAGGCACCCGGTCGGCGTGGGACTACGGTCCGCTCGGCGTGGAGTTGAAGGAGAACGTCCGCCGGCAGTGGTGGAAGAGCATGGTCCAGCAGCGCGACGACGTCGTCGGCCTGGACTCCGCGGTCATCCTGGCCCGCAAGGTCTGGGAGGCCAGCGGCCACATCGCCGAGTTCGTCGACCCGCTCACCGAGTGCCAGTCCTGCCACAAGCGGTTCCGCGCCGACCACCTCGAGGAGGCGTACGCCGAGAAGCACGGCAAGCCGCTGACCTCGTTGCAGGAGCTGAACTGCCCGAACTGCGGCAACAAGGGCACCTTCACCGAGCCGAAGATGTTCAACGGTCTGATGAAGACCTTCCTCGGCCCGGTGGAGAGCGACGAGGGCCTGCACTACCTGCGCCCGGAGACCGCCCAGGGCATCTTCGTCAACTACAAGAACGTCGAGACGGTCGCCCGCAAGAAGCCGCCGTTCGGCATCGCGCAGACCGGCAAGTCGTTCCGCAACGAGATCACCCCGGGCAACTTCATCTTCCGCACCCGCGAGTTCGAGCAGATGGAGATGGAGTTCTTCGTCGAGCCGGGCTCGGACGAGCAGTGGCACGAGTACTGGCTCCAGGAGCGCTGGAACTGGTACCTCGACCTCGGCCTGTCGGCGGACAACCTGCGCCTGTACGAGCACCCGAAGGAGAAGCTCTCCCACTACTCGAAGCGCACCGTCGACATCGAGTACCGGTTCCGGTTCGGCGGCAGCGAGTTCGCCGAGCTGGAGGGCATCGCCAACCGGACCGACTTCGACCTCGCCACGCACAGCAAGCACTCCGGCGTCGACCTGTCCTACTTCGACCAGACGAAGCAGGAGCGCTGGCTGCCGTACGTCATCGAGCCGGCCGCCGGCCTCACCCGCGCGGTGCTGGCGTTCCTGCTCGAGGCGTACGACGAGGACGAGGCGCCGAACACCAAGGGCGGCGTGGACAAGCGCACCGTGATGCGCTTCGACCCGCGGCTCGCCCCGGTCAAGGTGGCGGTGCTGCCGCTGTCGCGCAACGAGGCGCTCTCGCCGAAGGCCAAGGGCCTCGCCGCGCAGCTGCGCAAGCGCTGGGTGGTCGAGTTCGACGACTCGCAGGCGATCGGCCGCCGCTACCGCCGGCAGGACGAGATCGGCACCCCGTTCTGCGTCACCGTCGACTTCGACACCCTCGACGACGACGCGGTGACCGTGCGCAACCGGGACACCATGGCCCAGGAGCGGGTCTCCCTGGACCAGGTGGAGCGTTACCTGATCGAGCGCCTGCCCGGCTGCTGAGCGACGCCGTCGACGGCCCCGTCCCGCCATCCGCGGGCGGGGCCGTCGCCGTCTACGCACCGGACGGCTGGTTGAGCGGTACCTGATCTCGTGCGAGCATTCGGCGTCGAATCTCGTCACGGGGGTGTGCGTATGACGCCGCAACAGGACTCTGACCACGACCCGGAGCGGCGGCGCCTGCTGCGCCGCGCCGCCACGGTCGCCGCAGGTGGCGCGGGCGCGGGCGTGGTCGCCGCGGTGGGCCTGCCGGGCACCGCCCAGGCGGCCCCGGGTGGCGACCTCGTCCTGGGTACGACCAACGACGCCGGCGCCGCCAGCACCACGCTGCTGCACGACGCCGGGCAGACCCCGCTGCATCTGGCGAACGGCTCCGGCGCGCCGCTGCGGCTGGTGCCCGGCGCGCTCTCCGCGGCGGCCACGCTGAACGCCGCGCCGGGGACCGTGGCCGTCGACCAGGAGCGCGGCCTGTACGTCCGGACCGACCGGGCCGAGACCAGCGGCTGGGTGTGGACGAGCGAGTGGGCCACCACCTCCGTCGCCGTCCCGCCCACCCGGGTCCTCGACACCCGCGACGTCAACCTGCGGCGCAACCTCGTCTCCGGCGCGCTGGACGCCAACGGCCGGCTCCAGCCGGGCGTGCCGGTGGTGCTCGCCCTCGACGCCTACGTCCGGGACGGCTACGCGGTCAAGGGCAACGTCACCGTGGTCGGCATGACCGGGGCGGGGGTGCTCACCGTGTGGGGCAGCGGCGCCAAGCCGACGGCGTCCACGGTGAACTGGTCGACCGCGGGCACCATCCTGTCCAACTTCCTGTTCAGCCAGCTCGGGGCCTTCGGGTCGTTCCGCAGCGTGCTGACCCTCCAGGCCACCGCCTCGCCCACCCACGTGATCGTGGACATGACCAGCCTGCTGGTCGGCCACCCGCACCAGGTGCTGCTCAAGGACGAGGGCTGATGGCCCGGCGGTTCCACGCCCACGTCGCCGGCCCGGCGACCCACCACGTCACGGGGGAATGAGATGACGTCCGACCGTTCCACGTCGCGGCGTGGCCTGCTGCGCCGCGCCGCCGTCACCGGCGGCGCGGCGGTCGCCGCCACCGCCGCCACGGCCGCCAACGCCACGCCGGCCGCCGCCGCCGGCACGCCGGTCAAGCTCGGCGGGACCAACCAGGGCGCCACCACGACCGTCCGCGGCGCTGCCCCGAACGGGGGCGCCACCCTGGTGCTGCGCAACCCGGACGGCCCGACGCTGCGGTTGGGGACGCCCGGGGCCACCGGCGGCCCCACCGCACCCGCCGGCACCGTCGCGCCGAGCCCGTACGGCCTGAGCGTCTCCGACGGCAGCACCCGGCACACGACGCTGACCACGGCGAACGCCAGCATGCTCGTGCCGATCCCGCCGACCCGGGTGCTCGACACCCGCAGCGCCGAGGGGCGGGCCCGGCTGGTCCAGGGCGGCGACCGGATCGACGCGCAGGGTCGGGCGCCGGCCGAGACCGAGCTGGTGGTGACCCTGGCCGGGATCGCGTACGACGTCGAGGGCCTGCTGGGCAACGTCACCGTCGCCAAGACCGAGAAGGGCGGCTTCGCCACGGTCTGGGGCGGCGGCCCGCTCCCGTCGGCCTCCACCATCAACTGGTGGACCGCCGGTCAGCTGCTCTCCAACGGGGTGATCACCCAGGTCATGGCCTCCGGCGAGGAGCCGGACGTGGTCCGCATCCGGGTGCAGCGCAGCGCCGCCGCGGTGATCCTCGACGTCACCGGCCTGCTGGTCGCCCACCCGGAGTACGTGTCGATCAACAACCCGAAGACCGCGACCACGAGTGACCCGCGTGCCGGCGTCGCCGACGACCAGGGGGTGCAGGGTGGCGCGTGACCGTTCGGCCGAGGAGAGCAGGGACATGACCAGCGAGGAGTCCTCGTCGAGCACCCGCCGGCGGATCATCGCCACCGGCGTCGCGGCGGGTGCCGGGCTCGGCGCGACGGCGCTGGTCGCCGCCCCGGCGCACGCCGACGCCGGGGAGCCGGTGCTGATCGGGCAGGTCAACGACGCCGGCACGGCGGAGACCGAGTTGGTCGGGGGTTCGGAGAGCAACCCGACGCTGGCGCTCGGCTCGGCAGACCCGCTGCGGCTGGGGCCCACCAACGAGGAGCACCTCCCGGCGGAGCTGCCCACCGGCTCGCTCGCCGTCACCCCGGTCGGCGACCTGGTGATCGGCGGACAGGGCGGCCGGAAGGCGTACGTCAGCACCTCCCGCTGGGCGAACCGGACGATGGCCGTCCGGCCGCAGCGGATCCTGGACACCCGGTCGCTGGCGACCTACGCCCCGCACATCGTCAGCTCCACCTCGGTGGTCAGCTCCGGCAGGCTCAACGCCGGCCAGGTGATCCACCTGACCCTGCAGAACGTGCCGCCGGCGTTGGCCGAGCGGGCCACCACCGCCTACGTCAACATCACCGTGGCGGGCACCGTCTCGGCCGGCGTGCTGACCGCGTACAGCTCCTCGATCGCCCGGCCGAGGACCTCGTCGCTGAACTGGTGGGGGCCGAACCAGATCCTCTCCAACCTGGTCGAGGTGCGGCTCGGCAGCCACAACGGCCGACCGCTGTGCTTCGCGCTCCACGTCAACGCCGCGACGTCGGTCATCGTGGACGTCTCCGGCCTGATCCTGTCGAACCCGGGCACCGTCTGACCCGTCCGCCGTCGCCGTCGCGGTGCGAGTTCGCTCACCATCGCGGCGGCGGCCGGCCACCGGCGGCCGGGCCACCGTCGCGGGCATGGGATTCTTGGGTACGTGACTGCTCCCGCCGCTCCCGTCGCGCTCCGCCCGCTCACCCTCGGGCGGCACCAGGTGTGGCCGCCGGTGGTGCTCGCCCCGATGGCCGGCATCACCAACGTCGGCTTCCGGCAGCTCTGCCGAGAGCAGGGCGGCGGCATCTACGTCTGCGAGATGATCACCACCGTCGCGCTGGTGGAGCGGAACCCCAAGACGCTGCGCATGATCGCCTTCGGGGAGAACGAGCAGCCGCGCAGCCTCCAGCTCTACGGCACCGACCCGGAGATCACCGCCAAGGCGGTGCGGATCGTGGTCGAGAAGGACCTCGCCGATCACATCGACCTGAACTTCGGCTGCCCGGTGCCGAAGGTGACCCGCAAGGGCGGCGGTTCGGCGCTGCCGTGGCGGCGGCGACTCTTCGCCCGGCTGGTGAAGGCCGCGGTGGACGCCGCGTCACCCGCCGGGGTGCCGGTCACCGTGAAGATGCGCAAGGGCATCGACGACGAGCACCTGACGTACGTCGAGGCGGGGCTCGCCGCCCAGGACGCCGGGGTCGCGGCGGTCGCCCTGCACGGGCGGACGGCCGCGCAGCGCTACTCGGGCACGGCGGACTGGGACGCCATCGCCACCCTCAAGCAGGCCCTCGACGTGCCGGTGCTCGGCAACGGCGACATCTGGGAGGCCGACGACGCGCTGCGGATGGTCGCGCACACCGGGGTGGACGGCGTGGTGATCGGGCGCGGCTGCCTGGGCCGGCCGTGGCTCTTCGCCGATCTGGAGGCCGCCTTCAACGGCCGCCCCGAGCGGCGGCTGCCGCAGCTCGGTGAGGTCGCCGCGACCATGCGCCGTCACGCCGAGCTGCTGGTCGACCAGTTCACCGCCGGGTCGCGTACGCCGGCGCGGGGCGAGCGGGACGGCTGCACCGACTTCCGCAAGCACGTCGCCTGGTACCTGAAGGGCTTCCCGGTCGGCAGCGAGCTGCGCCGTGAGCTGGCGATGATCGACAGCCTGGCCCAGCTCGACGACCTGCTCGGCAAGCTCGACCCGACCGTGCCGTTCCCGGTGGAGACCCTCGGCCAGCCGCGTGGCCGGACGAACTCCCCGGGCAAGGTCTTCCTGCCGGACGGCTGGCTGGCCAGCCGGGACGACGACACCGTCCCCGAGGGCGCGGAGCTGGCTGACTCGGGCGGCTGACCCCGGGTACGACGAAAGGGCCGACCCCTGGGTGGGGGTCGGCCCTTGTCGTGGTGGGTCAGTGGGCGTAGCCGCGGGTGGCGGTCCAGTCGGCGAGGGTGTCGATGTCCATCTCGTAGCTGGCGGTGTTCGGGTTGGCGGAGTCGGCGATGGTGACGGTGTGGCCGTTGTCGCGGTAGCCGGTGACGCTGATGTAGTGGCCGCCTTCGAAGGAGTGCACGCCGCCGTTGGTGTCGGTGGCGGTGCCGGCGATGTTGGCGACGATGGCGTGGCCGTCGTTGATGGCGGCGACGATGTCGGCGCGCATCGTGTCGGTCTGCTTGGTGTCGGCCTTCGGAGTCTTGATCTCGACGCTGCGGTAGGCGTCGGTCTTGCCGGTTTCCTTGTTCAGGACGGGGGTGATGTCGTTGATGCTGTTGGTGCCGTTCTCGGTGGTGCCCATGATCTTGGCCATGGCGTCGACGTCGATGTCCTTGCCCTGGACGCTGAGGGCGTTGCGGGCGGCGGCGGGGCCGCAGTAGTAGAAGTTGGGCTGGGCCTGGTAGTCGACCTTGAGCTGTCGTTCGCCGTTGGGCTTGCGCTCGGCCTGCGCCGCGGGCTTGTCGGCCGGGGCGGCGTGGGCGGCCAGGGCGGGGGCGGCGATGCCGCCGGTGGTGGCGGTGATGGTGAGGGCGGTCAGGGCGGTCTTGCGCAGGATGTCGGTACGCATGGGGATGCTCCTTCTGCGTTCGGGGGAGGTGCGGCAGCGCTGGGGGGCGGTGTGCCGCGAAGGGGGGAAGTTTGAGGGGGACGGTCCGGCGGCGGTGCCTGCGCGGGGTCCGGGGGGACCCTGGCGGCGGTGCCTGCTCGGGTGTCCAGGGGGATGTAACCGATCCGGCCGGTCCCGCATTCCGCAGGCCGGGTGTCTCGGTGTCCCGGGGGATGTAACCACGCTGGCCGGGCCCGCATTCCGGGGCGGGGCCTCGGTGTCCGGGGGAGGTAACCCGTCCGGTGGGGCCCGCATTCCGCAGGCCGGGTGTCTGGTGCCCGGGGGGTGACCCAACCGGCGGCACCTGCACTCCACTACGCGGGGCTCCCGGGGATGTAACCGAGCCGGCGACGCCTGCATTCCTCGGCCTGCCGAGTGTGCCCACGTTGCCCGGCCGCTCCGGCAGCTGTGCCGTGCGGGGAGCGCCGGTGGTTATGCCATGTACAACGCCCCCACCCCGCCGCCGATTCCGCCACCGGGGTGGCCCCCACCACGGGATCCCGCAGGTCAGACCGGACAATCACCCCACCCACCACACAACCACCCCACCCCGCGCTCCGGCCCACGTGCTCACCCCGTTGATCAAGAGGTTTGGGTACGGAATCGTGCGTCGGACCTACCCAAACCTCTTGATCGACACGGTGGGCGGGCGGCGTGAGGGGTGCGGGGCGGTCCGGTCGGGGAATTCGTGGACGGGTGTTCCGGCCGGTGGCACCGGTCGGGCGAGGGGTTTCGCCCACCGGCCCGGGCGGGGAACCCGTGGATGCCGGATCAGACCGGCGTGGGCACCTTGTCCAGGAAACCGTGCACGACACGCACCCGGCCGTCCGGGTCGCAGACCGCCACGTCGAAGCCGACGACCACCGGGTCGCCGCCCTCGGCGGCCACCAGCTCCCAGCCGAACCGGACCACGTCGTGGTGCCCGTCCACGATGCCGTGCCGGCGCAGGACGTGCCCCGGGAAGGTGTCCCGGACCCCGGTGACGACGGCGGTGATCTCCTGGTGGCCGCGTACCGCCGCCAGCGGGTCGGTGTAGGTGGCGTCCGGGGTGAAGAGCGAGGCGACGGCCGCCGCCCGGGCCTCGGCGTCCGGCTCGTTCCACACGGCGAGGTAACGGTCGACCAGGTGGGAGTGTGCGCTCATCGGGTGCTCCCTTCGTCGGTTGCTGACGGCGAGAACCCTCGCACCGCCCGGCGGAGGGTGTCGATTATCTGGCGGGTAACGGCCGGTGGCGGTGGACCGGCCCGTCGGCGATTACCCGGCAGGTAATCGACGCGTGCCCCGGCGCACGGCACAGTGGCGCTGGGCACCGCACCACCTGACCGAGACGGGGGACCATGACGACCACACGCCGTTTCCGACTCCGACCGACGAGCGCGGGACGGGGGCGGCGATGACCGCCACCGTCCACGCGTCCGCGCCGACGGTGGGCGAGGCGCTGCGCCGATGGCGGGAGCTGCGCCGGCTCAGCCAGCTGGAGCTGTCCATCCGGGCGGAGATCTCCACCCGGCACCTCAGCTTCGTCGAGACCGGACGGTCCAGGCCGAGCCGGGAGATGGTGCTGCGACTGGCCGGGCCGCTCGACCTGCCGCTGCGCGAACGCAACCGGCTGCTGCTGGCGGCGGGCTATGCCCCGGTGTACCCGGAGAACGACCTGGACGCGCCGCAGATGGCGGCGGTCCGCGCCGCCGTGCGTCAGGTGCTGACCGGTCACGAGCCGTACCCGGCGGTGGTGGTCGACCGGGGCTGGAACCTGGTCGCCGCCAACTCCAGCCTGACGCTCCTCACCGACCTGGCCGCGCCGGAGCTGCTGGCCGCGCCGGCGAACGTGCTGCGGGTCAGCCTGCACCCCGACGGGCTCGCGCCGCACATCGCCAACCTCGGCGAGTGGCGCGGGCACCTGCTGAGCCGGCTGGCCCGCCAGGTCGAGCTGACCGGCGACGCGGAACTGGCCGCCCTGGAGGCGGAGCTGCGCGACTACCCGTGCGACAGCCCGGAACCGGAGATCGAGCTGCCCGGCCCGGGCGAGATCGTGGTGCCGCTGCGGCTGCGTCACGAGTCCGGGGAGCTGGCCTTCCTCAGCACCATCGCGACATTCGGCACGCCCCTGGACGTCACCCTGGCCGAGTTGTCCATCGAGTCGTTCTACCCGGCCGACGAGCACACCGCGTCGGTGCTGCGCGACCGCGCCCGGCGGTGACCGACGCCACCACCCCGGCGAGGATCGGCCGATGACCGATCGCGCACCGGTGAGGCTCGGCCGATGGCCGGCCCACGCGGTCACCCGTCAGCGGTGGCCGAAGTCGGGGCCGGCGTCTCGGCGGCGTCCGGGCCGGGCTGGGTGGGGACGGCGTGCGCGGGCTGTCGGTCGCCGTCGGCCCGCTCGACCGGCCAGGGCACCTCGGGGGAGCGGTGGAAGGCGATGCCGGCGGTGCTCCAGCGGGGCCCGTGTCCGGCCAGCCGGTCGCGGAACCCGGCCCAGTCGTGGGTGGACCGGGGTGACCAGCCCAGCTCGGCGAGGGCGGGCAGCCGGGGGAAGAACATGAACTCGACCTCCGCCAGCGTGGTGACCGACTCGGTCCAGAGCGGGGCCTCCACTCCGAGCACCTCCCCCGCCGGCACCCCGGTCAGGTGCGCGCCCGGGTCCCAGTCGTACGCCCGGCGCACGTCGACCAGGCCGGCCCAGTCGTGCCCGATCGGGGTGTCCGGGGCGTACTTCATGTCGAGGTAGGCGTGGTTGCCGGGGGAGAGGATCAGCCGGGCGCCCCGACGTACCGCCTCGGCGGTCTCCGGGTCGTCGCCGTTGGTGCCCCACCACTGGAGCACCCGCCCGGCGGTGTGCGCGGCGGGGGCGATCTGGTGCCAGCCGACCACGGTCTTGCCGGTGGCGGCGACGATCCGCTGGGCCCGCTCGACGAAGCCGGTGTACGCGGCGCCCTTGACCTTGAACGCCTCGTCGCCGCCGATGTGCAGCCACGGGCCCGGGGTGAGGGCGGCCACCTCGCCGAGCACGTCGGCGACGAAGTCGTACGTCCGCTCGTCGGCCGGGTCGACGTAGCTGAAGCCGACCTCGGTGCCGGTGTACGGCGGCGGCGCGACCTTGCCCGGCGCCAGCTCCGGGTACGCGACGAGCGCCGCGTTGGTGTGGCCCGGCAGGTCGATCTCGGGGACGACCGTCACGTGCCGGCGGGCGGCGTGCCGGACGATGCGCCGGTAGTCCGCGGCGGTGTAGTGCCCGCCGGGGCCGCCGCCCACCTCGGTGGCCCCGCCCACCGGCGCCAGCGCGGGCCAGGAGTCGACCGCGATCCGCCAGCCCTGGTCGTCGGTGAGGTGCAGGTGCAGGTGGTTGAGCTTGTACCGGGCCAGGTGGTCGATCACCCGCAGCACGTCGGCGACGGGGAAGAAGTGCCGGGCCACGTCGAGCATCGCGCCCCGGTAGGGGAAGCGCGGCCGGTCGACGATCACGCCGCCGGGCACCACCCAGCGCGCGTCGACCGGGGTGGGACTCTCGATCGCCGCCGGCAGGAGCTGCCGCAGCGTCTGCACGCCGTGGAAGAGGCCGGCGGCGCTGCCGGCGGTGATCCGTACCGAGGCGGGCGTGACGTCCAGGCGGTACCCCTCGTCGCCGAGGTCGTCGGCGGTGGGCCCGGTCGTCGTGCGGGCCTGCCCCCCGGTGGCCGGCGCGGCGGTGTCGGCCGCCTCCGTGCCGGCGGCGACCGCCCGCGGGCCGGCGTCGGGCGTGACACCGGTCAGGGTGAGCGTCAGCCCGTCGCCGTCACCGCCGTGCGGCAGCTCGGTGACCGGGAGCGGGCAGCCGGTGGCCGGGCGCAGCAGCTCCGCGAGCTGTCCGGCCACGTCCCGGGCGGCCGCGTCGGCGCTGACCCGGATCACGGCGTCGGCGGGGAGGGTGAAGTCGGCCGCCGGGTCCGCGGCGACCGACGTGGGGGCCGGCACCACGTCGCCGAGCCGGGCCGGCGCCGGGGGTGCGAGCAGTTCGCCGGCCGCCCGCGCGGCCACCCGCGCCAGGTCGGCGGCGGACGGCCGGTGGACGGGCAGGCCGGCGGGCTCCTGGCCGGTCTCGGGGCTGGTGGACGGGGTGGTCGGCACGGCGACGGCTCCGGGGTGTATTTGCGATGGATATGGCAAAGGTCAGGTTCAGCGGATCCAGCGCCGTCAAGGGTACGAGGGGGGCCGGGAATTGCGTGATCGTGCGCGTGGAAGCGTTCCCAGAAACCACCACGAACGCGGATAGTCGTGATGGCTGTGCCTATCGTCACGAACGGTGCCAGGCCACCCGATGTTCGCTTAACCTTCGCCCACCGATCGCTGACGACGCCGGGATTACCGGCGGTCGGCCCCGGGGTACCAGCAAACTGAACCTTCGTTAAGTGTCAATCCGGCGCGCGTGGGAGGCTCTGGTGGCAGCGCAAGAGACGGTCGATCGCAAGTACGTCTACGACTTCGCCGAGGGCAACAAGGAACTCAAGGACCTGCTCGGCGGCAAGGGGGCCAACCTGGCCGAGATGACCAATCTCGGCCTGCCGGTCCCGCCCGGCTTCACCATCACCACCGAGGCGTGCAAGGCGTACCTGGCCACCGGTCGGGAGCCCGACGGGCTGGCCGACCAGATCGAGGCGCACCTGGAGGCCCTGGAGCGGGAGATGGGCCGCCGGCTCGGCGACCCGGACGACCCGCTGCTGGTATCCGTCCGCTCCGGCGCCAAGTTCTCCATGCCCGGCATGATGGAGACCGTCCTCAACGTCGGCCTCAACGACCGCAGCGTGGTCGGGCTCAGCGCGCAGGCCGGCGGCAACGACCGCTTCGCCTGGGACTCCTACCGCCGTCTGATCCAGATGTTCGGCAAGACCGTCTGCGAGGTGCCCGGCGAGGAGTTCGAAGAGGCCCTCGACGAGGCCAAGCGCGCCAAGGGTACGAAGAACGACCTGGACCTCGACGCGGACGACCTGCGCGGGCTGGTCGACGCGTACAAGAAGATCTTCGCCAAGCACACCGGGCGGGAGTTCCCGCAGGAGCCGCGCGAGCAGCTCGACCTCGCCATCCGCGCCGTCTTCGAGTCGTGGAACGCCGAGCGCGCCGTGCTCTACCGCCGCCAGGAGCGCATCCCGGCCGACCTCGGCACCGCGGTCAACGTGGTCTCCATGGTCTTCGGCAACCTCGGCCCCGACTCCGGCACGGGCGTCGCCTTCACCCGCGACCCCGGCAGCGGCGCGCAGGGCATCTACGGCGACTACCTCGCCAACGCCCAGGGCGAGGACGTCGTCGCCGGCATCCGCAACACCGTCCCGTTGCAGGAGCTGGAGCAGCTCGACAAGAAGTCGTACGACGAGCTGCTCGACATCATGGCCCGCCTGGAAGGGCACTACCGCGACCTCTGCGACATCGAGTTCACCATCGAGCGCGGCAAGCTCTGGATGCTGCAGACCCGGGTCGGCAAGCGCACCGCCGCCGCCGCGTTCGTCATCGCCGGCCAGCTCGTCGACGAGGGCCTGATCGACCTGGACGAGGCGCTGCACCGGGTCAACGGCGCGCAGCTCGCCCAGCTGATGTTCCCCCGGTTCCGCCTCGACCACGACTTCCAGCCCGTCGCCAAGGGCATCGGGGCCTCGCCGGGCGCGGCGTCCGGCAAGGTCGTCTTCACCTCCGCCCGCGCGGTCGAGCTGGCCGCCGAGGGGGAGTCGGTGATCCTGGTCCGCCGGGAGACCAACCCCGACGACCTCAACGGCATGATCGCCGCCCAGGGCATCCTCACCTCGCGCGGCGGCAAGACCAGCCACGCCGCCGTGGTCGCCCGGGGCATGGGCAAGACCTGCGTCTCCGGCGCCGACGAGCTGGAGGTGGACGTCCCGGCGAAGCGGTTCACGGTCGGCGGGCAGACCGTGGTCGAGGGTGACGTCGTCTCCATCGACGGCACCACCGGCAAGGTCTACCTCGGCGAGGTGCCGGTCATGCCGTCCGAGGTGGTGCAGTACTTCGAGGGCAGCCTCGACCCGGAGCACATCGACAACGCGCTGGTCCGGGCCGTACACCGGATCATGACGCACGCCGACGCCCGGCGGCGGCTGCTGGTCCGGACCAACGCCGACACCGGCGCCGACGCGGCGCGGGCGCGGCGGTTCGGCGCCGAGGGCATCGGCCTGTGCCGCACCGAGCACATGTTCCTCGGCGACCGGCGGGAGCTGGTCGAGCGGCTGATCCTGGCCCGCACCGACGACGAGCGGGAGTCGGCGCTCGCCGCGCTGCTGCCGTTGCAGCGGGCCGACTTCGAGGAGATCTTCCGGGAGATGGACGGGCTGCCGGTCACCGTCCGGCTGATCGACCCGCCGCTGCACGAGTTCCTGCCGCCGCTGGAGCAGCTCGCGGTCAACGTCGCCGTCGCCCAGGAACGCGGCGAGGACGTGGCCCAGGAGGAGGCGCTGCTCGCCGCCGTCCGGCGGATGCACGAGGAGAACCCGATGCTGGGCCTGCGCGGCGTCCGCCTCGGCCTGGTCATCCCGGGTCTGTTCGCCATGCAGGTCCGGGCGATCGCGGAGGCCGCGGTCACCGTCACCCGCGCCGGGGCGGTGGCCCGGCCGGAGATCATGGTCCCGCTGGTCGGGGCGGTGCAGGAGCTGGAGACGGTACGCGCCGAGGCCGAGAAGATCATCGCCGAGGTGGTCGGGGACAGCGGCGTCGAGGTGCTGATCGGCACGATGATCGAGGTGCCCCGGGCGGCGCTGACCGCCGGCCAGATCGCCGAGGCGGCGCAGTTCTTCTCCTTCGGCACCAACGACCTCACCCAGATGGGCTGGGGTTTCTCCCGCGACGACGTCGAGGGCGCGTTCTTCTGGCGCTACCTCGAACTGGGCATCTTCGGCATCTCGCCGTTCGAGTCGATCGACCGTGACGGCGTCGGCCGGCTGGTCCGCATCGCCGCCGAGGAGGGTCGGGCGGCCCGTCCGGAGCTGAAGCTCGGCGTCTGCGGCGAGCACGGCGGTGACCCCGACTCGGTGCACTTCTTCCACGAGGTCGGGCTGGACTACGTCTCCTGCTCGCCGTTCCGGGTCCCGGTGGCCCGGCTGGAGGCCGGTCGCGCGGCCGTCGAGACGGACGGCTCCGACAGCCGCTGAGCAGGTCGTCGGCGGTGGCACCGGGCACTGCCCGGAGCCACCGCCGACGCGTTCCTCGGGCGGGTGGCCCGCCGCGGGCCGCCAGGGACCTCGACACACGCCCTACAGGGGCGAGCGGCCCCAGTCGGTCGTGGCGCCCGGACGCCGCCGGGCCAGCGCGCCCACCGGGGTACGCGTGGTCAGCACCGCGTGCACCTCGGGCACCGGCGTCGCGCCGACCCGCTGCGAGTCGACCGCCGCGCCGGCCCGCTCGGCCACCGCCCGCGCCTCCTCGTGCAGACCCTCCAGGTCGGTGCCCGCCTCGGTCACCAGGGTGAGCAGCGCGTGCCGCCCGGCCGGATAGGTGATCACGCAGCTGGTGGAGGTGTGCACCACCGCCTCGCGGAAGCTGCCGCCGCGTACCGTGTCGGCGACCTGGTGCCCCACCCCGTAACTCACCGCGGCGAGCGCCGCCAGGTGTGTGGCGTCGGTCGCCGGCAGGTCGCTGGAGATGAGCAGCCCGTCGCGCCCGGCCAGCACCGCGCCGGTTACCTCCGGCCGACGCCGGCGCAGTCCTCGCAGCTCCGTCTCCGTCACCGTGTCAACGTGCACGAGCGTCCCCCGATCGTCGCGTCCTCACGTACCGCTCCCGGCACGTTACCGAAAGCCATGCCTGCCCCGCGATCCCGTTACGGTCGGCTCTCGGGCGGCAACTCTCGACTGATCGGCGGGTTGCGGACCCGTCGCGCGCTGTTCGCCGCCGCGCCGACCTCGACCGCGCGGCGTAACCTGGCTCCCGCGACGAGTTGCGTACGACCGGCGAAGGGTGGCCGCATGACCAGCGTCTGGGCAAGCTTGACCGTCGACGCCCGCGATCCGGCCCGGCTGGCCCGCTGGTGGGCCGAGGCGCTGGGCTACCAGGTGGTCACCGAGAAGCCGGACGAGGTGGAGATCCGGCAGTCCGCCGAGCGGCTGCCCGGCATCGTCTTCGTGCCGGTCGGCGACGACAAGCAGACCAAGAACCGGCTGCACATCGACCTGCGCCCCGCCGACCTGGAGGCCGAGGTGGAGCGACTGGTCGACATGGGCGCCCGGCACGTCGACATCGGCCAGGGCGACGTGCCGTGGACGGTGCTCGCCGACCCCGAGGGCAACGAGTTCTGCGTGCTGCGGCAGCAGGGCTGACGTGCCGGTCGAGCCGTCCGACGCGCCGGTCGCCGGCCCGCCCCACGACGAGCCCGCCGACGCCCGGCGCGTCCACGACGAGCCCGCCGACGCCCGGCGCTTCGTCGAGGAGACGCCGAAGGACACCGGCCACGGCCGCTCGCCGTACGAGCGGGACCGGGCCCGGGTGCTGCACTCCGCCGCCTTCCGCCGGCTCGCCGCGAAGACCCAGGTGCACGTCGCCGGGACCGACGACTTCCTGCGTACCCGGCTGACCCACTCGCTGGAGGTGGCCCAGATCGCCCGGGAGATGGGCGCCCGGCTGGGCTGCGACCCGGACGTGGTGGACACCGCCGGCCTCGCCCACGACCTCGGGCACCCGCCGTTCGGGCACAACGGCGAGGACGCCCTCGACCGGCTGGCCGCCGACTGCGGCGGGTTCGAGGGCAACGCCCAGACGCTGCGGGTGCTGACCCGGCTGGAGGCCAAGGTGCTCGGCCCGGACGGCGCGCCCGCCGGGCTGAACCTCACCCGGGCCTCGCTCGACGCGGTCAGCAAGTACCCCTGGCCCCGGCGTCCCGGGCAGCGCAAGTTCGGCGTGTACGCCGACGACCGGCCGGTCTTCGACTGGCTGCGGGCCGGCGTGCCGGACGGCGGCGCCCGTCGCTGCCTGGAGGCGCAGGTGATGGACTGGTCCGACGACGTGGCGTACTCGGTGCACGACGTCGAGGACGGCATCCACGGCGGGTACCTCTCGCTGCGCCCGCTGCTCGACGACCCGGACGAACGGGCCGCCCTCTGCGTGGACGTGGCCGCCGTGTACTCCGGCGAGTCCCCGGCCGACCTGGGCGAGGTGCTGGTCGACCTGCTCGACGAGCCGGTGCTCGCCCGCCTCGCCGGCTACGACGGCAGCCACCGCGCGCAGGTCGCGTTGAAGACGACCACCAGCGTGCTCACCGGCCGGTTCGTCGCCGGCGTGGTGGCCGCCACCCGGGAGCGGTTCGGCCCCGGCCCGCACCGCCGCTACGCCGCCGACCTGGTGGTGCCCCGCCGGATCCGGGCCCAGTGCGCCCTGCTCAAGGGGATCGCCTGGCGGTACGTGATGCGCCGGCCGGACGCCCGGGCCCGCTACGACCGGCAGCGGGAGATCCTGGCCGAACTGGTCGGCGTGCTGGCCGACCGGGCGCCCGACGCGCTCGACCCGGTCTTCGCGCCGCTGTGGCGGGCCGCCGGCTCCGACGCCGCCCGGCTGCGGGTGGTCGTCGACCAGGTCGCCTCGCTCACCGACCCGGCCGCGCTGGCCTGGCACGACCGCCTGGTCCGCTCCGGCCGCTGACCCGGCCCACCCGGCCGCTGACCCGGCCCACCCGGCCGCTGGCGCGGCGCGCCCGCCGCTGGCTGGGGGGCGCCGCCGGCTACTGGCTCGCGGCCCTGCCGCCCGCTGACGTGGCCGGCGACGGGCCCGGTGGGAGCCGCCGGCCGACTGAGGTTAGCCTAACCGTATGGCCGATCGCCCCAAGACAGTCACCTCCGCCCGGGTCGTGCGCACCGAGCGACCCACGCCGCACCTGGTCCGGGTGGTCCTCGGCGGGGAGGAGCTGGCCGGGCTGCCGGTGGGGCAGTACACCGACCACTACGTGAAGCTGCTCTTCCCGCCGGACGGGGTGACCTACCCGCACCCGGTCGACCTCGCCACCATCAAGCGGGAGTACCCGGCGGAGCAGTGGCCGCGGCTGCGCGCGTACACCGTGCGGGCCTGGGACCCGGTGGCCGGTGAGCTGACCCTCGACGTGGTGCACCACGGCGACGAGGGGCTGGCCGGACCCTGGGCGGCCCGGCTGCGCCCCGGCGACGAGGTGCTCTTCACCGGCCCCGGCGGGGCGTACGCGCCGGACCCGACGGCGGACTGGCACCTGCTGGTGGGCGACGAGAGCGCCCTGCCGGCGATCGGCGCGGCGCTGGAGCGGCTGCCGCTCGACGCCCGGGCGGTGGTCTTCGTCGAGGTGGCCGGGCCGGCGGACGAGCAGCCGCTGCCCAGCCCGGGCGCGGTGGAGCTGACCTGGCTGCACCGGGGCGACCGGCCGGTCGGCGCGGCGCTGGTCGAGGCGGTACGGGCGCTGGAGTTCCCGCCCGGCCGGGTGCACGCCTTCGTCCACGGCGAGGCCACCTTCGTCAAGGACCTGCGTCGGCTGCTGCGGGTCGAGCGGAACGTGCCCCGGGCCGACCTGTCCATCTCCGGCTACTGGCGACGCGGCATGGACGACGAGGGCTGGCGGTCGACGAAGCCGGACTGGAACCGCCAGGTGGAAGCCGACGAGGCCGTCCTCACCTGATCCACCCCCCTCCGCGCCGACCCCGCGGCCCCCGTCCCACGCCGATTGTGCAATTCGGGTCAGTTCCTGGGACGAAATGCCCCTCACGTCCCCACCGAGGCGCAAGATCGCCGAGCCGAGCCGAGCCGAGCCGGGCCGAACCGAGCCGAACCGAGCCGAACCGGGCCGGGCCGGGCCGAGCGAGGGCGTTCGGTCAGGTCGGGCGGTTCGGGTCGAGCGGGTGAGATGGGCGGATATCGCTGATGGCAGGGGCGGTCGGCGGCACGATGTGACCATGGCGGAGCGGGTGCGGGACCCGGGTCCCGGCGCGAGCCGGCGGCCCGATCCGGTGGTGCTCGCGCTGGGCGTCGGTGGAGTGGTGGCGGTCGTGCTCTGGGGCGTGTCCGCCCGTCGTTCGTTGGCCGGCTTCGGCGAGTCGGGGCTGGCCTGGGTGATCGACACCTTCGGCTGGTTCTTCGTCGTCTCGGCGGACGCCTTCCTGGTGCTCGCGGTGGTCGTCGCGGCCTCCCGGTACGGCCGGATCCGGCTGGGCGCCGACGACGACGAGCCGGAGTTCAGCACGCTGGCCTGGATCGCCATGATGTTCAGCGCCGGGATGGGGATCGGTCTCGTCTTCTTCGCGGTGGCCGAGCCGATCCAGCACTACGCCACGCCGCCGCCGGCGACCGGCATCGCGGCGCAGACCCCTGCGGCGGGGGCGGCGGCGATGCAGTACACGCTCTTCCACTGGACGCTGCACCCGTGGGGGATCTACGCCGTCACCGCGCTCGCGCTGGCCTACTCCACCTTCCGCAAGGGGCGGGACAACCGGATCTCGGCCGCGTTCCGACCGCTGCTCGGCGCGCGGGCCGACGGGGCGGCCGGTCGGGCCGTCGACCTGCTCGCCGTCTTCGCCACGGTCTTCGGCTCGGCCACCAGCCTCGGCCTCGGCGCGCTCCAGGTGGCCGCCGGTCTGGACCTGGTGGCCGGCGTACCCGACACCCGTGCGGTGGAGCTGACGGTGATCGGCGCGCTCACCCTGGCCTTCGTCGTCTCGGCCTTCTCCGGGCTGCACCGGGGGGTCAAGTGGCTCTCCACCACCAACGTCCTGCTGGCCGTGCTGCTGATGGTCTTCGTGTTCGTGGTGGGACCGACGATCTACACGCTGGAGGTGCTGCCCGCATCGGTCGGCGACTATCTGAGCAGCCTGGTGTTCATGTCCACCCGTACCGGCGCCTTCTCCGACCCGGCGTGGCTCGGATCCTGGACGATCTTCTACTGGGCCTGGTGGATCTCCTGGGCGCCGTTCGTCGGCACCTTCATCGCCCGCATCTCACGGGGGCGGACCGTACGCCAGTTCCTGGTGGGGGTGCTGCTGGTGCCCAGCGGGGCCAGCGCGGTCTGGTTCGCGGTGCTGGGGGGCAGCGCGCTGCGCGTCCAGGCCACCGGCGCCCGCGACCTCGTGGCGGACGTCGGGGCGGGCAGCGAACAGGCGCTGTTCGGCCTGTTGGAGGCGCTGCCGCTGGCGACCGTCACCAGCGTGCTGGCCATGGTCCTCATCGCGCTGTACTTCGTGACCAGCGCCGACTCGGCGTCGCTGGTGCTGGGTTCGCTCACCTCCGGCGGTGCGTTGCGCCCGCACCGGGTGCTCGTGGTGCTCTGGGGCGTGCTGATCGGGGCGGTCGCCGCCGCGCTGCTGCTCGCCGGTGGCCTGGCCGCCCTGCAACAAGCGACGATCATGGTGGCGTTGCCGTTCGTGGTGGTGATGCTCGGGCTCGCCGTGGCGCTGCTGCGCGACATGGGCCGGGACCCGGCGGTCAACCCGCAGCCGGCCCGGGCCCGCCGGTTCGGCCTGGCCGCCGCGGTGCGGGCCGCCCGGTCGTACGACGAGGAGGACCCACCACCGGTCACCCGGTGGCTGCACCGCCGTCCGCGCTGAGCCGGGGCGTTCGCCACACGCGGATCCCCCGGCCTACGGATCACCGCCGCGGCAGGGCAGGATGTAGGGCCGAGGGGGTGGCACTGAATGGCTGGGCGGATCCGGGACGAGGACATCGCGCTGGTCCGGGAGCGCACCTCCATCGCCGAGGTCATCTCGGACACGGTGACCCTCCGGTCGGCCGGCGGCGGCAACCTCAAGGGGCTCTGCCCGTTCCACGACGAGAAGAGCCCGTCGTTCAACGTCTCGCCGGCCCGCAACGTCTTCTACTGCTTCGGCTGCGGGGTCGGCGGCGACGCGATCAAGTTCCTGATGGACGCCGAGCACCTCAGCTTCGTCGAGTCCGTCGAGCGGCTCGCCGCCCGGGCCGGCCTCCAGCTGCGCTACGTGGAGGGCGACCAGGCCGCCCCGCGCCACCGCCCCCAGCAGGGGCAGAAACAGCGCCTGGTGGCCGCGCACGCCGCCGCCGTGGAGTTCTACCAGGCGCAGCTCACCACGGCCGGGGCCCGGGCGGCACGCGAGTTCCTGGCCCAGCGCGGCTTCGACCGGGCCGCCGCCGAGCGCTACGGCTGCGGCTTCGCCCCCGAGGGCTGGGACCTGCTCACCAGACACCTGCGCCAGCAGGGCTTCAGCCACGACGAGCTGGTCACCGCCGGGCTGTCCCGCCCGGCCCGCTCGGGCTCGCTGATCGACCGGTTCCGCCGCCGGCTGCTCTGGCCGATCCGTGACCTGGCCGGCGACGTGATCGGCTTCGGCGCCCGCAAGCTCTTCGACGACGACGACGGCCCGAAGTACCTCAACACCCCCGAGACGCCGATCTACAAGAAGTCGCACGTGCTCTACGGCATCGACCAGGCCAAGCGGGAGATCGCCAAGCAGGGCAAGGTGGTCGTCGTCGAGGGCTACACCGACGTGATGGCCTGCCACCTGGCCGGCGTGCCGACCGCGGTCGCCACCTGCGGCACCGCCTTCGGCGCCGACCACATCGGCGTGCTGCGCCGGCTGCTGCTGGACACCGACGCGGTGGCCGGCGAGATCATCTTCACCTTCGACGGGGACGCCGCCGGCCAGAAGGCGGCGCTGCGCGCGTTCGAGGACGACCAGCGCTTCGTGGGCCGTACCTTCATCGCGGTCAGCCCCGACAACATGGACCCGTGCGAACTGCGCCTGGCCAAGGGCGACCTCGCGGTCCGCGACCTGGTCGCCCGCCGCGAGCCGTTGGTGGACTTCGCGCTGCGCCACGTGATCAACCGGTACGACCTCGACACGGTCGACGGCCGGGTGGAGGCGATGCGCCGTGCCGCCCCCCTGGTCGCGAAGATCAAGGACCGGGAGAAGCGCCCGGAGTACGTGCGCAAGCTCGCCGGCGACCTCGGCATGGAGATCGAGCCGGTGCAGCGGGCGGTACTCGCCGCCGGCAACGCCCCGACCACCGACCGGGACGCCCCCGCGTCGGCCCGGCCCCGCGCCGCCGCCCCCGACCCGGCGGTGGACAGCCCGCAGTCGATGGTCGAGCGGGAGGCGCTGAAGCTCGCCCTCCAGGAGCCGGTGCTGGCCGGGCCGATGTTCGACGCCGTCGAGGCGCCGGAGTACCGGCACCCGGTGCACCAGGCGGTACGGGCGGCGATCGCGGCGGCCGGCGGGGCGTCGGCGGCGGCCGGCGGCGCGGTGTGGATCGAATCCGTCCGCGACGCCTGCGAGGACCTGGCCGCCCGGGCGCTCGTCGGCGAGCTGGCCGTGGAGCCGCTGCGCATCGCGGGCGAGCCCGACCCGCGCTACGTGTCGGTGACCATGGCCCGGCTCCAGTGGGGCTCGGTCACCGCCCGGATCCGGGACCTCAAATCCAAGATCCAGCGGATCAACCCGGTGAACCACAAGGACGAGTACTTCGCCCTGTTCGGGGAACTGCTCTCGCTGGAGCAGCACGCGCGGGCGCTGCGCGAGCAGGCCGCGGGAGGACTGTGATGGGACTGTTCAGCCGTAAGCCGAAGCTGCCGCCCGCCGCCCGGCCCCCGCTCGCCGCCGACGAGCGGGTGCTGGCCTGGGCCACCGCCGGCAACGGCGAGGGCGACGGCGTGGTGGTCGCCAGCAACCTCGGGCTCTGGCTGCCCGGCCGGGGGCACCGGCTGGGCTGGCACGACATCCTCAAGGCGGTCTGGTCCGGCCGTGAGCTGACCGTCACCCCGGCCGAGCCGCTGGCCGAGCGGGACGGCTACCAGGTGGTCGCCGACTGTCCCGCCGAGACGTACCTGCTGCTCGACCCGGGCGACCTGCCGCACCAGGTGCGGGCCCGGGTCACCCGCTCGGTGGCGTACACCGCGCACCACCCGGTGCCCGGCGGCGCCGGCCGGATCGCGGCCCGGCGGGTGGCCGGTGCGGACGGCCTGGCCTGGACGGTCCGGTTCGACCCGGGCACCCCGACCGACGACGAGGTGCTGGCCGAGACCGACCGGCTGGTCGCCGCCGCCCGGGTCGCCACCTCCCCGGCGGACGTCTGACCGTCCCGGTCGACGACGACCACCGGGGCGCGCCCGCGCCGCCGGGCTCAGCCGCCCTGGTAGAAGCGGGCCGCGCCCGGGTGCAGCGGGATCGGGTCGGTGCCGGCGGCGCTCTGCCGGGTGAAGTTGCCCGCCTCCGGGTGCACCCTGATCAGGTCGCCCTGGTAGGTGAAGAGCAGCCGGGTCAGGTCGTACGCGAGCTGGTCCGGCATGTCCGCGCCGACCAGCATCACGTTCGCCACCGTCACGGTCGGGGTGCCGGTGGGCGTGCGGTAGACGTCCTTCGGCAGCTCGGCGGTGGTGTACACCGAGCCGTACGTGGCGTTCAGCGGTTCGATCAGGTCGGCGATCGGCAGCAGCCGGAACGTGTCCGGGTCCCGGGAGAGCAGGTCGGCGATGCCCGGGGTGGGCAGGCCGCCGGAGAAGAACATCGCGTCGAGGCTGCCCGCCCGCATCCGCTTGACCGTCTCCGGCAGGGACAGGGTGAACCGGCGGACGTCCCGGTCCGGGTTCATCCCGGCGGCGGTCAGCAGCCGCCCGGCGATGATGTCCGTGCCGGACTTCGGCGAACCGGTGGAGACCCGCTTGCCGCGCAGCCCCGCGAAGTCCTTGATCCTGGCGTCGGTCCGGACGATCACGTGGGTGTAGTTGCTGTAGACCCGGGCCAGCGCCCGGACCGGCTGGGGCTGGTGGAAGGCGCCCCGCCCGGCGACCGCGTCGGCGGCGGTGTCGGCGAGGCTGAAGGCGATCTCCATGTCCCCGCCGGCCAACCGGGTGATGTTCTCCACCGAGGCGCCGGTCGGCTCGGCCCGCGCCTCGTACCCGGGCAGGTGCCGGCTGATCACGTCGGCGTAGCCGCCGCCGAGCTGGTAGTACACGCCGGTGGTGTTGCCGGTGGCCAGGAAGATCCGCCCGTCGTGCCAGGCCTCCGGCGCGGGCTCGGCCTGCCCGCAGCCGGCGGCGAGCACGGCGACCAGCAGCGCGGCCAGCCACCGCAGTGACCGGCGGGTCATCCCCGTACCGCCGGTTCCAGTGCCTCGGCCACCCGCTGCACCAACGTCGCCGTCTCGAAGCCGACCTGGCCGAGGTCGCAGCCGGGGGCGGCGAGCACCCCGAGCAGCGCCCGTTCGCCGACCGACATCACCAGCATCACGCCGCCGTCCATGTCGACGATCTGCTGCCGTACCCGCCCGGCGGACATCAGCCGCGCCGCGCCGACGGTGAGGCTGGCCAACCCGCTGATCACGGCGGCGAGCTGGTCCACCTGGTCGGGCGCGAGGTGGGGCGAGGCGGCCAGCCGCAGCCCGTCCTCGGATACCGCGACGGCGTGGGAGACGTCCGGCACCTGCTCGGCGAAGTTCGCCAGGAGCCAGTCGAGGCCCGGGCTCACGGGTGAGGTCATTGCTGTCTCCCAATCGATCCGTTGTGCTGGTTGCGTCGCATCGCGCTGGCCACGCCCTCGGCGAGGGCGGAGAGCCGGGCCCGCACCACCTCCGGGTCCAGCGGGTCGTCCGCCTTCCGGGGCGGCGGGGCGTGGTGCAGCCCGGTGGGCATCGCGCCGCCCCGGGTGCGCCGGGGCAGGCCCGTCCCGGTGGTCGCCGCCGGTGCGCCGGTGGGCGGGCGGGTGGGTCCGGGCGGCGGGGACGCGGCGCCCCGGGCGGCCGGCGGCCGGGACGGCGCGGCGCCCCGGCCGGGGCCGACGACCGGCAGCGAGACCGTGGGCGCGTGGTGCGCGCCGACCGGTCCGGCGAGGCCGTGCCCCGGGTACGGCGGCTCGGCCGCCCGTGCCCCGGGCATCCCGGACGGCACCGCGGTCGCGGTGGCCGGGGTGCCGGCGCGGGGCCGGAACCAGGCGGCCGACGAGGAGGGCTGGCGGTTCGGCGCGGGACGTCGGGACACCGCGTCCAGCCGGGTCAGCGCGCTCTCCGGCACCTCGACCTGGGCGATCGTGCCGTGGCCGGTGTTGTGCAGCTGGACCCGGATCCCGTGCCGGGCCGCCAGGTGGGCCACCACGTGCAGCCCCATGCTGCCGGCGGCGGCGCTGGAGAGCACGGCCGGGGCGAGCAGCCGCTCGTTGATCTGGGTGAGCCGGCTCTCGCTGATGCCGATGCCCTGGTCGTGCACGCGCAGGGTGAGCCCGTCGACGGTACGGCGACCGTCCACGTGCACCGGTGCGTGCGGCGGTGAGTAGTTGGTGGCGTTCTCCAGCAGCTCGGCGAGGAGGTGGACCAGGTAGCCCACCGCGGAGCCGTGCACCGCGGCGGGTGGCACGTCGATCTCGACCCGGGTGTAGTCCTCGATCTCCGAGGCGGCGGCGCGGACCACGTCGGCCAGCAGGTGGTCGCCCTCGTGCGCGCGGCCGGGCTCGCCACCGGCGAGGACCAGCAGGTTCTCCCCGTTGCGGCGCATCCGGGCGGCGAGGTGGTCGAGGGCGAAGAGCCGGGCCAGCGCGTCCGGGTCGGTCTCCTCGCGTTCGAACTCGTCGAGCAGCCGCAGCTGCCGGGTGATCAGCGTCCGGATCCGCCGGGCCAGCGCCTCGGCCATCCGGGTCACGTCCAACCGCAGCTCCGCCTGTTCACCGGCGAGCCGCAACGCCGCCCGGTTCACCGTGTCGAACGCCTCGGCCACCTGGGCGACCTCGTCGCGTCCCTGCCGGATGCCGGCGGTGAGCCGGGTGGCCGCGCCCTCGGCGGGGGTGCCCTCGCCGGAGGCGATCGCGGTGATCCGCTCGGGCAGCTCGGTGTGGGCCATGGTCAGCGCCGCGACCCGCAGCCGGCGCAGCCGGCGGCTGGTACGTACCGCGAGCAGCGCGGCGGCCAGCAGCGCGGCGGCGGCCACCGCGGTGGTCGCGCCACCGGTGAGCAGGGCCCGCCGCCGGGCGTCCGCGGCCAGGGTGGCGGCCTGCCGGTCCAACTCCTCGGAGAGTTCCCGGCCGAGGAGGTTGTAGCGGCGGATCATGCCGCTCTGCGCGACGAACCAGGCGTCGCCGTCGACCTTCAGCGCGGCCGGCAGGGTCTCGCCGTTGACGGCGCTGTCGCGCATCCGCTGCGCGCTCGACACGTCCGAGCCGGACATCAACCGGACGTACGCGGCCTGCGCCTCGTCGTCGGCGATCCGGGAGAACTCCGCCTGGCGCTGCTCCTGCGCGCCGCGCAGCTGGCCGAGCCGGACCAACTCGCCCGGCGCCAGCTCGCCGCGGACGAAGACCGCCCGGATCAGGTCGCGTTCCAGCGAGGCCAGGTGCTCCTGGGCGGCGACCGCCGCGACCTCCCGCGCCGCGTTGGCCAGGTCGGTGTCGCGGAGCTGGGCCGGCAGGGCGTCGGCGACGGAGAGCAGGGACTCGACCAGCGCCACGTAGGTCGAGTCGACGTCCCCGGACTCGGTCACCGCGCGGCGGGCCGGGTCGAGCCGGTAGAGGTGGTCGTCGGCGGCTTCGAGCGCGCCACCGAGGTCCGGCGCGGCGCGGCGGGCGTCCCGGCTGGCCGTGCGGTACCGCTCGACGGCGGCGTCCACCCGCCGCCGCTGCGCGTCGACGAGCGGGCGACCGCTGGTGCCGCCGCGCTGACGCAGGGCGGCGGTCTCGCCGAGTTCGCGTTCGAGTTCGTGCACCAGGCGCACGGTCGCGGTGGCGGTGCCGGCGAGGACGCGGGCGCGGTCGGCGTCGGCGGAGGCGTCCAGTGCGGTGCCGGTCTGGGTGGCGCCGAGCACCACCAGGCCGAGGGTGGCCACCAGGATGGGCGCGAGGAGTTGGGTGCGGACCGACCAGAGCTGGTCGGTGTGGTCGCTGGGCCGGTTGTGCCGGCGTACACGGGCCGGGCGGGGGAGCGGCACGGGGTCTCCCGGTGGTGGTCGGGGGCGCCGGGTCCGGGCGGTGGGCCCGGACCCGGCGCCGTGGGTCAGCTCGCGCCGAGGTCCTGCAGGGCCTTGGCCGCGCCGCGGTGCATCGGGACGGGGTCGGTCTTGCGGGCGTTGTTCAGGTCGATGCCCTTGGCCGCCGGGTTGGCCTGGGCCAGGGCGTCCTTCTTCTCGAAGACCGTGCGGGTGATCGCGCAGGCGACGTCGGCGTCGAGGTTCTTGCGGACCAGCAGCACGTTCGGCACCACGATGGTCGGGGTGTCCGCCGCCGTCTTGTAGATGTCCGCCTTGATGGTGCCGGCCTGGTACGCCGGGTTGAGTTCGGTCATCTTCGGCAGCAGCGGGGTGATGTCGATGAACTTCACCTTGTCGCCGGCGGTGGTGAAGAGGTCGGTCACGCCGCCGGTGGGTACGCCACCGGACCAGAAGAACCCGTCGACGCTGCCGTCCTTGACCCCTTCGACGGTCTTGGTCAGGTCGAGGCGCTGCGCCTGGATGTCCTTCTCCGGGTCCAGGCCGGCGGCGGTGAGCAGGCGGTTGGCGATGACCTCGGTGCCGGACTTCGGGGAGCCGGTGGAGATCTTCTTGCCCTTCATGTCGGCGACCGAGTTGATGCCGGAGTCGGCCCGGACGACCACCTGCGTGTAGTTGTCGTAGATCCGGGCCAGCGCCTCGACCGGTTGCGGCGCGGTGAAGCTGCCCTTGCCCTGCACCGCGTTGACGGCGGTGTCGAAGAGGGAGAAGGCGACGTCGTACTGGCCGGCGACGAGCTGTTCGATGTTCTGCACGGAGGCGCCGGTCTCGGCGGCGGTGCCGGTGAGCTTGCCGTCGGTGCTGGCCGCGAGCTGTCCGGCGAGGGCGTTGCCGACCACGTAGTAGACGCCGGTGGCGTTGCCGGTGGCGATGCCGACCCGGGTGTTCTCGGTGACCTTGCAGGTGACCTCGCTGGCCGCGTCGTCCTTCGCCGCGCCGTCCTGACGGCCCCCGCAACCGGCGGCTCCCGCCGCGACGAGGGCGAGCGCCCCCACTCCGGCGGCGATCCGCACGTTGATCCGTCTCACTGAATGTCCTCCCCAGGGTGTCCGGATGGAACTGCCCGCGGCGCGCCGGTCCGGCCGGCGGCGCCGCGTCGTACGAGCGCACCCCCCACCATCAGGGCGGCCAGGACCGCGCCGACCGTGACGGGTACGGGTTCGAGCCAGAGCAGCGTCAGCCCGGCGAGCGCGCCGACGAGCCGCTCCGGTGTGCCGACCGGGCCGACGCCGGGCAGCCAGCCGCCCGCCGCCACGGCCAGCACGGCCACGCCGATCGCGGTGACCACGCCGGCCACCGCGATCCGTTGCGGGCCGCCGATGCCGAGCAGCCCGAGCCCGGTCGGGGTGATCACGAAGGCGAGCGGGATGAGGTAGGCCGGCAGGGCGTACCGCAGGGTCTGCCACATGGTCGGCACCAGCCGGCCGCCGGTGACCGCGGCGGCGGCCACCGCGGCGAGCGCGGTCGGCGGGGAGACCTCGGACAGCACCGCGAAGTAGAAGACGAACATGGCCGCGGCGGGCGCGGCGACGCCGAGGTCGAGCAGGGCCGGGCCGATGATCACCCAGCCGATGACGAAGGAGGCGGTGACCGGCACGGCCAGCCCGAGCAGGGTGAGCGCGACGGCGGCGAGCAGCGCGGTCAGCGCCAGCACCACGGCCGGGTCGGAGCTGACCGCCTGCGCCCCGCTGATCAGCAGCGCCGCCGCCTGCGGGCCGAGGCCGGTCTTGGTGGTGGTCGCGGTGATGATGCCGGCGGCGGCGCAGACCGCGCTGACCGCCAGCACCCCGCGTACCCCGGAGCTGAGCGCCTGGACCAGCCGGGCCGGGGTGAGCCGGTGCCGGCGGTCCAGGAAGGAGAGCGCGGCGGCGAGGACGGTGGCGCCGACGACGGCCTTCGTCGCGGAGAGGCCGAGGGCGAGCAGCCCGGTGATCACCAGCAGGGAGAGGAAGTGGTAGCCGAATCGGCCGAGCAGCCGCCACGGGGAGGTGGTGTCGATGACCACCGGCCGGACCCCGGAGCGTCGGGCGTCGATCTCCACCGAGAGCAGGATGCCGAGGTAGTAGAGGACCGTCGGGACGGTCGCCCAGCCGAGCACCTGCAGGTACGACACGCCCAGGTACTCGGCGATGATGAAGGCGGCCGCGCCGAGGGTGGGTGGGGAGAGGATCGCCCCGACGCCGGCGGCGGCGAGCATCCCGCCGGCGCGTTCGGCCGGGTAGCCGGCCTTGCGCAGGACCGGCCAGGTGACCGCGCCGATGCTGACCGTCGTCGCGGCGCCCGAGCCGGAGACGGTGCCGAGCAGGAAGCCGGAGGCGACGGCGGTGCGCCCGGCGGCGGTGCGGGAGCGGCGGAAGGCGGCGGCGGAGAGTTCCACGAAGAACCGGCCCGCGCCGGAGAGGTCGAGCACCGCGCCGTAGATGGTGAACAGCACGATGTACGAGGCCGCGACGTCGAGCGGGGTGCCGTAGAAGCCGCTGTCGGAGTTGTAGAAGGCGTCGACCAGTTGGCCGAAGTCGAGCCCGGCGTGGGCCACCGGCAGGGACTGCGGCAGCAGCCCGCCGTAGTAGCCGTAGCCGAGGAAGAGCAGGCAGACCGCCGGCAGGATCCAGCCGGTGGTGCGCCGGCACGCCTCCAGCAGCAGGAGCAGCAGCACGGTGCCCATCGCGACGTCGAGTGGCGTGAGCAGGCCCTGCCGGTCCAGGAAGGCGTCGTACCCGCCACCGGCGCCCCCGATCGTGACCGGCAGCACCGGGTAGAGGCAGCTGACCAGTGCCGCGCCGGCCAGCACCCAGTCCGGGCCGGTGGGGCGGGTCCGGTCCGCGCCGGGCCGCCGCTCGCCGGTCGGCGTACGCCGCCACGGCAGCGGCAGGTCCGCCGGGTACGCCAGGAACACCATGGGCAGCACGCCGGCCAGGAAAATGATCAGGTAGTACTTGCTGCCCTGCGAGAGCGGGGCGAAGACCTGCACGAGCGCGAGCAGCGCGACCGCCACGGTGGCGCCGGTGAGCAGCAGTCCGATCGGTCCGGTGATGGTGCGGCCCGGTTTCTCGTCCTCGAATTGCGCGGCGAGTTCCCGCGGATCCGGAGTGGCCGGACGGGCCGGATCGCGCGGCGCGTCCTCGGCGGGCAGTGGCACCGGGGCGTCGTCCACCGTGGCGCCCGTACCGCCGGGGCCGGGGTGCGGCGACTGCGGGTCGGGACCGTCGGAGGAACGTACGGATGACACGAGGGGGGACGATACGCGAATGGCGTACACCATGGAACATTGCCGAAAGTCATTGCGGTCGGTAATGGGAAGGGCTTGTCAATTACTCTGAGAGAGCACAATTAAGGAGGGTTTCAGCAAGCGAGTGGGCGGTAATGGTTGACAATAGGGGGACGGGGCGCGCAGACCGAAAAGGATCTGTCCACTTTGGTGTTCTTTGCCCTGCGGTGAGGCGGGGGCGTCCCCTTGAGGGCGCAGCGTCTCAATTGCATTACAGCGGTCACGCTCGGTAGCTGTAGCTACCGTCCGTGTCGGCCCCCGTGCCCCTTGTCGCGGATGTCGAAATGCCTCGTGGTTGTCGTAGGCCCCCGGTACGGTCGGCCGGTGAGCAGTGCGGCACCACTCATCCGGGCCCGGGGGCTGGTGAAGCGGTTCGGCGACTTCACCGCCGTGGACGGCATCGACGTGGAGGTACGCCCCGGCGAGGCCTTCGGCTTCCTCGGTCCCAACGGCGCCGGCAAGTCCTCCACCATGCGCATGATCGGGTGCATCTCCCCGCCCAGCGGCGGCGAGCTGCGCATCCTCGGCATGGACCCGGTCCGCGACGGCCCCGCCATCCGGGCCCGCCTCGGCGTCTGCCCCCAGCTGGACAACCTCGATCCCGAGCTGACCGTCCGGGAGAACCTCACCACCTACGCCCGCTACTTCGGCGTCCCGCGCTCCACCGCCCGCCGACGCGCCGCCGAGCTGCTCGACTTCGTGCAGCTCACCGAGCGGGCCGACAGCCGCGTCGAGCCGCTCTCCGGCGGGATGAAGCGCCGGCTGACCATCGCCCGCGCGCTGGTCAACGAGCCGGAGATCGTGCTGCTCGACGAGCCGACCACCGGGCTCGACCCGCAGGCCCGGCACCTCGTCTGGGAGCGGCTGTTCCGGCTCAAGCAGGAGGGGGTCACCCTCGTGCTGACCACCCACTACATGGACGAGGCCGAGCAGCTCTGCGACCGGCTGGTGGTGATGGACGGCGGCCGGATCGTGGCCGAGGGATCGCCCCGCGCCCTGATCGAGCGGCACTCCACCCGCGAGGTGCTGGAGCTGCGCTTCGCGGCCGAGTCGCAGGAGGCGTTCGCCGGCAAGCTGGACGGCCTCGGGGAGCGGGTGGAGGTGCTGCCCGACCGGGTCCTGCTCTACGTCGGCGACGGGGACGCCGCGCTGGCGCAGGTGGAGGCGCGCGGCCTGACGCCGGCCGCCGTGCTGGTCCGGCGCAGCAGCCTGGAGGACGTCTTCCTGCACCTCACCGGTCGCACCCTGGTCGACTGAGCAGGTCCGGCCGGTACGCGTAGCATCGGCGGCCGGAACGGGGGAGGGGTCGACTGTGGATGTGCGATCGCGGCGTCAGGCGGGTCTGACGGCGCTCATTCTGGGTGTCTTCGCGACGATCTGGTTCAGCGTGCCGGCGGCCGGGCAGCCGCTGCGGACTTTGCTCGTGGTCGCCAGCGGCGCGGCGCTGCTGACCGCCCTGGGCGGCGCGGCCGTCGTGCTGCGGGCCGGCCGCGCGGCGGCGGCCCTGCCCCGGGACCGTCGCGCCGACCGGAGGTACGGGATCATCGTCGCCGCCGAGTTCGCCGCCGCGGCGCTCGGCGCGGCGCTGCTCTCCGCCGCCGGGTGGGGCGAGTACGTCCCGGTGCTGATCTGCGCGGTGGTCGGCGTGCACTTCGTGCCGCTCGCCCCGGTGCTGCGCGACCGCATGCTGGTGCCGCTCGCGGTGGCGATGTGCCTGGTGGCGCTGGCCGGGCTGGTGGTCGCGCTCGTCTCGTCGACCTCGGCGGGGCTGGTCGTCGGCACCGGCGCGGGGCTGGTGCTCTGGGGGTACGCGCTGCTCGCGCTGCTGCGTGTCGTGCGCGCCGGGGACCGGTGAATCCGCGCGACACCCCGGCGCGGGCGACCGTAGGGTGGGTCGGGCCTGTCGTACCCCCGGGGTAGGAAGGCCGGGTGGTGACGGCGGCGGGGCGGAGGTCGAGGTGAGCGTGGCGCAGCGGTCGCGGCCGGCGGTGCCCGCGCTGGCCGTGCTCGCCCACTACCTGACCGGCTACCGCCGCACCTGGCGGGCCGGGATCTTCTCGTCCTTCCTGCTGCCGACGCTCACCGTGGTCGGCTTCGGCGTCGGCGTCGGCGCGTACGTCGACCGGGGCGTCGACGGGGTGCCCTACCTCGACTGGATCGTGCCGGGGCTGCTCGCCTCCACCGCCGTGCAGGTGGCCATCGGCGAGTCCACCTGGCCGGTGTTCAGCAACTTCCAGTGGACCCGGACGTACTTCGCGCAGGGCTCGGCGCCGCTGCGCGTCGGCGACATCCTCGCCGGCCACCTGGGCTTCGTGCTGTTCCGGGTGCTCACCGCCAGCGTCGCGTTCCTACTGGTGACAGCGCTGTTCGGGGCGCTGGCCTCACCGTGGGCGGTGCTCGCCCTGCCGGTGGTGGCGCTGCTCTGCCTGGCGGTGGCCGCGCCCACCTTCGCGTACGCCGCCGCCGTGTCCAGCGACAGTTGGCTGGCCATGCTGTTCCGCTTCGCGGTCATCCCGATGACGCTCTTCGCGGGGGTCTTCTTCCCGGTCGAGTCGCTGCCCGCCGCGCTGCGCCCGCTGGCGTACGCGACGCCGCTCTGGCACGCGGTGGACCTGTGCCGGGCGGCGACGCTGGGCGTGCCCCCGCAGTCCTCCGCCGTCGGCCACCTGCTCTACCTCGCCGCCTGGGCGGCGGTCGGCTGGGTGCTGGCGGTGCGCCTCTTCCGCCGCCGGCTCGTGGTCTAGGAGCCGCACATGGTCACTCTCGTCCTGCCCCGGTTGCTCGACACCTCCGGCACGGTCCGCCGATCCGCCTCGATGGTGGAGCGCAACGTGGCCGCGCTCAAGTCGGTCTACTGGCTGCTGCTCATCTCCGGCTTCGTCGAGCCGGTGCTCTACCTGCTCTCGATCGGCGTCGGGGTGGGCCGGCTGATCGACGGCTTCACCCTGCCCGACGGCCGGGTGGTGGAGTACGCCGTGTTCGTCGCCCCGGCCATGCTCGCCGCGTCCGCGATGACCGGTGCGCTGGCCGAGACCACCTTCAACTTCTTCGGCAAGTTCAAGTACCAGAAGCTCTACGACGGGATCATCGCCACCCCGGTGCGCCCGTTCGAGATCGCGCTGGGGGAGCTGTCCTGGGCGATGGTGCGCGGCTCGGCGTACTCGGCGGCCTTCCTCGCGGTGATGGTGGCGATGGACCTGACCACCGTCGGACGGGCGCTGCTGGCCTTCCCGGCGGCGGTGCTGACCGGCTTCGCCTTCGGCTCCGCCGGCATGGCGCTCTCCACCTTCATGCGCAGCTGGCAGGACTTCGACCTGATGGGCTCGGCGCAGTTCACCCTCTTCCTGTTCAGCGGCACCTTCGTCCCCGCCGAGGCGTACCCTGCGGCGCTGCGCTGGCTGGTCGAGGTGACCCCGCTCTACCGCGCGGTGCACCTGCTGCGCGACGTCTGCGTCGGCGGGGGCGGCTGGTGGTGGCTGGCCGACGTGCTCTACCTGCTGGCGCTGACCGCGCTCGGGCTGACGGTGGCGTCCCGGCGGATGGTGGGCCTGCTCTACAAGTGAGGGGTTAACGTCCGGCCCGGTCGGGGCATGTCGAGGGGGACACCGCCGATCACGAGGAGGGGCGCATGGCCTCCGACGAGACATCCGCCCGCACCGGGCGCGACCGCGACGACCTGGGCACGCTGCCCACCCGGCCCCGGGTGGACGAGCGGGCCGGGTCCGGGCGGTCGGACCGGGACGTGCACCGCGGGCCGGTCGGCCCCGACGACGGCCCGGACAGCCCGACCGATCTGCCCGGCTCGGGCTGGAAGGCGGCGTTGAAGCGCACGCTCAAGGAGTTCCAGGACGACAGCCTGACCGACTGGGCCGCCGCCCTGACCTACTACGGCGTGCTCTCCATCTTCCCCGGCCTGCTGGTGCTGATCTCCCTGCTCGGCCTGCTGGGCGACCGGGCCACCACCGGCGTCAAGGACACCGTCAACCAGGCGGTCCCGGAGGAGAACATCCGCCGGATCATCGAAGGGGCGATCGACCAGGCGGGCGCCTCCGGCGGGCTGGCCAGCATCGCCGCGATCATCGGTCTGCTCGCCGCCTTCTGGTCCGCGTCCGGCTACATCGCCGCCTTCATGCGCGCCTCGAACACGATCTACGACGTGCCGGAGGGCCGGCCGATCTGGAAGACCCTGCCGATCCGGCTCGGGGTGACCGCCGTGATCGGCGTGATGCTGCTGGCCTGCGCGGTGATCGTGGTCTTCACCGGCGGCTTCGCCGAGCAGGTGGGCAGCGCGATCGGGGTCGGCTCGACCGCGGTGACGGTGTGGAACATCGCCAAGTGGCCGGTGCTGCTGCTCCTGGTCAGCCTGATGTTCGCCATCCTCTACTGGGCCTCGCCGAACGCCCGCCACGGCGGCTTCCGCTGGGTGAGCCCCGGCGGCATCCTGGCCGTGGTGATCTGGCTGGTCATCTCCGGCCTGTTCGCGCTCTACGTCAGCAACTTCGGGTCCTACAACAAGACCTACGGCGCCCTGGCCGGCGTGATCGTCTTCCTGGTCTGGCTCTGGCTGAGCAACATCGCCATCCTGCTCGGCGCCGAGTTCGACGCGGAGCTGGAGCGTGGTCGGGCGATCTCCGCCGGCCACTCGCCGGAGGAGGAGCCGTACGTCGAGCTGCGCGACGACCGCAAGCTCAAGAAGAAGCGCAACGCCGCGGGCAAGCGCTGACCCTGCCCGCTCCCGTACCGCCCCGCCGCTCTCCCCGCGGCGGGGCGGTACGGCTGTGCGGGGCCCGGGACACCGCGGCCACCGGCCGGTCCGGCTCCTCGGCAGCGGTGCGGGACGGCCCGGCGATGCGCCGGGTGACTCACCCGGCGGCTGCCGTACGTTGGGCCGCATGGGACGCCTCGCACAGTGGCGTCGGGTCGCGCGGGCGCACCCGGCGGTGGCCGACGCGGTGCTCGCCGTCGCGCTGTTCGTGGCGAGCCTGCTGCCGCTGAGCCCGCCCGGCGGGCCGCCCCGGGTCCCGCTCACCGCCGGCGGGGTGCTGCTCGCCGCCCTCGGCTGCGGGGCGTTGACGCTGCGTCGGCGCCACCCGTTGCCGGTGCTCGCCGTGACCACCGTCGCCGTGGTGCTGGGGCAGCTCACCGGCCTGGCCCGGGGGCCCTTCGTGCTCGTCGTGGCGATCGCCGCGTACACGGTCGCCACCCGGACCGACCGGCGGACCGCCGCGGCGGCCGGCGCGGCCAGCGCGCTGGCGGTCGGAGTCGCGGCCGTGGTCACCCTCGGCGTGCCCTGGCTCGACCCGGCCGTGGTGGTGCTGCTGCTCTGGTTCGGCGTCGCGGTGGCCTTCGGCGACGCGGTGCGCAGCCGGCGGGCGTACGTGGCGGTGCTGGAGGAACGGGCCCGCCGGGCCGAGCAGACCCGGGAGGAGGAGGCGCTGCGGCGGGTCGCCGAGGAGCGCCTGCGCATCGCCCGGGAGCTGCACGACGTGGTCGCCCACCACATCGCGCTGATCAACGTGCAGGCCGGGGTGGCCGGGCATCTGCTGCGCGGGCAGCCCGACGCGGCCGAGGAGGCGCTCGGGCACGTCCGGGCCGCCGGCCGGACCGTCCTCGACGAGCTGGCCACCCTGCTCGGTGTGCTGCGCGGCGCCGAGGAGCCCGACGCGCCGACCGAGCCCGCCCCGAGCCTCAACCGGCTGGACGCGCTGGTGGAGGGGTTCAGCTCCGGGCAGCCGGTGCGGTGGACCGTGGCCGGCCAACCCCGGCCGCTGCCCACGGCGGTGGACGTCGCGGCGTACCGGATCATCCAGGAGTCGCTGACCAACGCGCACCGGCACGCGCCGGGCGCGGCCGTCGCGGTCCGCCTGCGCTACGACCCCGACGGCGTCACCATCGAGGTACGCGACGACGGCACCCCGCAGCCGGCCGGAGCGGACGGCGGCGCCGTGCCCGGCGGCGACACCGGATCCGGCAGCGCGCTCGGCACCGCCACGACCGCCGACGTGCGACCCGGCACCGGCCTCGGCCTGCTCGGGATGCGCGAGCGCGCCGAGACGGTCGGCGGCACCTTCGCCGCCGGCCCGCGCCCCGGCGGGGGCTGGCTGGTCCGCGCCGAGCTGCCCGCCCCGGAGGAGGAGGCCGAGTGACGATCCGGGTGCTGCTCGCCGACGACCAGAAACTGCTGCGGGCCGGGTTCCGGGTGCTCATCGACTCCGCCGCCGACCTGGTGGTCGTCGGGGAGGCGGCCACCGGGCGGGAGGCCGTCGAGCTGGCCCGCGCCACCCGCGCCGACGTGGTGCTGATGGACGTGCGGATGCCCGAGATGGACGGGTTGGCCGCCACCGCCGCGATCACCGCCGACGAGGACCTGGCCGGGGTACGGGTGCTCATCCTGACCACCTTCGAGGTCGACGAGTACGTCTTCCAGGCGCTGCGCGCCGGAGCCAGCGGCTTCCTCGGCAAGGGGGTGGAGCCGGCCGAGCTGCTCGACGCCATCCGTACCGTCGCGGCCGGGGACGCCCTGTTGTCCCCGAAGGCCACCCGTGGGCTGATCGCCCGGTTCCTGGCCCAGCCGGAGCCGGAGCCGCAGGCCGGCCCCGAGCGGCTGCGGGTGCTCACCGAACGGGAGCGGGAGGTGGTCACGCTGGTGGCGGCGGGACTGTCCAACGAGCAGATCGCCGAGCGGCTGGTGGTCTCCCCGCTGACCGCCAAGACCCACGTCAACCGGGCGATGATGAAGCTGGGTGCCCGGGACCGGGCCCAGCTCGTCGTCATCGCGTACCAGAGCGGGCTGGTCCGGGTCACGCCGCCGCCGGCCCGCTGAGCACACCTGCCGGCGCGGTAGCCGCCCGGCCCGGATACCGCGGTCGCGGTACGCGCGATTGTCTGCGCCCGGCCGACGCCACGACCCGGGTACGCGGGCGACCGTTGGTCGCATGATCGAAGCGACCGACCTGAGCAAGCGCTACGGCGACAAGACGGCCGTGGACTCGCTGTCCTTCCGGGTGGAGCCCGGGATCGTCACGGGTTTCCTGGGCCCCAACGGCGCCGGCAAGTCCACCACGATGCGGATGATCCTCGGCCTGGACGCCCCGACCACCGGCACGGTGACTGTCAACGGCCGCCGGTACGCCGAACACCCCGCGCCGTTGCGGGAGATCGGCGCGCTGCTGGAGGCGAAGGCGGTGCACCCCGGCCGGTCGGCCCGCAACCACCTGCTCGCCCTGGCCGCCACCAACGGCATCGGCCGCCGGCGGGTCGACGAGGTGATCGACCTGGTCGGCCTGCGCGAGGTGGCCGGCAAACGGGCCGGCGGCTTCTCCCTCGGCATGGGGCAGCGGCTCGGCATCGCCGCCGCGCTGCTCGGCGACCCGCAGGTGGTGATGCTCGACGAGCCGGTCAACGGCCTCGACCCGGACGGCATCCGGTGGATCCGGGCGCTGCTCAAGGGCCTGGCCGTCGAGGGGCGGACGGTCTTCGTCTCCTCGCACCTGATGAGCGAGATGGCGCAGACCGCCGAGCACCTGATCGTGGTCGGCCGGGGGCGGCTGATCGCCGACGTCTCCCTCGCCGAGTTCACCCGGCAGGCGTCGCGGACCACCGTACGGGTCCGTTCCCCGCAGGCGGCCACCCTGCGCGACCTGCTCCTCGGGCCGGACGTGACGGTGACCGCCGGCGAGCCCGGGCTGCTGGAGGTGACCGGGCTCAGCCGCGATCAGATCGGCGACCGGGCCGCCGCGGCGGGCCTCACCCTGCACGAGCTGACCGCCACCGAGGCCTCCCTGGAGGAGGCGTTCATGACCATGACCCGCGACGCCGTCGAGTACCACGGCGAGGCCGCCCGGCCGGTCGCCACCGGAAGGAGCACCCGATGACCACCGCCACCCCCACCCGCGTTCCCGTCCCCACCGACGCCCGGGTCACCTGGTGGCGGGTGGTCCACTCCGAGTGGATCAAGTTCCGGACGCTGCGGTCGTCCCTGCTCCTGCTGGCCGCCACGGTGGTCGTCTTCACCGCGCTCGGCCTGGGGTTCTCCGCCTTCCTGTCGGACGCGACGATCGAGCCCGGCACGCCGGCCCCGCCGGGCGGACCGTCCTCGCTGGATCCGCTCGGCGCCAGCCTCGGCGGGGTGAACCTGGCCCAGTTGCTCGTCGGCACCCTCGGAGTGCTGCTGATGGCGGGGGAGTACACCACCGGGACGATCCGCTCCTCGCTCGCCGCCGTGCCGAGGCGCTGGCCGGTGCTGGGCGCGAAGGTGGCGGTCCTCGCCGGGGTCTGCCTCGTCGCGCTGGTGCCGACCGTGCTGCTGACCTTCCTCGGCGGGCAGGCCGTCCTGGGTGACGAGGGCATCTCCCTCGGCGACGAGGGTGTGCTGCGCGCCGTGCTCGGTACGGCGTTCCACCTGGCCGGGGTCGGCGTGCTCGGCATGGCGCTGGGCGCGTTGCTGCGCACCACCGCCGGCGCGCTGACCAGCCTGGTGGCGTTGCTGCTGGTGCTGCCCGGAGTGGTCTCGCTGCTGCCGGAGAGCTGGTCGGAGACGATCTCTCCGTACCTGCCGTCGAACGCCGGGCAGGCGTTCATGTCGATCTCGTCCGACCCGCAGCTGCTCTCGCCGGGGGCCGGCCTGGCGGTCTTCGTCGGCTGGCTGCTGGTGCTGCTCGGGGCGGCGGTCGTCCGGCTGGTGCGGCGGGACGCCTGAGACACGCGTCGGGCCGGTCGCCAGACGGCGACCGGCCCGAGCGGCGTACGGACGATCAGATGGTGCTGCCGTTGGTGCCCGAACCGGGCGCCTTGGGCTTCGGGGTGCTGGCCGACGAGCTGGTGGAGCTGGTCGAGCCGGTGCTGCTGGTCTTGGCCCCGACGGTGGCCGGGGTGCCCGCGAACGCGTCGTCCGCCGCGGTCAGACCCGGCTTGCTGCCGTTGCCGCCCAGCTTCTCGCCCAGCTTGGACTGGCCGAGCTTGTCCTTGCCCTCGGAGTAGAGCCGGGTCGCCTGGGCCTGCGCGACACCCGCCGCCTCCTGGACGGTCGGGTGGTCGAGCACCTTGCGGCCCCGAACGACCAGCTCCTCGTACTTCTCCCGGCCGGCACGGGCGCCCAGGACGAAGCCCGCAGCCAGCCCGCCAAGAAACATGATCTTTCCGCGCATGGCGGCTCCTTCCGTACCTGACGCTCCGCCGTTCCCGTCCGGGATCTCCCGGACCGGTCCGACCTGTTCGCGCCTGCGTCCTCTGTCGGCAGCTAACTACCCATCCTGCTCCGCGCTCATACCTGGTGGTGCCGGGATGACTATTTGTCCGTATTATTCCGCACGTCGGCGGTGCGGCGGTGACGGCCCGCCGATCGGTGCGGCGGTGGAACGTCATGGGGTAACCCCCTGGACCGAACCCCCGGGGAGTCCTGTACTCTTGTGCCGTCGCCGAGCGCCGGAGAGATCCGCGAGTGAGGTGACAAGCGGTCCCCCGTAGCTCAATTGGCAGAGCAGCCGGCTGTTAACCGGCAGGTTTTTGGTTCGAGTCCAAACGGGGGAGCTCAGCTCCACGCCACGCCCGTCGGCCCACGCCGACGGGCGTTTCTGTCGTCCACCCCCGCCTCCAGCCCGCCGGCCCACCCCGTTTGCGGCGTGTCGCGGTGTCCGGGAACTCGTGACGTCGCGACACGCCGCAAACGGAGGCGGTCCGGGGTGGCGGCGGTGCGGTGGTTTCCGCCCCGGCCGGTGGGCTCGGGCGGCAGGATGGTCGATGTCGACTTAGACTCCCGCTGCGTCGATTGATGCGTCGATTCGAGGGACGGGTGGAAATGGCCGGAGGACGGGGCCGCTGGACGGCCACGCTGATCGCGGTGGCGGTCGTGCTCGGCTGGCTGGTCGTCGGCGGGATCGCGGGGCCGTACTCGGGCAAGCTGGGCGAGGTCGCCACCAACGACAACGCCTCGTTCCTGCCCACCGACGCCGAGGCCACCCGCGCCCAGGAACTCGCCGCCGGCTTCGTCGACGAACCGACCACGCCCGCCCTGGTGGTCTACGAGCGACCGGCCGGCATCACCGAGGCCGACACGCAGCGCGCCACCGCCGACGCGGCCCGCTTCGCCCAGGTCCCCGGCGTGGTCGGGCCGCTGCCGCCACCGATCCCCAGCCAGGACGGCCAGGCGTTGCAGGTGGTCGTCCCGATCGACGACTCCGAGGGCGAGGAGATCAGCCGGGTCGTCGACGAGTTACGGGCCATCGCCGGCGACGACCGGGACGGGCTCACCGTCGACGTCGCCGGCCCGGCCGGGCTGCTCGCCGACCTGATCGAGGTGTTCACCGCGATCGACGGGCCGCTGCTGCTGGTCACCCTCGTCGTGGTGCTGGTCATCCTGCTCGTCGTCTACCGCAGCCCGGTGCTCTGGATCTTCCCGCTGCTGGCCGCGGGCACGTCGTACGCGCTGGCGTCGGTCTTCGTCTACCTGCTGGCGCGCGACGACGTGATCAAGCTGAACGGGCAGGCGCAGGGGATCCTCACCGTGCTGGTCTTCGGCGCGGGCACCGACTACGCGCTGCTGCTGATCGCCCGGTACCGGGAGGAGCTGCACCGGCACGAGCGCCCCTGGGACGCGATGCGGACCGCCTGGAAGGGCGCCGCCCCGGCCATCGTCGCCTCCGGGGCCACCGTCATCGTCAGCCTGCTCTGCCTGCTGCTGTCCAGCCTGAACTCCAACCGGGCGCTCGGCCCGGTCGCCGCCATCGGCATCGCCGCCACCCTGCTGGTCATGCTCACCTTCCTGCCGGCGCTACTGGTGCTCGGCGGCCGGTGGGCGTTCTGGCCGCGCCGGCCCGAGGCCGACCGGGCCGACCCGCACACCGAGCACGGCATCTGGAGCCGGATCGCGCGATTCGTCGCCCGCCGCGCGCGGCCGGTCTGGATCGTCACCACGGTGGCGCTGGCCCTGCTCACCGTCGGCGTCACCCAGCTCGGCGCCACCACCCTCGGCCAGTCCGACCTGTTCACCGAGCGCACCGACTCCGTGGCCGGGCAGGAGGTGATCGCCCGGCACTACCCGGCCGGCACCGGCAGCCCGGCGACGATCTTCACCCGGCAGGAGACCGCGCAGGAGGTGGCCCGGGTGGCGCAGGGCGTCCCCGGGGTCGCCGCCGTCCGCCCGGTCGGCCAGGGCGACCGGACCGGCCCGCCCGCCCCGGACACGCCGCCGAAGGTCGTCGACGGCCGGGTGCAGCTGGAGGCGACCCTGGCCGACCCGCCGGACAGCGACGGCGCGGAGCGGACCATCCGGGACCTGCGCGAGGCGGTGCACCGGGTACCCGGCTCCGACTCGGTCGTCGGCGGGTTCACCGCGATCAACGTGGACACCTCCGACGCGTCCACCCGGGACCGCAACGTGATCATCCCGGTGGTGCTGGTGGTGATCGCCGTCATCCTGGCCCTGCTGCTGCGCGCCCTGGTCGCCCCGGTGCTGCTGATCGCGACCGTGGTGCTGTCGTTCCTGGCCACCCTGGGGCTCTGCGCGCTGATCTTCCGGTACCTCTTCGGCTTCCCCGGGGTCGACGCGTCCTTCCCGCTCTTCGCCTTCGTCTTCCTGGTCGCCCTCGGCATCGACTACAACATCTTCCTGATGAGCCGGGTCCGGGAGGAGTCGGTCAGGCGGGGCACCCGGCCCGGAGTGCTGGCCGGCCTCGCCGTCACCGGCGGCGTGATCACCTCCGCCGGGATCGTGCTCGCCGCGACCTTCTCCGCGCTCGCCGTACTGCCGCTGGTGGTGCTGGTGGAACTGGGGGTGGCGGTGGCGGTCGGCGTACTGCTGGACACCATCGTGGTCCGCTCGTTGCTGGTGCCCGCGCTGGCGTACGACATCGGGCCGAAGGTCTGGTGGCCCAGCCGGCTGTCCCGCGCGGCCCGGACCCCGACGGAGGCCGGCGATGCGCGCTGAGACGGACGTCGTCATCGTCGGCGGCGGCCTCGCCGGCCTCGCCGCCGCCCGCCGGCTGCACCGCGCCGGCGTGCCCTGGCGGCTGCTGGAGGCGGGCGACCGGCTCGGCGGCCGGGTCGCCACCGACGCCGTCGACGGCTATCTGCTCGACCGCGGTTTCCAGGTGCTCAACACCGCCTACCCCCGGCTGGGCACCCTGCTCGACCTGGACACCCTCGACCTGGGCTGGTTCACCTCCGGGGTGCTGCTGCGGCGCGGCGAGCGACTCGTCCGGCTGGTCAACCCGCTGCGCGAACCCGGCGGCGCGCCCGGCACCGCGCTGGCCGGCGTCGGCTCGCTGCTCGACCGGCTGCGCTTCGCCACCCTCGCCGCCGGCTGCGCCACCCTGCCGAAGAGCCGGCTGCTCGACGCCCCGGAGACCACCAGCGAGGCCGCGCTGCGCCGGGCCGGGCTCTCCGCCGCCATCATCGAGGAACTGCTGCGGCCGTTCCTCTCCGGCGTCCTCATCGACCGGGAACTGGAGACCTCCAGTCACGTGCTGGCGATGATCCTGCGCTCCTTCGCCCGCGGCCGCATCGGCCTGCCGGCGCGCGGCATGGGCGCGCTGCCCGCCGCCGTCGCCGCCCCGCTGCCGGCCGACCTGGTCACCCTGGACACCCCGGTCGCCGAGGTCGCGCCCGGCCGGGTCCGCACCCCGGCCGGCGACATCGCCTGTCGCGCCGTCGTGGTCGCCGTCGACCCGCCGGCGGCGGGCACCCTGCTGCCCACCCTGGCCCGGGTACGCATGCACAGCTACACCACCTACTACCACGCCGCGCCCGAGGCGCCGCTGGACGAGCCGATCCTGCTGCTCGACGGCGACCGCCGGGAACTGGTCGCCAACACCGTGGTGGTCAGCAACGCCGCGCCCGGCTACGCGCCCGCCGGGCGGCACCTGATCGCCACCTCGGTGGTCGGCCCGTCCGCCCCGCCCGAGCCGGTGATCCGCCGTGAACTCGACCGGCTCTACGGCCGCTCCACTGCGGACTGGGAGCACCTCACCACCGTCGCGGTCCCCGACGCGCTGCCCGCCGCGCCGCCGCCGCAGGGACGGCTGCGCAAGCCGGTGGCCCTCGGCGACGGTCTCTACGTGGCCGGCGACCACCGGGACAGCCCGTCGATCCAGGGCGCGCTGGCCAGCGGCTGGCGTACGGCTGGCGCGGTCCTCGCCCAGTTGCGCGCGCCGGGGTGATCGCGGGGCATCCCGGTCGGCTGCTGACTGTTATCCTCGCGTAGCCCATCGTGCTGGCGCGGGTGATCGTTCGTGCCGTTTCGGTGGTGGCCGGTGATCCGTCGCGCGGGTTACGATCCGGCGCGGTATCGGGGCGGTAGCTCAGCCGGTTAGAGCAGGGGACTCATAATCCCTCGGTCGCGGGTTCGAGTCCCGCCCGCCCCACCAGCAGCGTGTGAGCTGGGAAAACGTGTGTGGTGCGGTGGAGTGGCCGTGGTCGTGCGGGACGCCGAGTGGTCCGAGGGGGGTTGCGTCTCGGACCGGTGGCGCCGAGGTCGGCGAGTCCCTACTGCGGTGTGGTGGGTCTCGGGGCGGTGGCGAGGACGGGTGGCAGTCGGCGCAGCGTTCGAACGGCTAGCACCGCGAGCGGTACGCCTACCGCAAGAACGGCGATGACCTCCACCGATGCGATCGTGGCGAGTGTCCTGCGCTGTGCCTGGTCGTGGTAGTCCGGCAGGGTTGCGGCTCGCAGGGCGAGCGTGGTTACCGCGAGCAGGGTGAACGCCAGTGACCATGGCAGTGTGCGGGATGGGCCACGGGATACCCGAACGGTCAGGTGGATCACCATGGCGGCAGTGACCGCCGCGCACAACAGGCCCGGCCAGTCCAGCAGCCTCAGCGCCGGTTCGATTGCCTGGATGGTGAACAGCGGCACGGGGACGAGGAGGATGCCGATCGGCAGCGCGACGAGCCAGGGCCGGCGCTGCACAGGTGGGGCGCCGTGGTGGAAGGCCGCCATGGCGAGTAGCAGGAAGACGTCGATGAGCCGCATGGCCCAGGGCGACACGGACAGCGGTACGTCACCGGCGGCTTGTTCCACGGCGGTGGTGATGGCGGGAGGCACCACGGCGAGCAGGGCGACTGCCTGGGCCACGCGTCGGTGTCCGAGGACGAGCGCGATGTAGGCCGGCAACCAGGCGTAGCCGGCGAGGTCCCACGTGGTGCGCCAGATGGTCGACGATGGAGTGAGCGCCAATTCCGGTGCGGGAGTCGGCAACCAGGCGATCTTCCCGGAGAGCCACAGTGTGACGGCGATACTGGCGGTGACCATGACGGCGTGGGTCAGCATCGCCATCAGGGTCGCCAGTCGCACGGCTTGTCCCCAGGCGTATGAGCGGGGTGGCGCGTCAGCCCCGCCGAGACGCAGCCGAACCGCGAGAGACACGATGCTGGCGACCTCCGACAGGCTCGGCCGGCCGTAGTCTGCGACGTACGCGGTGGTCTCGGGGTCGTCGGTTTCCATGCTGTCCAGGAAGGCGGCGACCATGTCGTCTTCCCAATCCTGTCGGTAGGCGGCGGGCAGCACTCGCAAGAGGAAGCGATAGCGCTCCTCCAGCCGACTCACGACGGCGTCCCTGGGATCGGGTTCCGCCGGTCGCGTAACCGGATCGAGGCGAGGCGCGCATTGGCGGCCAGCCGTTGAGCCTCCGCGTCGAGGGCGTCGCGGCCTTGCTCGGTCACCCGGTAATACCGGCGTAACCGTCCTTGCCATGCCTCCTCGCGGTCCAGCTCGACCAAGCCGTCACCGACGAGTCGGTCCAATGCCCCATACAGGGAGCCGATCTTCAGCTGCACCCGGCCGCGCGACAGTTCCGCCACCTCCGCGACGATCCCGTAGCCGTGGCGCGGAGCGTCGAGCAACGCGGTGAGGATGAAGAAGGCCGGTTCTGTCATCACTCGATAACTCACTCACCCAATATAGTGGAAGGCAACATATCCTGCATGCCAGGGGTCGGATCGCATCGGCGGGTTCCCCGGGCCCCTGGGCGTACGCAGAGTCGATGACGGAGGAGTGGTCATGGGTGACGGTGACGCGGCGGACGCCGGAGACCTCGGCGGGCCGGACTTCACTCCTGCGATACCAGCGGTGGAGAGCAGTGCCTTCAGCGCCCCACCCACCAGCCGGGCGACCATCGTCCTCGGTCCCGGATACAGCGGTCACGTCGTACTGACCGGACCCCACGACGGCTCCACCCGTCGCCCCCAACCCGCAAGCAAGCACCTCGGCGGCGAAGCGGGAGAGGATTCGCGGGCAGCACACCACGGTCATCCGTAACGGGCCGTCGGCCCGGAGGCCGGGGCCCTGAGGCCGGTGGCGCGCCGCCGGCACCGGTCATCCGTCGAGGGTCATCGGACGGCCCGGCGCCGTCGGGTCAAGAGCAGCAGCACGCCGCCACCCACCAGCATGGCGAGGCCGGCCCCGGCGATCAGCCCGGTCGGGGACCCGGTGATCGGCAGGCCGCCACCACCGCCACCGGGGTTGCCGCCACTACCTCCGCCGCTGCTCTTCGCGGCCACCACGATCGCGAACCCGTCCTGGTTGTCGCTGTCGTCCACGTCGGCCGCCGGTACGGCGACGGCGTTCGCGGGAAGCTCGCTCCGCGCCGGGGCGGAACGCTCCGACCGCGCCTCGCTCAGGCCCTCGACCCGGACGGATCCGTCCCGCAACGTGACCGGCGCCTTGGTGGCGGCCGGCACCGTCACCAGGTGGTACAGCTCGACGGCGGAGTGGACCTTGTCCTTGGGGTTGGTGTCCTGGTCGACGGGAACGAGGGCCAGCCGGTCGTAGGTGCAGACCGCCGTACGCCCGGCGTCACCGAGGACACATTCGCCCGGCGGCCTGGTGAACGTCGCGCCCGTGGGCGCGCGCAGCTCGACCTTGACGCCACCGACCGGCTTCCGCCCCTGGTTGGCGATCGTGTAGCGCACCGCGCCCGTCTCGCCCGGATTCAACGTGCCGGTGGACTTCAGGCTGCCGTCGGGCGCGACCCGCACCGACTGCGTCACGTCCGGCGCGACCACCGAGAGGTCGGCTTCGGGGTTGTCCACCACCTCGATCGGGAACCACTTCATGTTGTCGGCCGGATTCGTGTCTTCCGGTCTGACCTCGACCGTCACCTTGATCCGGCCCGCGAGGGGCTCTTCGGCCTGGACGGTGGCGAGGATGGGCAGCTCCACCGTCTCGCCCGGCCCCGGAAGCTGGTCCGGCAGCAGTTGGCAGTACCAGCCGGAGAAATCGCCGTCGCAGTCACGCGGCCCGCCGGTCGGCCAGAGCGAGATCCTGAAGTCGAACCGGTCCAGGTCCGACGCGTCGACCCGGACGACGACCCGGGTCGGGGTCGCGTCGCCCCGGTTGCTGATCTTCAGGTGGAGCGTCTTCTTCGTGACTCCCAGCGGAATCGTCCCGCCGGCCAGCTCAGCGGTGAGGTCCGCCCCCGCCGGCGCCGCCGAGGCGGACGCGGCGGGCACGGCGACCCCTCCGAGAAGGAGCAGCACGGTGGCGACCGTTCGGGGCAGCCACGGAAGTCCGATCCTCATGACGGAGCCCTCCGGATGAACGGATTGTGCGACCCGTGGACACTATCGGCACCCGGCCGGGTGCGGTATCCCCCACCTGACCGTGTCGGAGGGCGCGACCAGCGCCGGATCAGACCACGTGCGCCGGGCCGGCTGAGGAGTACCGGTGGCGCGACTCGTCCACCGTCGACTGCGGAAGGTCACGGGGTGCGCGGGCCGATGCCGTTCTTCGGCGAGGGCGCGACCAGGAACCCGACCTGGTGACCGATGAACCGGTAGGCGACCTGGCCGGACGACCAGAGCAGCCAGCCCCGGTCGGCCTCGGCGATCGTCCGCCCGTCGGCGTGCCCGACGCTGCTGAACAGCACCCAGCTCCCCGACACCGACTCGACCGTGAGGACGTCGCCGGTCACTCCGGTCTGCGCGACGTCGTCGGGCAGGCCGGCCCGGCGGTCCCGTGCCATCGACTCGCTCGGGAAGAAGACCGCCGCGAGGTGCACCACGGCGTCGCTGTCGTCGGTGGTCCAGGTTCCCTCCACGGTACGCAGGCAGCCGTCGAGGAGCCCTTCGTCGGGGAGCACTCCGGCACAGCCCGGCTGGTCCCGGGCCGCCGTCCGGGTCAGGGTGTCCCCGGCGGCGGTGAAGGTCCGCTCGGGAAGCGCCTGCGCGGCCGTCACCGGGACCGGAGCGACCCGGCCGAGCGCCACCCCGAGCATCGCCACGCAGGCGCCGATGGTGGTGAGCGTCGACCAGAGCTTCGGCAGCACCGCTCTCCGCCGCGCCGCGATCACGCTGACCACGAGCAGGGCGAGCACACCGACGGCGATGCCGACGCCGGCCCAGGTGATGCCGGTGGCCAGGGCGTCCGAGCCGGGGCCGTCGACCAGTTCGTCGAGGGAACTGCCTCGCCCGGGCACGAAGAGCAGCCCGGCCACGGCGAGGGGGACGACGACCACGAGGCCGGCGGCCCGGGCCGGTGGGTTCAGCCGGGACCAGTAGGCGATGTACGGCACCACCAGGAGGAACGGCAGCGCGATCAGCAGCCAGCCCACCACCGTCATGGCCGGGCCGGTGCAGCCGCTGGTCGCACAGGCCCGCTCCTGGAACCAGGCCCGCCCCTCGGCACCGAAGACCACCTGCACCACGAGGTGACCGAGGAATGCCAGCGGAAACAGGCCGACGAGCCAGTGGCCGGCGTGCCGGCCCGGTCTCGCCGCGTCCGTCGTCGACCGGGGGACGGTGCCGTCCCCGTCCCGCTCCGGGGTCGCGTCCACCCGCTCCTGCTCGACGCGCTCCCGTTCGGCGTCGGCCTGGGCCTCCGCGATCAGATCGCCTGATCTCCTGCTGCTTCGCACGGTCGCCAGGTTAGGACACGGGCGCAGGTCGTCGGACCGGCCACGGGTCCCGCCCCCGGGACCGGCGATGGTCCGTGCCGGCCCGATCGCGGCCCTGACGTGCGGGATCTCGCGTATGGACCGACGAGTCCGTGGTGAGGAACAATGCCGAGCGCCGCTCACGGCAGGCCCGCCAGGTGCGCGGCTCCCGGCTCACGTGAACAAGGACGGACAGATGCGACGAACGTTGGCGCTGCTCGCCACTCTGCTGCTCACCGGAGGGCTCACGCTCGTGGCGCAGACGCCCGCGCTCGCCGCCCCGGCGCGGGCCAACGGCGTGGCGAACCCGGTCATCTTCATCCATGGCTGGAGCCCCGACGGCAACGCGGACTGCGACGCGTACTGGTCGGCCGTGACGCCGGTGTTCACGGACACCGGCTGGACGGGTGACCTGACGACGTTCGGCTACTACTCGGGCAACACCAACTGCGACATCATGTACAACGGCGACACCACCTCGACGTCGATCAAGACGGTCGGCCGGGCCCTGGCCAACGAGATCTACCACCGTTACTCGACCAAGGGCGTCAAGGTCGACGTGGTCGGTCACTCCATGGGCGGGCTGGTGATCCGCTCGGCTCTCACCGAGGTGGCCAAGGGGACCACGGGCTACCCGCCCTACGTCTACGTCGAGGACGTGGTGACGCTGGGCACCCCGCACGCCGGCGCGACGTTCGCCGGCTGGTGCAGTCTCACCCTCTGGTTGCAGTGCAAGGAGATGCAGGCCGGCAGCAGCTTCCTCAGCGGCCTGGCGAGCCGTCCGCAGTCGGCGATGGGGACCGACTGGACGGTCGTCTCGTCCTTCGACGACGGGGACGTGGACGCCGCCTCCGGTGTCGCGATGAGCGCCCAGCACAAGATCCAGTACGACGACGGCCTGGACCACACCGAACTGCGCACGGCGACGGGCAGCTACCTGGCGCGGTACTGGCACACGGCCACCGCCGACGGCTGGAGTTCCTGGGGCACCCGGGTCGGTCCGATCCGCTGGGCCAGGAACGCCTGCTACTACCAGACGTCGACCTGACCTCGTCGGGCAGCGCTGCGGGGCACGTCGGGTCGACCCGACGTGCCCCGCAGCGTTCGCGCCGGGTGGTGACGACTTTATCGACAGGGGTCTTTACTGTTAACAAGGTTTAATTTAACTTGGTGGGCATCTCCCGCAGCCAGTCGTCCCCCGAGGAGCTGCCACCATGCGTCGAAGGATCACCATCCCGCTCGTGACGACCGGTGTCGTCGCGTCCACCCTGGCCGTCGCCGCGCCCGCCCAGGCGCACGGCTACGTCTCGTCACCGCCCAGCCGGCAGGCGCTCTGCGCGCAGAACCGGGTGCCCGACTGCGGCCAGATCAAGTACGAGCCGCAGAGCGTCGAAGGCCCCAAGGGCCTGCGCAGCTGCCACGCCGGCATCCCCCAGTTCGCCGTGCTCAACGACGACAGCCGGGGTTGGCCGGCCACCTCCGTCGGTAGTTCGGTCACCTTCACCTGGGTCAACACCGCCCGCCACGCCACCAGCAACTGGGAGTACTGGATCGGCGGCACCCGGGTCGCGGTCGTCAACGGCGGCGGGCAGCAGCCCGGCGCGACCGTCTCGCACACCGTCAACCTGGGCGGCTTCTCCGGCCGGCAGAAGCTCCTCGCCATCTGGAACATCGCCGACACCGCCAACGCCTTCTACTCCTGCGTGGACCTCCAGATCGGCGGCGGTGGCTCGACGCCCACGCCGACCCCGACCAGCCCGTCACCCACCCCGACGGCGAGCCCGACGGCGAGCCCGACCGGCACGCCGGCACCGGGCGGCACCTGGACCGCGGGCCGTTCCTACCAGGTCGGCGACCAGGTCACCTACAGCGGCCTGACGTACCGCTGCCGGCAGGCGCACACCGCCATCGCCGGCTGGGAGCCGCCGAACGTGCCGGCGCTCTGGACCCAGGTCTGACCCTCCGGGTGCGGCCCACGCTCGGCGGTGTGCCGCACCCGGACCCGATCCCGGCACCCGCGACGGAGGAACTGGCATGCCCCGGCTGATCGCCACCACCCTGACCGTGGCCCTGCTCGCCACCGCCGGCTGCGCGGGCGGGCCCGCGCCCGCGACCGCCCCGGGCTCCGCTCCGGCCGCGACCGCCCCGGCCGCCGCGCCGGGCGGGGACGTCCCGAGCAGCGGCATCGACGTGCTGTTCCTCAGCATGATGGTGGCGCACACGACGGAGACGCTGGAGATCGTCCGGCTCGGTCGGGCCCGGGTCGCGGACGCCGAGCTGCGGACCCTGGTCGCCGCGATCGAGGTGACCGAGGCCGACGAGTTGGCCACCATGCGGCGCTGGCTCTCCGAGGCCGGCCCCTCGGCGCTGGCCGCCGCCGCCGCGCACGACCACTCCGGGCACAGCGACGCCCCGCGCGGACTGGCCCGGCTCCGCGCGGCCCCGGCCGGCCAGGTGGACCGGGTGCTGCGCGAGGTGCTCGGCGCGCACCAGCGCACGGCGGCCGACCTGGCCCGGGCGCAGGTGCGCGCCGGCGTCAGCGAGCGGGTGCGGGACCTGGCCCGGCGGATCGAGCGGTCGCGGACCGCCGAGGTCGAGCTGATGGCGACGCCGGCGGCCGCCCGGAGCTGAACCGCCGCCGGGCCGGGCGCGACGCGGGACAGGTGCGAGCAGAGCCGGTCGGCGTGGTGGACGCCCCACCTCGGTCCGATCGTGAGTACGGGTGCTCAACCGTCCGGCGGCCGCAGCGGGAAGGATCGGGGCGTGACCGACACCCCGCGTACCCGTACCCTCCTCGGTGGCCTGATCCTCGCGGCCGTGACTGTCGCGACCTGGGCGGCCTGGCTGAGCTGGGACACCGGCTACACGACCGACCCGGAGACCGGCGCGACAAGCGGCCCGTACTCGTGGTGGCAGGTGGCCGGCTGCGTGCTCACCCTGGCCGTGGTCGCCGCCGTCGCCGGCCGGCGGCTCCGCCCGTGGCTGGTGGCCCCGGTGATGACGGTGGCGTTCACCAGCGCCTGGGCGGGACACGCCGCGGCCACCGACAGCAGCGGTCTCTGGGTGGTCGGGGCGGCGCTCGTCCTGATCGGGACGGCCACCGGGACCACCCTGGTCAGCGTCCTCGCCGACCTGGCCCGCCGGCGCCGCGCCGGCTGACCCGGCGGCCGGCCGGCGTCCGCACCGACGGGGCCGGGGCGGTTGCGGCGCGTCGGTACGCTGCCGGGCACCCCGGCACAGGGAGTCGCTGTGAGCAGACGTGACGACACCGAGGCGGCCGTGCACCGGCGGGCCGGCGCGGGCGCGGTCGACCGTCACTGGCACACCGTCCACCGGTCCCGACTGTTCGTCACCCTGCCCGCCGCCGTCATGGTGCTGCTGGCGGTGAACTTCCTCTGGGAGGCGGTCCGCGCCAACGCGACCGTCGACGCCCGGGACCTGCCGTGGCGGCTCTCCGTGGTCGACCTGCCCACCACGGCGAACCTGCTCGCGGTCTTCGGTGGGCTGATGCTGGCCCGGGCCCAGTTCGCCCGGACGATGCGGCCGCACTTCGGGTACTCCTGGGTGGAGGAGGACACCGCCGGGTACGCCTGGTCGCTGTACTTCCACAACGGCGGGCCCGGGCACGCGCAGATCCTCGCCGTCACCTGGAGCGTGTCGTTCCACGGCGCGGACGGCACGCGACGGTTCCGGTGGCTGCCCGACCTGGAGGACGAGCTGCGCGCCCACGGGCTGGGCCCGGCGGACGTCGAGCTGTTCTGGCTGGGTCGGGCCCCGGTCGTACCGCAGCAGCGGGCCACCGACGGCTTCCGGCTGGGCCGGTTCTCGTACCGGGCCCTCGCGGTCGTCGACACCCTCGACATCGAGATCACGGCCGAGGACGGCATCGGCGACCGGCACACCCTCTTCCTCCGCTCGACGGCGCGACTGCCCTCGAAGGCGGTGGCCGTCGTCGACGCGACCCGCGCCGCCGCCGTGCCCGCCGAGGGCTGACCCTCCCGACCGCGGTTCGCCGCCGCGCAACCAGCGGGGCGACAGTCCGGCGGACGGATGGCCGACAGGACGCCGTACCCCCTCCCGGAGCATTGTTTATGCAGGTGGAGAGGCTGCGACGGCGGGCCACGTCCCCTCCCGCCGGCCCCGACGGCGGCCCTGTGGCCGTCGTCGGACGCCGCACCGCCGAGCCCGGCTCCGACGCCGCCCGGTGGACCCGGTTCCCGCCGGTCCGACCGCGTCCGCGCCCCGGTCGTGGCCCGGCCGACGCCGCCCGGCACCGCCGACGGCGTCAGCCCGTCCGGACACCGACGTCATCCCACCTCCGGTCGACGCCGTCACGACGGCACTCCCCGCGGGGACGACCGGGCGCGCGCGGGCGGCTGCCCGCCGCGCACGAGCAAGGAAGGAGGGGGCGGAGATGGCCGCTCCCACCGTCAGCGCCAGCCTCAACGCCTCGACCTACTCCCCGGGCGATCTGATGACCCTCACCGTCACCTACGGCGACCCGGACACCCGACCGGTCACCGTCACGATCGTGGTGACCGACGCCCAGGGCAACAGCAGCGCCCCGGTCAGCGTCACCGCCGTCATCGACCCGCTCACCGTCACCGTCTCCGACGACTCCGGGCGGACCTGGACCAGGATCTCCGACACCGGCACGGTGGCCGTCTACCGGGCGGTGGCGTGATGCCCCGGGTCACCGTCACCGTCCGGGACTCCGGCGGGCGGACCGCGACCACCACCGCCGACTACACCGTCGCCCCGCCGGTGCTGGGCGGCTACTACCTCTCCGGCAACGGCGACCCGACGGCCGACATGGCCGGCGGCAACTTCCGCTCGCTCACCCAGTACCGCAGCTTCGCCGACGGCTACCTCTTCCCCGGCTGGAACAAGCCCTGGCTGCTCACCCTCGGGCGCAACGGCGTCGCGATCAACATGGTGCTGGAGCTGAAGCACTACGGCGCCGCCAACACCGGCCCGCAGACCTTCACCGTGGACGGCGTCAGCTACACCGTCCCGGCGCCCGCGATGACCATCCAGCAGCGTCCGGGGACGACCTGGCCGAGGGCGTACGGGTACGGCCAGGTGCTCGCCGGCCTCTGCGACGGGCTGTTCGCCCGGGCGCTGTCGCAGTACCGCACCATGGGCTTCCCGGTGACCATCCAGCTCGCCTCCGAACTGGACACCGACCACGAGTTCGGCACCACCGAGTCCGGGGTGGCGTACGACTGGGCGGACTCCGACGCCCGGGCGGTGCAGGCGATGACCTACATCGTCAACTGGTTCAAGGCCCGTTCGCTGCCCGCCGGCACCACCTTCTCCGTCGGCTCGGGCGGCTTCGACCGGGCCTGCTTCCGGCGTACCCACCCGGAGTCGTTGATGTCCCGGCTGGACTTCCTGCAGTGGAACGTCTACGCCATCGACCCGGGCCACACCGCGCTGGGCCGGTTCCGCCGGACGAAGGACTGGGCGGTCGCCGACCTCGGGCCGGTGGCGCTCTCCCGTCCGGTGATCGTCGCCGAGTGGGGGGTGCGGGTCGCCGAGTTCCCCGACCAGGCCGCCTGGATCGCCACGGTGCCTGCGGCGATCGCGCAGCTCAACGCCGAGCGGGGTCCCCGGATCGTGCGCACCAACTACTTCAACTCCGGCTGGGGGACGCTGTCGCCCAAGGCGAGCGGGCTGGCCGCGCTGCGGGCGGCGTACGCGACCCGGCCGTACGTCTGAGCGACGCCCGCCCGACCCGGCCCGCCCGACGCGCCCGCGCCGGGCGGGCCACCGCCCCCGCCGCAGCCCCTGAGCCCGGCCGTCCCGGCACCCGGCGGCGGGTCGGCCTCACTCCTCGCCGGGACGGTGCCCCGTCCACAGTTCCCGGTACGGCTCCAGCCAGCCGTCCACGGCGCGGAACGGGCGGACGTCGAGGCGGTAGATGCGCTGCTGTGCCGCCGTGCGGCAGGTGACGAAGCCGGCCTCGCGCAGCACCTTGAGGTGCTTGGAGACGGCCGGCTGGCTCATGCCCAGCGCGTCGACGAGTTCGCCGACGCTGTGCTCCGCGCGTCGGAGCGTGTCGAGGATTCGCCGCCGGTTCGGCTCGGCCAGGACGGCGAAGGCGTCGACGGACACCATCACGATGGGCCCCGCTGTTCAGGTGCGGTCGGAAGTGCGGGGGCGGTCCCGTGCGGACCGCCCCCGTCGTCGTTCAGCGCCAGGTGTCGGTGAGTGTCACCGCGCCGGTCGCGGTGACCGTGCGGTTCGCCCCGGACTCCCAGACGACCGTGCCGTCGTCGGCGCGCTTGACGTACTTGTAGGAGAAGGCGGTGCCGGCCGGCAGGGTCAGGCTCCCCGTCCAGGTCGGGTAGCTCGCCGCCGACAGCGGCAGCCCGCGCGCCGGGTCCCAGCCGCCCAGGGCCGGGATGTCGCCGACCACGACGACGTTCTGCCCGAGGACGGTCTGCGCGGTGGCCCGGAAGCTCACCGGCGCGCCGACCGGGGTGCTCGTGGTCCGCTGGTTCCAGGTGGCGTCGAGCGCGGTGCCGCCCGAGCCGCTGCGGTTCGGGTCGTTCTCCCAGACCACGCCGCCGTTGCCGACCTTCACCAGTTTCCACTCGAACGCCGCGTCGGCGGGCAGGTTCACCGAGCCGGTCCACGAGGGGTAACCGGCGGCGGTGGTGGCGAGCTTCACCCCGTTGGCCGGGTTCCAGGCGCCGAGCTGCGGCAGCGAGCCGACCACGTACACCTCCTGGCCCGGATCGGTCTGCACGGTGGCGGTGATGCGGGTCAAGCCGGCCGGCGCGCTCGTCGTCGGGGTGGGGGTCGGGGTCTCGTCCGGGTTCGGCGAGGGCGACCCGCTGGGCGACGGCGAGGCGGTCGGCGACGGCGAGGCGACGCCGACCCGGGCGTCGACGTGCAGCGCCACCGCCCGGTCGGCGGGGATGCTGGTGGTGAACGCGCCACCGGAGACGGTCACCGTGCCGCCGGTGCAGGCGCCGGTGGCCCGGTCGAAGGTGCCCCGGGCCACGTTGCAGTAGGTGCCGTCCGGCAGGGCGGTGCCGAAGGTGCGGCTCCACGCGCTGCCGGTGGCGTTGAACGCGGCGTACCCCTTGTCGCCCCGGGCGAAGCCGAGCCGGCCGGAGCCGTCGGTGACCACGGTGCCGATGCCGGTGCCGGCCACCGCGTTGCGGAACGAGGGCATCCCGGCGACCTGCTCGTCACGGTGCTCGCAGATCCACTCGGCGCGGGCGCAGTCGGTCGCGTTCGTGGTGCCGTCGGCGCTGCTCGGCGGTCCCTGCGCGGTGACCGCGCCGAACGCGTAGCTGGACATCAGCTGGGGCCGGCCGTACGGGTGGGCCAGCATGAACGCGTCGGCGAGGTAGTAGCGGGCGCCGTTCTTGTAGGTCAGCGTCGGGGTGGCCCGCTGGGTGTCGTGGTTGTCGATGAAGGTGATCGACTGCGCGCCGGTCAGCCCGCCGTAGTTCGGCATCGAGGCCAGCCCGGAGATGGCGCCGTTGCGGAACGCCGAGGCGACCGACTGCTGGTAGTCGAAGTTGGTCACCGCGCCGAGGCCGGCGTACGAGGTGTACGGGGTGGTGGCGTCGCCGTACACCTCCTGGAAGATGTCCGGTCGGCCGCCGAAGCCGGGCACGTCGTGCAGCCGCTGGTAGATGTCGGCCAGCTCCGGCTCGGCCACGTGCTTGGCGGCGTCCACCCGGAAGCCGGCCACCCCGAGGTCGATCACCGCGTTCATGTACTTGGCGATCTTGCGGCGTACCTCGGGGTTGGCGGTGTCGAGGTCGGCGAGGTCGAGCAGCTCGCAGTCCTGCACCTCGCTCTTGCTGCCCCAGTTGTTGATCCGCCGGTAGCAGGAGGCGAAGTCGGCGTAGCCGTAGCTGTCGCCGGAGCCGTCGTCGAAGAGGTTGGGGTAGCCGTACTTCGAGTAGACGGTGCCGGCGCTGCCCGGGCCGTTGCCCTGTGAGCCGCTGCCGCTCATGTGGTTGAGCACCATGTCGACGTAGACCTTGACGCCCTGGTCCCGACATCGTTCGACCATGTCGACGAAGTCGGCCTTCGTGCCACGCCGGGTCTTGTCCAGCCGGTACGACACCGGCTGGTAGTCCTGCCACCAGGGGTGGGTCGCGCCCTCGGCGCTGGCGATCACCACGTGCTCCTGCGGCGGCGAGACCTGCACGCCGCCCCAGCCGCCGGGGCCGAGGGTGGACTCGCACTCGTCGGCGACGGAGTCCCACCGCCACTGGAACAGGTGGACGATGGCGTCGCCGTTGGCGCGGACGGTGGGGGCGGCGGCGGCCGGTTGCGGATCGGCCGCCGCGACGGTGGTGAGGGTGGCCGCGGCGAGACCGACGGCCAGTGCGGCCGCCGGTACGGCGGCACGCGAGCGGGGGAACCTCATGGTGCTCTCCTCGGGGACGGAGTGGGAGCGTTGCCACGCGGGCGTGAATTTCCTGCAAGTTACGCAAGAAGTTTCGGGTTCCCGAGACGGTAACAGTGACGGGGCTGATTGTGAACCATGGATTTCCCCGCTGCCGCATGGCGTAAAGTCGCCTGCGGGCATATGAAAAGCGTGCAAGACCTTTCGCGGTCCAGGGTCTCGACGGTCCGGAAGCGACGGAGCCGTCCACTCCATATGCTCGGACCATGGAACTGCGGATCTTCACCGAACCCCAGCAGGGCGCCAGCTACGACCAGCTGCTCGCCGTGGCCCGCGCCGCCGAGGACGCCGGGTACGGAGCCTTCTTCCGCTCCGACCACTACCTGAAGATGGGCGCGGTGAGCGGGGAGCCGGGCCCGACCGACGCCTGGACCACCCTGGCCGGGCTGGCCCGGGACACCTCCCGGATCCGCCTCGGCACGCTCATGACGGCGGCCACCTTCCGCCTGCCCGGCCCGCTCGCCATCACCGTGGCGCAGGTCGACCAGATGAGCGGCGGCCGGGTCGAACTCGGCATCGGCACCGGTTGGTACGCCGAGGAGCACACCGCGTACGGCATCCCGTTCCCGTCGCTGGGGGAGCGGTTCGCCCGGCTGGAGGAGCAGCTCGCGGTCATCACCGGGCTCTGGGAGACCCCGGCCGGCGCGACGTTCGACTTCGACGGCACGTACTACCCGGTGGCCGACTCACCCGCGCTGCCCAAGCCGGTGCAGCAGCCCCGCCCGCCGATCCTGCTCGGCGGCATGGGCCCCAAGCGCACCCCGCGGCTGGCCGCCCGCTACGCCGACGAGTTCAACCTCCCCTTCGTCTCCCTCGACGACACCGTGGCCCAGTTCGGCCGGGTCCGCGAGGCGTGCGCGGAGATCGGCCGCGATCCGGCCACCATGCGCTGGTCCAACGCCCTGGTGCTGTGCTGCGGCCGGGACGAGGCCGAGATCTCCCGCCGGGCCGCGGCGATCGGCCGGGAACCCGCCGAGCTGCGCGAGAACGGCCTGGCCGGCACCCCCGCCGAGCTGGTCGACAAGATCGGCCGGTACGCGCAGGCGGGCAGCGAGCGGATCTACCTCCAGCTGCTCGACCTGACCGACCTGGACCACCTGGAACTGGTCGCCGCCGAGGTCGCGCCGCAGCTCTGACCCGCCCCTGCGCGGTCAGCGGGAGGGGGCCGTGGTTCCGGGCTCGCGCCGCACGGTGTCCAGCCGCCCGTCCCGGTCGCTGTCCAGGTAGGTGATGTCCGGGACGCCGTCCCCGTCCAGGTCGACCTGGACCACGTCGGCGATGCCGTCGCCGTCCAGGTCCGTGACCACCTGCGTCGACCCGTCCAGGTGGTGGGTGACGATCGACAGCGAGCCCGGGCCGCCGGAGCGCGGGGCCGGCTTGGGCCCCGGCGTCGGCGGCTCCGGCTCGGGCGTGGGGGCCGGCGTCGGCGTGGTCGCCGGGTACGCCGCCGACGCGGCCTCCGGCTCCAGGCCGACGCCGGTCGGGTCCATCTCCTCCTCGGAGGGGTAGACGTCGCCGTGCAGGATGGGATCGCGGTAGCTGCTCATCGGTCCATGGTGCCCCGTGGACGCCGCGGACAACCGCGTGTCGGATGATGCGACAGACGGACGGGGGTACGACGTGGAGCTGCACCGGCGGGCGGGCCGGCTGGTGCTGCCGCTGATCTGCGTCCTGGCCGGCGTCGTGCTGCTGACGATCGGCCACGGACTGCTGCGGACGCTGGTGGCCCTGGGCGGCATCGCGCTCGGCGGCACGGTGCTCGCCGGCGCCCTGCGCCCCTTCCGGTTCGTCGTCGACGCCGACGGGCTGACCGTCCGGCGGCCCGGCCTGCGCCGCCGCGTCGGCTGGCCGGAGCTGGACGCGGTGGTGCTCGACCAGCCGGCGCCCCGCTCCGGCGTCCCCGCCGCGCCGCGCCTGCTCGCGGTGCCCGCCCCCGGCACCCGCCTCGGCCCGGCGCGGTCCCGCCACCCGTTCGACGACCGGCCGGCGGTGGAGCTGCTCGACCTCGCCGGGATCCGGGAGTCGCCCGACGAGTTGGCGGCGGCGCTGGCCCGCCACGCGGGCGACCGTTTCCTCGACGCCCGGGCGCGACGCCGGAGCACGTTCGCGGACCCCGACTTCACCGTCGCGCTGCGCGGCTACCGGATCGACGTGGTCGACGCGCTGGTCCGGCAGGGACGCGACGCGCTCGCCTCCGGCGACGCGGACCTGCGCCGGGCGGCCCGCGCCGAGATCGACCGGGCCCGGGCGACCGGCCTGGCCCGCGCCGGCCGCGGATACAGTGTGCTCCAGGTCGACGAGGCGCTGGACGCCCTCGTCGCCGCCCTCATCGAGGAACCGGGGTGACATGGTGACCGACCTCCCGCGCCGCAACTGGGCCGGCAACGTCGCGTACGCCGCCCGGGCCTTCCACCGGCCCGCCACGGTGGACGAGCTGCGCCGGCTCGTCGCCGCCGGCGACCGGATCCGGGCCGTCGGCACCGGCCACTCCTTCAACCGGCTCGGCGACACCACCGGCGACCTGGTCTCCCTCGCCGGGCTGCCGCCCACCGTCGAGATCGACCGGGAGCGCGGCACGGTGACCGTCGCCGCCGCCGTGCGCTACGGCGACCTGGCGACCCGGCTGCACGCCGAGGGGCTGGCCCTGGCCAACCTGGCCTCGCTGCCGCACATCTCGGTGGCCGGCGCGGTGGTCACCGGCACCCACGGCTCCGGTGACGGCAACCGGAACCTGGCCGCGGCGGTGGCCGGCCTGGAACTGGTCACCGCCGACGGGGAACTGGTCACGGTGAGCCGGGCCGACGGTGACCGGTTCGCCGGCCACGTCGTCTCGCTCGGCGCGCTGGGCGTCGTCACCCGGGTCACCCTCGACGTGACGCCCACCTTCACCGTCCAGCAGTACGTGCAGCGCGACCTGCCCGTCGACGCCCTCGACGCGGCGTTCGCCTCGGCGTACAGCGTCAGCGGGTTCACCTCCTGGCGGTCGTCGACGATCGACATGGTGTGGCGCAAGCAGCTCGCCGACCGGCCGCCCCCGCCCGCCGACTGGCTCGGGACGACGCCGGCCACCGAGGCCGCCCACCCGGTGCCCGGCATGGACCCGGTCAACTGCACCGCGCAGCTCGGCGAGCCCGGCCCGTGGCACGAGCGGCTGCCGCACTTCCGGCTCGGCTTCACCCCGAGCAGCGGCGACGAACTCCAGTCCGAGTACCACCTGCCCCGGGCGGCCGGGCCGGCCGCGCTGGCCGCGCTGGCCGAGGTGCGCGACCGGATCGCCCCGGTGCTGCAGGTCTGCGAGCTGCGCACGGTCGCCGCCGACGAGCTGTGGCTGAGCCCCAACCAGGGCCGGGACACGCTCGCCGTGCACTTCACCTGGGTCGACGACGCGGCGGCGGTGCTGCCGGTGGTGGCCGAGGTCGAGCGGCGGCTGGCCCCGTTCGCGCCCCGCCCGCACTGGGGCAAGGTCTTCACCCTCGACCCCTCGGCGGTGGCCGCCACCTTCCCCCGGTACGCCGACTTCCTCGACCTGCTGGCCGAGCGGGATCCGGGCGGCAAGTTCCGCACCGACCTGCTGGACCACTACTTCCCCCGCCGCTGACCCGACCGTGGCGGGCACCGGATGTCGGGTCCGCCGCCCGGTCGCGTCCCTAGCGTGGATCCCGGCAACAGGAGGGAGACCCGGTGCTGGAGCGGCTGAACGAGGCCATGGCGTACGTCGAGCGCCACCTGGACGAGCGGATCGACGTCACCGAGCTGGCGCGGATCGCGCTGACGTCGGAGTACCACTTCCGGCGGATGTTCTCCGCGCTGGCCGGGATGCCGCTGTCCGAGTACGTCCGGCGGCGGCGGCTCACCATCGCCGCGGCCGAGGTGGCGGCCGGCGAACGGATCCTGCTCGACATCGCGGTCCGGCACGGGTACGGCTCGACCGAGGCGTTCACCCGGGCGTTCCGGGCGATGCACGGGGTCGGGCCCGGTGAGGCCCGGCGTACGGGCGCGGCCCTGCGCTCGCAGCAGCGGCTCTCCTTCCGTCTCGTCGTCGAGGGGAGTGGCAGCATGCGGTACCGCGTGGTGGAGAAGGCGGAGTTCAGGATGGTGGGGAGGCGGGCCCGGGTGCCCCTGGTCCACGAGGGGATGAATCCGGCGATCGTGGCGTTCGTCCGGAGCATCGACCCGGCGACGGTGGAGCGGATCGAGGCCCTGTCCGACCAGGAGCCGGCGGGGATCGTGCACGCCAGCGACAAGCTGGGCGACGACCGCGAGGAGGGCGTCGAGCTGGACTACTGGTACGCCGTGGTGACCGGCGCGGACGTGCCGGAAGGGCTGGACCAGGTGACCGTGCCGGCCGGGACGTGGGCGGTCTTCGAGACCACCGGCGAGTTCCCGGCGGCGGTGCAGCACCTGTGGCGGGACGTGTTCACCCAGTGGTTCCCGGCCAACGCGTACCGCAGCCGGCCGGGGCCGGAGATCTCCCGTACCCGGATCTCGGCGGACGGCACGCAGGCGGATGCCGAGCTGTGGATCCCGGTGGAGCGGATCGCGGCCTGACCCGACCCCGCCCCACGTCGCTGCCGGTGGACCCGGCGGCGACGCGGGGCGGGCCTCACCGCGGTTGCCGCACCGCGGCGACCAGGGCGAGCAGCAGCAGGAACGCCACCAGGGCGGCGACGGTCCGGATGTCGTTGAACAGCTCCCAGCGGCGCAGGATCGCCGCGTGGTCGGGCGGCGCGCCGGAGACCGCCCACACCTTGATCCGGCCGTTGATCGGCACGTTGCCGAGGCGGGTCACCAAAAACGAGACCGCCACCAGCGCGGACGCGGCGGCGGCCACCCGGCGGGCGGCGCCGTGCACCAGCACGGCCAGCGCCAGTGAGCTGAGGAACGCCAGTGCCATCGTGGACTGGATGACCGGGCCGTTCATCCGCATCAGCGCGCTGTGGAAGGTGAGCCGGACGTCGAGCGGGACGGCCTTGAAGGTCTGGACGACGTTGACCGCGCCGTAACCGAAGGCTCCGGCGAGCAGGCCGGTGAAGAGCAGCGCGAGTCCGCGTACGGCCGGGAGCAGCCGGGGGTGGTCGGTCACGACGCCGTACCGGTGGGCACGATCCGGGTGAGCTGGTCGATGCGGCACAGCCGGCCGTCGGGCGCGAGCCGGCCGAAGAGGTGGATGTCGGTCGTGACCGGGCGGCCACGGGAGACGGTGTGCAGGGTGTAGCGGGCCGCGACCCGGTCGCCGTCGACCAGCGTGTCGTGGATGTCGACGTGCCCGTCGGTCGCGGTGCGGCGGACCGGTCGGGCGTGGTCGATCAGCCGCTGCCGGCCGAGCACCGTCCCGTCGTTGCGCCAGACGAGATCCGGGGTGTGGTAGCGGTCCAGGACGACCTCGGGGTCCTCGGTGCCGAAGCCCATCTCCTGGACGTAGGACCGGAGATAGCCGGCGAGGTCGTTGCCGGGCAGCGCGGTCATGTCGCCTCCTTAGCCTTGACGATGCTGTCAAGGCTAAGGGTTGGAGGTAGCGTTGACAACCGTGTCAGAGATGAAGGCGGAACGGCCGCGACGGATGCGCGCCGAGGGGCGGCGCAGCGTCGCCGCCATCCTCGACGCGGCGCTGCGGGTGCTCGGCGACCGGCCACAGGCCAGCATGGACGAGGTGGCCGCCGCGGCCGGCGTCTCCCGGCAGACCGTCTACGCCCACTTCCCGTCCCGGGACGCGCTGCTCGGCGCGGTGGCGCACCGGCTCACCGAGGAGGCCGTCGCGGCGATGGACGCCGCAGATCTCGATCAGGGTCCCGCCGCCGGGGCGCTGCTGCGGCTGGTCGAGGTGAGCTGGTCGATCTTCGATCGGTTCCCGCTGCTCAGCGCCGTCCCCGCAGCCGCCGCCGAGGATCTGCACGTGCCGGTGTTCGACCGGCTGGAACGGCTGATCCGGCGCGGGCAGCAGGCCGGCGAGTTCGACCCGGACCTGTCGCCGGACTGGCTGATCGCGGCCACCGTCGCGCTCGGGCACGCCGCCGGGACCGAGGCCGCCGCCGGCCGGATGCCCGCCGCCGACGCCCTCGCCGCGCTGCGGACCAGCGTCCTGCGGGTGTACGGGGTGCGCACCCCACCGCCCGCCTGACCCGGCCGCCCTCTCGACCCGGCGGCGACGAGGTGGCCCGGCCGAAGTCGGCTCGGTGCCTGGCGGTCGGGGTGGGTCGGGTGGCCATCCGGTGGTGGAGGCTGCCGGGCCCGGTGCCGTCCCGGCGCCCGCCGGTCAGGGCCGGTCGGTGGCCAGCTGGTGGCGCAGGCTGCCGCGCTGCACGGCCCGGCTGATGTCGCTGGGCGAGACGATGCCGACCAGCCGCTGGTCCACCACGACCAGCGCCCGACCGTCGGCACACTCGCTCAGTCGGGGCAACAGGTCGTTGAGTTCCTCCTCCGGCCGGGCCAGCACCAGGTCCTCGGCCCGGCAGGACACCTCGGCGAGGGTGGTGGTGGCGCGCCGGTCGGCGGGGATGCCGCGTACCCGGTCGAGGGTGACCAGGCCGACCGGCCGGTCGGCCTCGGTCAACGGCAGCGCCGAGTGCCGGTACGCGAAGAGGTAGTGGTCGACGAAGTCGGCGACCGTCATCTCCGCCGAGGCGGTCTGCGGCTGCGGGGTCATCACGTCGGCGACCCGGACGCCGGCCAGCGCGCTGCCCATCCGGGCCTGCCGCTCCTCCACACCGGCCGCCCCGATCAGGAACCAGCCGATCAGCGCCAGCCAGAGCCCACCCACCCCGAACCCGACCAGGAACTGGACGAGCCCGAGGCCGATCAGCAGCGCGCCGAGCACCCAGCCGGCGCGGGCGGCCACCACGGACGCCTTCGTCCGGTCCCCGGTCGCCTTCCACACGGCGGCCCGCAGCAGCCGGCCACCGTCCAGCGGCGCGGCCGGCAGGACGTTGAAGACCGCCAGCAGCACGTTGATCCCGGCCAGCCAGGCCAGCGACCCGAGCAGCAGCCCCTCCGCCCCGGCCAGGGTGAGGACCAGGGCGATGCCGCCGAAGAAGAACCCGAGCAGCAGGCTCACCAGCGGGCCGACCCCGGCGATCCGCAGCTCCGCGCCCGGGTTGGGCGCCTCGCCGCGCAGCTCGGCGACGCCGCCGAAGAGCCACAGGGTGATCCCCTCGACCTGCAGGCCGTTGCGTTTGGCGACCACCGCGTGGGAGACCTCGTGGGCGAGCAGGCCGAGGAAGAACACCACCGCCGCGGCGAGCCCGGCCGCGACGTACGCGGCCACCGGCCGGTCCGGGTAGGCCCGGGGGAACTGGTTCGCCGACAGCCCCCAGGCGATCAGCAGGAAGATGACCAGGACGCTCCAGTTGACCCCGACCGGTACGCCCGCGATCCGGCCAATCCGGAAGCTAGCCCTCATGGATCCGTCATACCCGTGGGAGGACGTCCCATGCCAGGGCGGAAGGTCACCTCCTGCGACGGATGACCGTTCCGAGCGCCCGCCCGAGGTCGATCTGGTCAGCCGTCCCGGGCGGGACGACCCAGGCGGCGTCCGGCTCGGCCGCGCTTCCGATATCACGACTGCTGAGTCGCCATGCTGACATCTGGACCTGGATCCGGGTCGCTCATCGGGATAGTGGCGAAGGTGGCTGCACTGTTCGACGAGGGTGACGACCCGTACCTCTGGCTGGAGGACCTCGACGGTGAGCGCGCCGCCGGGTGGGTGCGGGAGCGGAACGCGGAAACCGTCGCCGCGCTGACCGGCGGCGAGTCGTTCGCCGCCCTGCGGGCGGAGATCCGGCAGGTGCTCGACGCCGAGGACCGCATCCCCTACCCCGGCTGGCGCGGGGACGGCTTCTACTACAACTACTGGACCGACGCGGCGCGTCCGCGCGGGATCTGGCGGCGCACCACGCTGGAGCAGTACCGCCGGCCCGAGCCGGAGTGGGACGTGCTGCTCGACCTGGATGCCCTCGCCGCCGAGGAAGGCGAGAACTGGGTCTGGCAGCAGGCGACGGTGCTGCGCCCCGGCTACCGCCGCTGCCTGATCAGCCTGTCCCGAGGTGGCGCCGACGCGGCCGTGGTGCGGGAGTTCGACCTGGTGCGGCGTGCCTTCGTCGAGGACGGCTTCACCCTTCCCGAGGCGAAGACCGATGTCTGCTGGATCGACGCCGACCACGTCTTCGTCGGCACCGACTTCGGGCCCGGGTCGCTGACCTCGTCCGGGTATCCGCGTGTCGTCAAGCGCTGGCGGCGGGGCACCCCGCTGTCCGAGGCCGTCGTCGTGCACGAGGGGCGCCCCGACGACGTCGCCGTCCACGCCTCGCACGACCCGACACCCGGCTTCGAGCGTGACTTCGTGGGCCGCAGCCTGGACTTCTACCGCAGCGAGAGCTGGCTGCTGACGGACGCGGGCGAGCGGATCCGGATCGAGGTGCCGGAGGACGCCCATTGGGACGTGCACCGGGAGTGGCTGCTGATCCGGTTGCGCTCGCCCTGGCCGGTCGACGGGGTCACGCATCCGGCGGGTGCCCTGCTGGCGACCCGCTTCGACGCGTTCCTCGCCGGTGGGCGGGAGCTGACGGTGCTGTTCCGGCCGGACGACCGCACCGCGCTGAGCGGCTACGCGTGGACGCGACACCACCTGATCCTGGCCACCCTCGTCGACGTGCGGAGCCGGCTGGAGGTGCTGACGCCCGACGGGCCGCGCTGGCGGCGTCAGCCGCTCGCGGGTGTGCCGGCGGACGCACACAGCCGGATCGTGGAGACCGACCCGGACCACGGCGACGCCTATCTGCTCGACTCCGAAGGGTTCCTCACACCGGCGACGCTCCGCCTCGGACAGGTCGGCGGCGCGGTCGAGACGCTCAAGCGCGAGCCGGCGTTCTTCGACCCGGACGGCCTGGCGGTGCGCCAGTTCTTCGCCACCTCGGCCGACGGCACGCGGGTGCCGTACTTCGTGGTGGGGGATCCGGACGTGGCCGGCGGGCCGACGCTGCTCACCGGGTACGGCGGGTACGAGATCCCGCTGACCCCGCACCACGACGGTGGCATCGGCCGGGGTTGGCTGGCCCGGGGCGGCAGCTACGTGGTGGCGAACATCCGGGGCGGCGGCGAGTACGGCCCCCGGTGGCACCACGCCGCGCTGCGGGAGCGCCGGCCCCGGGCGTACGAGGACTTCGCCGCGGTGGCCGCCGAGCTGGTGACGCGCGGAATCACCACGCCGGAGCGGCTGGGCATCGAGGGCGGCAGCAACGGCGGGCTGCTGATGGGGGTGATGCTGACCCGGTACCCGGAGCTGTTCGGCGCGGTCGTCGCCCACGTGCCGGTGCTGGACATGCGGCGCTACCACCGACTGCTGGCCGGCGCCTCGTGGATGGCCGAGTACGGCGACCCGGACCGCGAGGCCGACTGGTCCTACCTGCGCCGGTACTCGCCGTACCACAACGTCCGCAGCGGACGGTCGTACCCGCCGGTGCTGCTCGTCACCTCGACCCGCGACGACCGGGTGCATCCGGCGCACGCCCGCAAGATGGCGGCCCGGCTGCGCGAGCACGGCCACGAGGTGGCGTACTACGAGAACGTCGAAGGTGGGCACGGTACGGCGGCGAACAGCGAGCAGCGGGCGTTCGTGTGGGCGCTGACGCTGGAGTTCCTGTGGCGGAAGCTGGCCGGACGACCCGCCACTCTGCCGCGCCAGGTCTCGTCGGGCGACGCGGTCCAGCGGGGTGGTGGGTTCGCGTGGGGTGCACCGGCAAACCCTTGACGTTCGCGCTATCCATGTATATCTATATGACTCCCGGTCGTCACATCCCCGGTCACCCGCCCACAGGCCGGTGGCCGGGACACGCAGAGGAGCCGACGTGAACCCACGTACCTTCCGTCGCGCCGCCCGGTCGCTCGGCATCGCGGCCACCACCCTGGCCGTGGTCGTTGCCGGCCCGGCGTACGCCCGGCCCGACCACGTCAGCCCGGCACCGGCGGCCGTCGCCGCCGGCCCGGTGCTCACCATCATCGACGAGGTGGCTCGCCAGGTGGCGGTCGTCGACCGGCCCACCGGCGACCGCCTGAGCGCCACCGCCGCGCGCGGCCCGGTCGACCTGCTCGCCGTCAAGATGAACGGTCGGCTCGCCGACGACCTGCGTGCCGCCAACCAGCGGCTGCTGATCGCCAAGGGGCTGCCGGCCGACACCGGCTCGCTGCTCCAGCTGCGGTTGGCCCACCCGGACATGCGCGCGGCGCTGGCTCGTGGTGAGGCGCCGCTGGTGGCCGCCGCCTCGACCGACGACTCGGCGACGAGGGTGACCGCCTACGACCGCTCCGGCGCCGAGGTGGTGCTGGACGCCGCGCAGGTGCCGCAGCGACCGGTGCTCCTGGTCGAGGTGGACGTCGAGCGGGCGCTCTCCGCCGGCCTGAAGCTGATGCGCGAGGGGTTGAGTCGGCGGGGCATCGGTCACGCCGCCTCGACGGGACCCGCGTCCCGCGCCACCGAGGCGGGGGTCACCGCCACCTCCGGCTACTGGGCCACCAAGGTCAACGCGGTCCGACTCAGCGACGACGAGGAACCCTGGATCAAGGGTGCGGCCGAGATCTACACCGTCGTGGCCGGGTTCGGGCTGGACGGCAAGGCCAAGGTCGACCTGGTGCAGATGCCGTACCTGGACCACGACGGCACGACGTACTACCCGAACCAGCTCCTGGTGCACTTCTCGGCGTACAAGTACAACCTGGCCGACGTGGTCATGATGGAGGACGACGGCGACACCAACTACTCGGCGCTGGTCAAGGCGATCGCCAACGCGCTGCTGGTGATCGTGGACGGTGGCGCGTACGCCCCGCTGGTCAACGCGATCCTGGACGCCATCCCGACCTCCTGGTACACCGACGACCCGGACTTCGTGGACGCCTGGTACACCCTGAGCACCACCAGCAGTGGCCGGAGGCACGGCGCGGGCGCCAACGGCTGGATGGACGTCGTCCCGTACTGGGTGGCGCCGCTCTGACTCCTCCGGTCGGGCGTCGAGCCGCCCGGTCGGCGCCAACGGGAACGCCGTTGGCGCCGACCGGGCGTGTTCAGGCGGTGGGTGGTGGGGTGGGCAGCTCGTCGACCACGATCAGCGGGGTGCCGGGCGGCACCTCGTCGAGGAGTTTGCGCTGGGCGTTGCGGGTCAGCCGGATGCAGCCGTTGGTGACGTTCCGGCCGAGCGTGCTGTCGTCGTACCAGCTGTGCAGGCCGATGTGCGCGCCGCGCAGGCCGGTCGGCACCGCGTCCGGGTCGTCGGGGATCGCGCCGAGGGCGAAGATGTCGACCCCGCCGTAGATCTCCTGGGGCGGGGGAGTGCGGCCGAGGACGAAGGTACGGCCCAACGGCGTGAGCTGTCCCGGCATGCCGAGGGCGACCGGCCAGGAGTCGACGGCCTCGCCGTGCCGGTACCAGGTCAGCCGGTGCGGCTTGCGTTCCACCACGATCTGGTCGCGCAGCAACACCCTGCTCCAGCCGCCCTCGGGGAGCCAGGCGATGCGCCGGTTGGCCGAGGGGAGCAGCGCCGCCGTCCAGCCGGCGCGGCGCGCCACCACCGGCATGGTCAGCTCGACGCCGCTGATCGTCGGGGCGAGCAGGGCCAGCGGGCGTCCGCCCGGGGCGTCGTACGCGGCGATCCGCCGGGTCGGCGACAGACCCTCGGTCAGCGGCGCGGTGTCGCCGGGCTGCGGGTCGGCGGGGAAGCCGCCGGGGGCGGGGTCGTAGTCGATCACGGGGAGGCCGGCGGGCACCGGGCCCGCCACCGGCACCGGCTCGTCGCTCGGCGGTCCGGTCGGCGCGGTGGTCGCAGTGGGCGGTGCGATCGTCGTCGGTGGCGGGGCAAGGGCGGCCGGCGGGGACACGCCATCGTGGTGCAGCGCCGAGTTGACCAGCAGGGCGAGTGCGACCAGCGCCGGTACGCCGAAGGCGGTGGCCAGCGGACCGACGCCGAAGCGGGAGGTCAAACGGTCAAACAGCACAAAACAACTGTAGGGCACAGAAATGGCCAGGGGCCCCACCCGAGGAGATTCCGTCGGGTGCGGCCCCTGGCGCGGGTCGAACGGGTCAGGACAGCTTGGCGCCCACGTGGATGGCGACCGCGTCGTGCGCCGGGATGTTGGCGGCGAACCAGCCGGCGGAATCCACCGTGATCACCGGCCCGCTGCACGAGCCGTTGCTGAAGGTGCCGTGGACGACGTCGCAGTACCGGCCCGCCGGCAGCCCGGCGTAGTAGGAGCGGCCGTTGACCGCGAAGTCCTCGTCGTTGATCGTCAGGTAGCCCTTGCCGGTCCGGCTGAAGGCGATGTGCTGGTAGCCGTTGTCGTACCAGTTGCTGACCCCGGCGCCCTGGGTGGCGTTGTGGAAGCCGACCATGTTGGCGATGACCTGCCAGCGGTGCTCGCACTCCCACCCGGAGAAGCAGGTGGTGTTCAGGGTCTTGTTGTTGGCGTCCGACGGGGGGCCGGCGTCGCGGTTGCTGAAGGTGTAGCTGGACTGGACCGTCTTGGAGCCGTACGGCCAGGCCAGCATGAAGGCGTTGGCCAGCGCGTAGGTGCGGCCGTTCTTGTACGTCAGCACCCCGCTGACGTCGCGCTGGGTGTCGTGGTTGTCCACGAAGACCGCCGCCGAGCCGTTGGGCAGGTAGCCCCACGCCTCGCCGAAGTTCTTCAGGTACGCCAGGCGCTCGTTGTTGAACATCCGGGCCAGGTCCTTGCCGTACCGGAACTCGTGCACGTCGCCGTTACCGGTGTACTCACCCGGGCCGATCGGCTCGCCCGCGCCGTAGATGACCTCCTGCACGATGTACGCCGACCGGGAGAGCTTGCCCTTGATGGCGGCGATGTCGGCGGCCGGCATGTGCTTGCTGGCGTCCAGCCGGAAGCCGTCCACCCCGAGGGAGAGCAGGTCGTTCATGTACGCCGCGATCCGCGACCGCACGTAGTCCGACTCGGTCTTGAGGTCGGAGAGGTTGACCAGCTCGCAGTTCTGCACCTCCCACCGGTCGTTGTAGTTGGTGATCTCGTTGCCGGCGTTGCGGCCGCAGTAGTGGAAGTCCTGCGACTGGTAGATGCCCGGGTAGTTGTAGTGCCCGTACGACGAGCCGGCCCAGCCGGTGCCGCCGGCGTCCTGGCCGGACATGTGGTTGATGACCGTGTCGACGATGACCTTCACGCCGGCGGCGTGGCAGGTGTTCACCATGGACTGGAACTGCGCCCGGGTGCCCTTGCGGGACTCGATCCGGTAGCTGACCGGCTGGTACGCCACCCACCACTGGTTGCCCCGGACGTGCTCCTGGGGCGGGGACACCTGGACGTAGCCGTAGCCCTTGGGACCGAGCGTGCTGGTGCACTCGCTGGCCACCGAGGGCCAGTTCCACTCGAAGAGGTTGGCGATGACGTTCTTCGTGCCGGACGGCGCCGCGGCGGCCGGGGGTGCCGCGACGACGGTGGGCACGAGCAGGCTGGCGAGCGCGCCGAGGGCGACAAGCGCCGATCGGCATCGACGTCGATGCATCGGTACTCCTGGGGTTCGGGGGACGGTGGCAGCGCGGGGGAGGGCTCAGCTGACGACTTCTTGCGAGTCGTGCTGAAATTTTCGGCAAGGTTACAAGCGCGTTGCAAGAACTGTCAACGGATGGACATGTGTCGTTGCGCAGGGCGCTACACGCGCCCGGGGCCGTGGTGGTTCGAGAAATCCCGCGAGAAATTCGACACCCGCACTGATCCGTACGCGCCGGACGTCCGTACTGGATGAAGGAGCAGGTCGGCCGGTGGCGGCGTCGCCGTGAGACATGATCGAGGAGCAGATGGCCCGGGCAAAGCAGAACCAGAAGGCGGCGACCGTCCGGACCACCACCAGCAGCCGTGGTGTCCGCACCGTGTCGAAGTCTGCGATGGCGCTGATGGCCGCCTCCGCGCTCGGCCTGCTGTGGGCGGGTGTGGAGATGTCCGGCAACGGCGGCGCCATGTACGCGTACGGCTTCGTCTTCACGGAGTTCTTCGCCGGTGTGGTGGCCCTGGTCTCGCTCAGCCTCACCGTCATGATGGGGCTGCTCGCCACCGACCGGCTCGTGCTGCAGATCCCGCACCGGGTGCTGCTGCAGTCCGCGCACCGGGCCACCGGCATCCTCGGCGTCGCCGGCCTGGTCTTCCACGTCATCACCAAGATCTCGATCGGCCGGGCCGGCCCGACCGACGCCGTGGTGCCGTTCATCGGCGGCTCCGGCCTCTACGTCGGCCTCGGCACCGTCGCCGCGTTCCTCATGGTCAGCGTGCTGTGGACCGGCATCGTCCGGGTCCGCTTCGCCGGCGTCGGCCCGAAGTGGTTCTGGCGCTCCCTGCACTCGATGGCGTACGTGTCCTGGCCCTTCGCGCTGATCCACGGCCTCAACGCCGGCCGCGCCGCCAAGTCCTGGGTGACCCTGAGCTACCTGGCCTGCGTCGTGCTCGTGGTGATCGCACTGCTGGTCCGGTTCTCGCTGTACCTCGGCCGGCGCAGCCGGGAGCAGCACCAGGCCGCCGTGCTGAACGTCGCGATGACCGGCAAGGGCAGCGAGGACGGCAAGGCCCGCACGCTGCTCGGCGGCCTCGGCCGCAGGAAGGGCGAGGAGGAGGACGGCCGCAGCGGCTGGGCGGAGACCACCGCCACCGGTTCGTGGGGCCAGTCGGGCGCGGCCCGGCGACGCGACCCCGACCGGTTCACCGTGCCGGTGGTGCCCGAGCCGGGCACCCTGCGCGAGCCGGTCCGCGCCGGCCGGTCCCGCCGCGAGGTCGAGGAGCCGGAGCCGCGGCGTCGGGAGCGCGACCTGGAGCCGGCCGCCCGCCGCTCCGCCGCGCGGGCGGAGCGCGTCGAGCGTCGGCGGGACGAGGAGCGCTCCGCCCGCCGCCGCGGCGAGGAGGACGTCGCCCCCGTCTCCGGCGGCCGGCGGTCCCGCTACGAGGAGGACGTGCGTCCGGTCTCCACGGGCCGTCGGGCGCGGTTGGAGGACGAGGACGTGCGTCCGGTCTCCACGGGCCGTCGGGCGCGGTTGGAGGACGAGGACGTGCGTCCGGTCTCCACGGGCCGTCGGGCGCGGTTGGAGGACGAGGACGTGCGTCCGGTGTCGACCGGGCGTCGGGCCCGGTTGGAGGACGAGGACGTGCGTCCCGCCTCCACCGGCCGCCGGGCCCGGCTCGACGACGAGGACGAGCGTCCGGCCTCCACCGGTCGGCGCGCCCGCCGCGACGACGACGACCTGGCCGCGCGCTACTCGTCACCGCCCCGCCGGAGCACCGACGAGCCCGAGGAGCCCTGGGACAGCCCCCGCCGCTGGGAGGCCACCTCGCCGGTCTCGGCCGAGCCGATCTCCGCGACCCCGCGCAGCGGGGCCGGCCGGCACAGCGTCGACGACGACGTGCCGGAGCAGCCGGACTACTGGCGCCCGCCGGCCCGCTACGCCGGGGACGACCTGCCCGTCGACGACACTCCCACCCTGGTCGACCTGGCCTCCCGCCGGGCGATGCGGTCCTCCAGCGAGGGCCGGGGCCGGCGGAGCCGCCGGGCCAGCGCGGCCGAGGTGGACGGGGCGTACTGGGCGGGGCTGCGGGGTGAGGCCAAGTGAACCGGACCAAGATTCCCCCGGTGGCCTGCATCGGCGAGCCCCGGCTCACCGCCGGGTTCGCCGAGTTCGGCCGGCTCGACCTGGTCGCGCACGAGATGGTGCACGGACCGATCGGCCCGATGGAACCGGCCAACCTGCTCCGGCTGGCCGAGAGCATCCAGCTCAAGGGCAAGGGCGGAGCCGGCTTCCCGTTCGCCCGCAAGATCAAGGCGGTGCTGGAGTCCTGCGAGCGCCAGGACCTGCCCGCCGTGGTGGTGGTCAACGCCAGCGAGGGCGAGCCGGCGAGCTGGAAGGACAAGGTGCTGCTCACCCGCGCGCCGCACCTGATCCTCGACGGCGCGGCGCTGGCCGCGTACGCGCTGGACGCCGAGGAGATCGTGCTCTGCGTCGCCGACGACCTGATCGGGCGGGAGTCGCTCACCGAGGCCCTCGCCGAGCGCCGGATGCCCGTCGAGACCAGCATCGTCACCGTGCCGCACCGGTTCATCTCCGGTGAGGGCGGCGCGCTGGTCAACGGCATCAACGGGCTGCCGCACATCCCACCCGGCACCAAGAAGCGTGCCAGCGACTCCGGCGTCCGGAACCTGCCGACGCTGCTCTCCAACGCCGAGACGTACGCCCAACTCGCCGTCGCCGCCCGGCTCGGCCCGTACGAGTACGCGGCGCTCGGCACCGACGACGAGCCCGGCACCGTGCTGCTCACCGTGACCGGCGCGGCGAAGCGCCCCGCGGTGGTGGAGTGCGCCGCGGGCACCCCGCTGCGCGAGATCCTCGACCTGTGCGAGGTGCCGGAGGGCCCGGGCATCCTGATGGGCGGCTACCACGGCCGCTGGATCACCCCGGAGGCGGCGGACCGGGCGGAGGTCTCCCGCAGGAGCCTGACCCGGGTCGGCGGCACGCTCGGCGCCGGCATCATCCTCCCGCTCGGCACCGACACCTGCCCGCTCGGCGAGGCCGCCCAGGTGGTCCGCTACCTGGCCGGGGAGTCCGCCGGCCAGTGCGGGCCGTGCAAACGGGGCCTGCCGGACCTGGCCCGCGCCGTCGACCTGGCGGTCTCCGGCAGCGCGCCGGTGGAGGTCGTCCGGGCCGCCGCCGGCGACGTCAAGGGCCGTGGCGCGTGCAGCCACCCCGACGGTACGTCCCGGTTCGCGCTGTCCGCGATGGAGGTCTTCGCCGAGGACCTGCGCCTGCACACCACCGGTGAGGGGTGCGGCAAGCGGGTCAAGGGCGTGATGAGCCTGCCCGGCGCGCCCGACGCCAACCCGCAGAAGCTGACCCTGGACTGGTCCCGCTGCGACGGACACGGGCTCTGTGCGCACGTCGTGCCCGACTTCATCCGGCTCGACCACAACGGATACCCCGCCTTCCCCGCCACGCCCGTGCCGACCTGGCTCAAGGAGGGCGCGATGAAGGCCGTCAAGGTCTGCCCCGAGCTGGCGTTGCGGCTCGTCGACGCCAACAAGTAGTCAGTACCGAGAGGAGACGCCGATGCGGTCGTACCGGAGGAACCGCCCGGACCGACGGCCGCCCGGACGGCTCGTCGCCACCGCCGCCGTGCTGGCCGGTGTCCTGGTCGCCGCCGCCGGGTGCGCGGCCGGCGACGACCCGGCGCGGTCGGCCACCGAGGCAGTGGTCCCGGTCGGCACCGCCTCGCCACTGCCGTCCGGCGGGCCGGCCACCGGCGCCCCGTCGGCCCCCGCGCAGGTGCCGGACACGCTGCGGTTCGACGCGAAGACCCTCGACGGTACGCCGTTCTCCGCCGCCGGACTGGCCGGGAAGCCGGTGGTGCTGTGGTTCTGGGCGCCCTGGTGCGCCACCTGCGCCAGTCAGGCGTGGACGGTGGCCGAGATCGCGCCGAAGTACCGGGACACCGTGCCGATCGTCGGGGTCGCCGGCCTCGGCGAGCAGAAGGCCATGAAGGACTTCGTCACCGAGTTCGAACTGGCCGGCACGCTCCAGCTCGACGACCGGGCCGGCACGCTCTGGCGCCGCTTCGAGATCGTCGAGCAGAGCACCTTCTTGATCATCGACCGGGACGGCAGGGTGGTCCACCAGGGTTTCCTCGACGGCGAGGACCTCACCCGCCGGGTCGCCGCACTGGCCGGCTGACTCCGCGCGGTCGCCGCTGTTCGCGCGGCCGCCGCTGTTCGCTCCAACGACGCACGGACGGCGGGGATCGGGTCACCCGATCCCCGCCGTCGTCGTCCGGTCAGCGGCTCAGCGGACCGGGGTGAGCCGGTCGGTGCCCAGCCGGTCGCGGAGCACCTCGGGCAGCAGCACCGACCCGTCGGGCTGCTGGCACTGCTCCAGGATGGCCGGGAAGAGCCGGCTGGTGGCCAGCGCCGAGCCGTTGAGGGTGTGCACGAAGCGGGTCTGCTTGCCGCCCGGCTCGCGGTAGCGGATGGCCGCCCGGCGGGCCTGGTAGTCGCCGCCCCAGGAGACCGACGACACCTCCTTGTACTTGCCGGTGCTCGGCATCCAGACCTCGACGTCGAGGGTCTTGCGCATCGCGGCGCTGGCGTCGCCGGCCGCGAGCAGGCTGGTCTGGTGGTGCAGACCCAGCTGCTGGACCAGGCTCTCCACGTGGCCGACCATCGACTCCAGCGCGGCGTCCGCCTGCTCCGGCAGGGTGAACTGGAAGATCTCCACCTTGTTGAACTGGTGGCCCCGGACGGTGCCCCGCTCGTCGGAGTGCGAACCGGCCGCCTCCCGCCGGTAGCAGGGGGTGTACGCGAACCGCTTCAGCGGCAGCGCCGTGGTGTCCAGGATCTCGTCCTGGTACGCCCCGAGGATCGCCGTCTCCGCGGTGGGCAGCAGGAACTGCCCGCGCGGGGCGGACTCCCGGTCCAGGTGGTAGACGTCGTCGTAGAACTTCGGGAACTGCCCGGCGGCGAAGCCGGCGGTGTCCAGCAGCAGGTGCGGCGGGAGCAGGAACTCGTAGCCGGCCTCGATGTTGCGCTCGATCAGCCAGTTGAGCAGCGCCCACTCCAGCCGGGCACCGAGACCGGTGTACATCCAGAAGCCGGAGCCGCCGAGCTTGACCCCCCGCTCGTGGTCGACCAGGCCCAGCGCGCGGCTCAACTCGACGTGGTCGCGGACCTTCTCGATGGCCGGCGGCGCACCGAAGGTCCGGACCACCCGGTTGGCCTCCTTGCCGCCGGGGACGACGTCGTCGGCGGGCAGGTTGGGCAGCTCGCTCATCGTGGTGCGCAGCCGGGACTGCACCTCGTCCAGCTCGGACTCCAGCTCCGCGAGCTGCTTCCGGCCGGCCTCCGGCGCGGAGACCTCCGGCTCGGCGCCGGCGCGCTTGGCCGCCGCGTACGCCCGCGCCTCGGCCTTGCGGCGCTGCCGCTCGGCGTCGATCTCGGTGATCAGGGCACGGCGTTCCTGGTCGAGCCGCTGGACCTCGTCCAGGACCCGATTGACCTCGGCGGGATCCAGACGCTTCGCCAGTGCGGTGGCCACCGCCTCGCGATCCTTCCGGATCAACTCCATGTCGAGCATGCTGCTCCGTACGCCTCCGTCCGGGAAGTCAGGTGGTAACCCCCCGATGCTACCGTCGCGGCCCTCTGCGCCCGGGACGGCCCGGAGGAGCCGACCCCGGCGACCGCCCGCGCCTTGTCGCCCCCGCCGTGCGCCGGCCGCTCTGCTCTGCACCCCGTGCGCTTGTCCCGCTCCGCCGCCGTCCCGGTGCCGGGCATCGGCGGCTCGCTCTTGTGGAAGTTGTCGACCACGCGCGGGCGATGACGTTGCGTGACCATGTCGCCCCATGCCCAATCCGGTCACCTTCCGTGACTGTATGAGCGGGCTGTGCTGGCCCGTGGCGGAGGTGTCCTCAGCCCTGGACGTGCCCACCAGGTCTTCTGTCCCTCGACCTGTCCAGGCACGACTGGCCTCGATCGCACGCTTTGCTCTGCACCCTCCCACGCGCCAGCCACGGTGCGTCGCCGGTGCGTGGGTGGGTGCAGAGCAAGCCGGGGCAGGCCCGGCTGCGTCAGTGCCGGGACGTGGCCGGGTCAGGCCCTGCCCCCGCCGGTTGTGCCGGGTCAGGCCCTGCCGGAGCGAGCCAGGCGGGCCGAGGCGGGTCGGAACAGACCGGGCGGATCAGAGGCGGATCGGCATCAGGATGGAGAAGGCGTCCGCGTCGTCCGGGCGACGGATCGCCAGCGGGGCGATCGGGCCGTCCAGTTCCAGCACCAACTGCGCCGCTCCGGCGGCGTCCAGCGCGTCGAGCAGGTAACCCCCGTTGACCCCGACGCGCAACTCGTCGGGGTCGTCCCCGGTCGGCTCGTCCGCGCCGACCAGGCGCAACCCGTCGACGTCGCGGACGCCGAGCACGGTGACCGCCAGCGGCACGCCCTCGTGCTCCCGGGTGACGGTGGGCGCGGCGGCGTCGCGCAGCGCCGCGCGCAGCGCCGCCGCGTCGACCGGGACCTGTCGGGTCGGCCCGTCGTCGGCCGCCCGGCGCAGCAGCCGGCGGTAGTCGGGGAAGTCGTACGGCAGGGCGGTGGTGGTGATCTCGCGGCCGGCGACCGAGGCGGTGACCCGGCCGGCGGTCAGGGCCACGCTCACCTCCGGGGTCACCCCGTGCCCGGTGTCGAGCAGGGCCCGCAGTTCGTCCACGGCGTCGACCGGCAGCAGCGCCCGCACGGGCGGGCCGTCGACCGTGCCGGCGGCCCGGGCCACGGCCAGCCGGTGCCGGTCGGTGGCGACCAGGCGTACGCCGTCCGGCTCGACGTCGAACAGCACGCCGGCCAGCACCGGCAGGTCCGGGTCGGCGCCGACGGCGAAGCGGACGGCGTCGACGGCGGCGGCCAGGTCGGCGCGGGACAGGGACAGTCGGGTGGTCATCGGGGTCTCCTCGGGTGCGAGCAGGGCACGGACGCGGGAGAGTTCACGGCGGGCGTCGGTGAGGCCGTCCTCCAGCCGGCGCAGGTGCGCGTCGAGCAGCCGTCCGACCACCGCCGGCTCGTGCCGGTGCCGCAGCGCGACACCGATCTCGGCCAGCGGCAGGCCCACCCGGCGCAGCCCGGCCACCAGCCGGGCCGGGTCCACCTGCTCGTCGGTGTACCAGCGGTAACCGGTCACCGGATCGACCCGCGCCGGGGTGAGCACCCCGGTGCGGTCGTAGAACCGCAGGGCACTGATCGTCAGGCCGCTGGCCCGGGCCAGTTCGCCGATGCTGCGCAGCTCGCTCTCCACGCCGAGGATCCTGTGGTCTGCACCAGGTCGAGGGTCAAGCGCGCCGGATCAGCGCGCCCCGTCCAGCACCCGGAAGGTCATCCCCGCCGCGACGAGGCGGTCCAGCAGCGCGTCGCCCATCGCGGTGACCGGGGTGACCTGCCCCGAGGTGGACGGCAGCTCGTCCAGGGCCAGGCAGAGCGCCGACTCGGCCAGCATCTTCGCGGTCTCGTCGTATCCCGGGTCGCCGCCGGCCACCTCGGTGAGCACCGTGCGGCCCCCGCCCCTGCCGACGAACCGGACCGTGAACCACGACTTCGCCCGGACCTCGGCGCTCGGCCCCTGACCGGAGGAGAGCCGGCCGAGCAGCCAACGCCGGGTCGGCGGCAGCTTGACCAGGCCGACCAGGCCGGCCATGCCGACCCCGGCGGCCAGGATCGTGGGCAGCCGCTTCACCGCGGCGAAGTGCCGGTAGCGGAAGTCCGGGCCGTACTCCGGGCGGGCCGCCGCCGACCGGCGGACCACCTGCGGGTCGATGGTCGGCAGCGGCACCGCCCAGCGGCCGATCTCCTTCGACCGGCCCACCTTCCCCGGTACGGCGCGCACCCGCCGACCCTCCGGGCGGGGCTCGGCCGCCCGGCGCGCCTTCGCCGCCCGGCTCATCTCCCCGGACCGGGAGAACGCGGTCAGCGCCGAGTGGTACGTCCCGGCGGAGAACTTGCCCCCGGCCCGGACGAACCCGTCCACGGTGACCGGCCCGTCCGTCGGCAGGTGCTTGAGCGTGTACCAGACGCCCAGGTCGTGCGGGATCGAGTCGAAACCGCAGGTGTGCACCAGGCGGGCGCCGGTGCGTACCGCCTCGGCGTGGTGCCGCAGGTACATCAGGTCGACGAACTCCGGCTCGCCGGTGATGTCGAGGTAGTCGGTGCCGGCCGCGGCGCAGGCGGCGACGATCGGCTCGCCGTGGTGCACGTACGGCCCGACGGTGGTCGCCACCACCCGGGCGCTCTCCGCCACCGCCTGCACCGACGCGGCGTCGGTGACGTCGGCGGTGAGCAGCGGCAGCTCGGCCAGGCCCGGGTCGATGTCGGCCAGCCGGTCGCGGACCGCCGCCAGCTTCGCCGGGTTGCGCCCGGCGAGCGCCCAGCGCAGCCCGGTGGGGGCGTGCCGGGCCAGGTACTCGGCGGTCAGGCCACCGGTGAAGCCGGTCGCGCCGAACAGGACGAGGTCGTACGGGCGGTCGTCGCGCATCCGCCGAGTGTGCCACCCGCGAGCCGGATTCACCCCTGCGGTGTGAAGACCGCCCGTACGCAACCGTCGGCGCGGTCGCGGAACAGCGCGTACCCGGCCGGGCCCTGCTCCAGCGGGAGCCGGTGGGTGGCCAGGTGCTCGGTGCGCAGCTCGTCCCGGGCCATCCGGTCCAGCAGCATCGGGATCCAGCGTTGCCCGTGCTGCCGGGCGCTGCGCAGGGTCAGCCCCTTGTTCATCACCGCCCCCAGCGGGAAGGTGTCGACGAAGCCGGTGAAGGTGCCGGAGACGAAGACCGTGCCGCCCTTGCGGCAGGCGTGCACCGCCTCCCGTACGGCGAGCGGGTCCTCGACCGGGCCGTCCCGCCGGCCGGTGAACCGCTCGGCCAGCGAGGCGGGCCGGCCCCCGCCGTCGGCCGCCCCGACGGCCTCCACGCAGACGTCCGGGCCCCGGCCCCCGCTGCGCTCGCGCAGCTCGGCGGGGACGTCGGTCAGCTCGAAGTTCAGCGTCTCGGCCCCGGCGTGCGCCTCGGCCATCCGCAGCCGGTCCGGGTGCCGGTCGATGACGATCACCCGGTCCGCGCCGAGCAGGGTCGCCGCCTGCGCGGTCAGCTGCCCGACCGCGCCCGCGCCCCAGACCGCCACCACGTCGCCGGGGCCCACCTCGCCCAGCTCGGCGCCCATCCAGCCGGCCGGCGCGGCGTCCGAGGCGAAGACCGCCCGGTCGTCGCTGACCGTCTCGGGCACGGTGAACGCCCCGACGTCGGCGTACGGCACCCGGACGTACTCGGCGTGGCTGCCGGCGAAGCCGCCCGTGGCGCGGGGATGGCCGAAGCAGCCGCCGGTGGGCTGCCCCCAGGCGGCCTCGGTCACCGCCGTCGAGGCGCCGCCGTTGTCGCAGCAGGAGTGCAGCCCCTGCCGGCAGTACCAGCAGCTCCCGCAGGCGACGGCCGCGCACACCACCACCCGGTCGCCCACCCGGTGCCGGCGCACCTGCGGCCCGACCTCGGTGACCTCGCCGAGGAACTCGTGCCCCAGCACGTCCCCGGCGGCGAGGAACGGCGAGCGCCCGTCGAGCAGCGGCAGGTCGGCCCCGCAGGTGGCGCTGCGGCGCACCCGGACGATCATGTCGTGGGCGTTGCGCAGCTCCGGGTCGGGCACCTGGCGCACCGCGAGGGAGTTCGCGCCCTCCCAGCACAGCGCCCTCACCCGGGCACCGCCGGCCGGTCCATCGGCGAGGCGTCCGCGCGCAACACCTCGCCGGTCTCCACGAGCTGCTTGACCCGGCGCAGGGTGTCCCGCAGGAACAGGCCGGGATCGTCGCCGACCAGGTGGGCGGCCATCCCCGGCAGGGTGGCCACCCCGCCCAGCGGACGGGCGGCCAGTTCCGTGCCGCGTCCGCCCGGCGCCGGGCGCAGCCACAGCTCCACCGCGCCGTCCAGCGGGCGCAGCGGCTCGGGCCACCGCCCGCCGGGCAGCACCTCGGCCGCCGGCCGGTCCACGGTCACCACCTGCCAGCGGCCCGGTCGCGGATCCGCGCCCACCGCGCCCGGCCGGCGTCGCCACCGGGGTACGACCCGCGCGCGCAGCGCCACCAGGGCCCGCCGTCCCATCCGTACCACCTGTCCCTCCCGCCGCTCGGGTCGGTTGCGGTACGGGCGACCGGTCACGCGCGGCCGGTCGCCCGCGTAGGCCCATGGTCGGCGCGGCCCGGGTGAACTCGGCTCCCCCCGAAGGGGTGAACCGGCCCGGGCCGGGTAACCGCCGCCGACCGGGGGAGGACCGCGTCCGACGGGGGTGCACGGATGCCGCAGCAGCGCAGCACGAACGGGATAGCCGAGGCGTCCGCCGGTCCGCCGCTGCTCGCCACCCGGCTGGCCCCGCCCGCCCCGCCCGAGCCGCTGCTGCTGCGGCCCCGGCTGACCGCCCGCCTGGACGCCGGCGCCGCCGGCCCGGTCACCCTGGTCCGCGCCCCCGCCGGCTGGGGCAAGACCACCCTCCTGGCCAGCTGGGCGCGCGGCACGTCGGAGCCCGGGCCGGCCTGGGTGCAGGTCGAGGAGGGCGACAGCGGGGAACGGCTCTGGGCGTACCTGGCGGCGGCGCTGCACGGGGTGGCCGGGCACGAGCCGGGGCCGCCGCTGCCGGCCACCACGCCCCGTCCCGACCAGCTGGAACTGCTCGCCGCCGCGCTGGCCGCCCGGGAGCAGCCGGTGGTGCTGGTCCTGGACGACCTGCACCGGGTCGTCGACCCGGCCGCGCTGACCGGGCTGGAGTTCCTGCTGCGGCACACCGACGGGCGGTTGCGGCTGGTCGTCGGGGCCCGGGGCGAGCTGCCGCTGCCGCTGCACCGGTTGCGCCTGGCCGGCGAGCTGACCGAGATCGGCCCGGACGAGCTGGCCTTCACCGTCGACGAGGTCGCCGACCTGCTCGTCGCGCACGGCACGCCGCTGCCCGCGGCGGCGGTCACCCGGCTGCGGGAGCGTACCGGCGGCTGGCCGGCCGGCCTGCGGTTCGCCGCGCTGGCCGTCCGGGAGCGCCCGGACCCGGAGCGCTGGGCGGAGCGGTTCGGCGGCGACCAGCCGGAGGTCGCGGCGTACCTGCGCACGGAGGTGCTGGGCGGGCTGCCGCCGCAGACGCGGGAGCTGCTGCGGCGCACCGCCGTCAGCCCGGCCGTACGGGCGGACCTCGCCGACGTGCTGACCGGCCGCGACGACGGCGGGCAGGTGCTCGCCGGGCTGGCCCGCGACGGTGGCTTCCTGCACGCCGACGACAGCGACCCGCCCTGGTACCGGGCCCACCCGCTCCTGGCCGACCTGCTGCGCGACGAGTTCGGCGGGCTGGACGAGGCGGACCGGCGGGAGCTGCACCTGCGCGCCGCCGGCTGGTACGCCGGACACGACCGCCCCGCCGAGGCGCTGCGGCACGCCCTGGCCGCGCGGGAGTGGGACCGGGCGAGCGAGCTGCTGCTCACCGGCTGGCCGGAGCTGGTCCCGTACGACCGCCGGGCCCCGGCCGTCGCCGCACCCCCGCCACCCCCGCCGGAGGCGGTCCACCGCGACCCGGAGCTGGCGCTGGCCTGCGCCGCCGAGCGGGCGTACGCCGGGGACGCCGAGGCGGCCGAGGCCCGGCTGCGTGACGCGGTGGCGGCGGCGCAGTCCCTGCCCGCCCCGCGCCGGGACCGGTTCCGGCGGCTGGCCACCGCGGTGGAGTTGAGCCTGGCCCGGCTGGCCGGCGACCACCGGGAGGTCCGCGCCGCCGCCACCCGGCTGCTGGGCACCCGCGCCCCGGCCGGCTCCACCGTGGACGCCGATCCGCGCAGCGGTGCGGGGGAGGACGCCGACGTGCGGGCGGTGGCCGGGGCGGCGCTCGGCCTGGTCGACCTGGCCGTGGGTGACCTGCGGGCGGCGGCGGCCCGGTTGGCCGGCGGGTACGACGCCGCGCGGGAGGCCGGCCGGGCGCGCACCGCACTGGTCTGCGCGGCCCGGCTGGCCCTGCTGCACGCCCTGGCCGGTGAGTTGCGCGCGGCCGAGCGGACCGCCCGGGCGGCGCTGGAGATGCCGCCCTGCCAGGGCTGGTCGAGCCGGGCCGAGTGCGCCCACGCGCACCTGGCGTTGGCGCTGGTGGCGTTGCACCGTGACCAGCCCGAGGAGGCCACCGCGCAGCTCGCCCTGACCGGCGCGGCCGGCGCGGAGGGCACCGGCGCGGCCGCCGCGGCGCTCTGCCGGGCCACCCTGCTGCGCGACGCCGGTGAGGCCGCCGCCGCGGCCCGGCTGGTGGCCGCCGCCCGCATCGAGGGCCGCCCGGACGGCGAACTCGCGGACCGGCTGCTCGCCCTGGAGGCGGACCTGCGCGGCGAGCAGGGCGACGTGGACACCGCCCGGAGGCTGATCGCCGACCGGGCACGCGAGCCCGACCCGGCGCCGGCGCTGGCGGTGGCGCTGGCCCGGGTGGAGCTGCGGGCCGGCGACGTGCGGGCCGCCGGGTACGCCCTGCCGGAGTGGGACGGCGCGGTCGCCGAGGGCTGGCCGCTGCCGGTGCGCCTCGCCGCCGGGGTGCTGGACGCGGTGCTGGCCCGGCGCGGCGGCGACGACCGGCGGGCCGGCCGGCTGCTGGAGCGGGTGCTCGACCTGGCCGCGCCGGAGGGGTACCGGCGGGTGTTCACCCGCGCCGAGCCGGCGGTACGCGACCTGCTCGCCGCCCACCTGGACTCCGGCACCGCGCACTGGCCGACGGTGAGTGACCTGGTCCGGGGCGCCGAGGCCCCGGCCGTGCGGGGGCCGGTCGGGGCGGACCGGGCGCTGGACGAGCCGCTGACCGAGCGGGAGCTGACCATCCTGCGGTACCTGCAGAGCATCCTGTCCAACGTGGAGATCGCCAGCGAGCTGTCGCTGTCGGTCAACACCGTCAAGACGCACGTGCGCAACATCTACCGCAAGCTCGACGCGACCCGCCGCCGTGAGGCGGTCCGCCGGGCCCGCGAGCTGCGGCTGCTGTGACCGGTGGAGCCCGGCGGACGGTCGGACCGGCCTGACCCCTCGATTCCGTTCGTCGTCGAGGGGGCGCCGTCCGCCGCCGGGCGGTGCGATCCCGGCGGTGGACGGCGTGTGGGCGGGTCAGTCGCCGGCGGCCGCGTCCACCGCGGCGAGCAGCTCCGGCAGGTCGTACCCGCCCTCGTGGCGGACGTCGTTGACGAAGAGGGTGGGGGTGCCGTTCACCCCGCTGCGGATCCCGCCGACGAAGTCCCGGCGCACCCGGTCCGCGTACGCCTGCCGGCCGATCTCGGCGTCGACCTCGTCGGGCGGCAGCCCGAGCTGCTCGACGCCGAGCGACAGGTGCACCGGATCCAACTGGTCCTGGTGCTCGTAGAGCCAGTCGTGCATCTCCCAGAACCGCTCCCGCCGCCCGGCCGCCTCGGCGACCTCGGCCGCCGCCTCGGCGTACGGGTGCACGTTGGCGATCGGGAAGTGCCGGTAGACCAGGCGGACGACGTCGGCCCGCTGGCGCAGCACCTCGGCCAGGTTCGGGTACGCCGCCCCGCAGAAGCGGCACTGGAAGTCGCCGTACTGCACCACGGTCACCGGCGCGTCCACCGGCCCACGGACGTGGTCGGTGCCGTCCACCGGCACCCGCAGCCGGGCGTTGACCTGCAATGGCGTGCTGCTCACCGGGTCACCACCCGCCGCTGCGCGCCGAGCTGTTCCAGCGCGTCGAGGATGCCGTCCGCACCCGGGTTCACCTCCGGCGGCGACAGGTGGCTCCAGGCCACCGTCTGGTCCCGGTCGAGCACCACCAGCGCCCGGGCCGACTGCCCCTGCGCGGTGTACGCCCCGTACCGGCGGGACACCTCGCCCTTGGGCTCGAAGTCCGCCAGCAGCGGGAACCGGATGCCCTTGGCCTCGGCGAACGCCCGGTGCGACCAGAGGCTGTCCACCGAGATGCCGAACAGCACCGCGTCGTAGCGGTCGAACTCCGGCATCGCGGCCTGGTAGAGCGCCATCTGGTCGCCGCAGACCGGGGTCCAGTCGGCGGGGTAGAAGGCCAGCACCACCGGCCGGCCGCGGAACTGCCCCGGACCGGTGCGCCGTCCGTCCGGCGTGGCCGGCAGGGAGAAGTCGGGGGCCGGGCGCCCGGGGCGGATCAGCCCGTCGGAATCGCTCATGACTCCCACCCTGCCGCCGGGCCGGGTGAGGGCGGATCACCCGGCCCGGGTGGTCTCAGCGCGCCACCGTGACGTGGTTGTGCACCTCCCGGATGCCGGGGGCGGACCAGACGACCCGCTCCACCTCGTCGCGCTCGGTCACCGAGTGGACCAACCCGTCGACGACCACGGTGTCGCCGTACACCCGGACGCTGATCCGGTCCGGTTCGGTGGCGCCGCTGCGGGCCAGCGCGTCGACGATCCGGTCGGGCAGGTCGGCCCCGGACGGCCGGGTCGACGGCCGGACGGTGACGCCGTTGCTCACCCCGCGTACGCCGGTCAGCCGGCCCACCACCCGCTCGGCGGCCCGGCGCTGGTACTCCCACTCGACCGTGCCGCGCAGCGTCACCCAGCCGCCGGCCACGGTGACCTCCAGGTTCTCCACGGGTACGAACGCGTCCCAGGCCAGGGCCCGCTCGGCGGCCGAGGCGATCTCCGGGTCGGTGCGCTCGGAGGACGGGCCGATCCGGACGGTCAGGTCGTTGGCGACGGCCCGGACCCGGGCCACCCGGTGCGCGGCCCGTTCGGCGGCCCACTTGGCGGCGTAGCTGTCCACCCAGCCGGTCAGCGTCACCACCCCCTCGGTGACGGTCACCCCCACCTCGGTCGGGCCGACCCGGGGATCCCAGGTCAGCTCGTCGAGCACGTCGGTCTGGATGTCCTGGTCGGTACGCGTGACAGTGGTCGCGGTGGCCATGCCTTCACTCCTCCGCAGGATCGGGGCAGTCCGGCGGCCGTACGGTCCGCCGACCGCGATCCTGTCGCCGCCGGGGGTGAGTCACCCTCGCCCGTTCCGGGTGAGCCCCGCCGCCGGCCGGGCGTCGACAACCCGGCCCGGCTCGGGCAGGATCTGGCGATCGGCGCGCGGGAGGGGCGGATGCACGGGGACCGGTTCCGGGTGGCCGCCCACCGCGTCGGCCGCGGGCTGCGGCGGGCGGGCGGGTGGGCGGCACGGGCGGCCCGGCACGAGTGGAGCCTGGCCGTGCTCGCCGGGCTGCTGCTGGCCGTCACGATGACCTGGCCGACGCTGCGCGACCCGGCCGGCACCATCCCGCAGGACACCGGCGACCCGACGTTGCAGGCCTGGCAGGTCGCCTGGGGCGGGCACGCCCTGCTCACCGACCCGGCGCGGCTGTGGCACTCGAACACGTTCTTCCCCGAGCCGTACACCTACGCCTACTCCGACACCCTGCTCGGTTACGCCCCGTTCGCCCTGGTGGGGGAGGGACCGGTGGCCGCCGTGGTCCGCTACAACCTGCTCTACGCGCTGACCCACGCGCTGGCGTTCGTCGGGGCGTACGCGCTGGCCCGGCAGGTGGGGGCCGGTCGGGCGGGGGCGGCGGTGGCCGGCGCCTCGTTCGCGTACGCGCCCTGGAAGCTGGCCCAGGCCGGGCACCTGCACGTGCTCTGCGTGGGCGGCATCGCCCTGGCGCTGGCCATGCTCGCCCGGGGGCACGGCTGGTCGCTGCGGCACGGGTACCGGCCGGAGCGGGTGCGGCCGGGCTGGGTGGCGGCCGGCTGGGCGGTCGCCGCCTGGCAGGTCACCCTCGGCTTCGGCATCGGCCTGCCCTTCGCGTACGTCCTCGCGCTGCTCTGCCTCACGGTCGTCGGCGCGTACGGCCTCACCTGGTGGCGGCGGCGCGCCCGGCCGGCGGCCCCGCGCGGGCTGCTCCTGGCGGACCTGGCCGGGGCGACCGGGTTCGCCGGGGTGACCCTGCTGATGGCCGCGCCGTACTTCGAGGTGGTGGCCCGCCACCCGGCCGGGCGGCGGACGGTGGCCCAGATCGAGATGTTCTCCCCGCCGGCGCGGGGCTTCCTGACCGCCCCGCCCGAGTCCTGGCTCTGGGGTTCGCGGCACGAGGCGGCCCGCGCCACGCTCGGCTTCCCCGGGGAGATGACCCTGCTGCCCGGGGTGGTGCTGGTCGCGCTCGCGCTGACCGGGCTGGTCCTCTCCGCCTGGCGGCTGCGGCACCGGCTCGCGCTCGCCGCCGGGGTGCTGGTCAGCCTGGCGCTCGCCGCCGGGACGACGTTCGGCGGCGACGGCGATCCCGGCTACGTCACGCTGGTGCGCCACGTGCCGGGCTGGGACGGCATCCGTACCCCCGGGCGGTTGGTGCTCTGGACGACGCTGCTGCTCGGCCTGCTCGCCGCCGGGGCGCTGACCGTCCGCGAGCCCGTGCCGACCGGTCGCCGGGACTGGCGGCGCGCGGCCCGGGCCCTGCTGGCGCTGCCGGTGCTGCTGGTGCTGGCCGAGGGGGTCAACCGCACCCCGCACGTGCCGGTGCCGGCCGAGCCGGCGGCGCTGCGCGGGGTGCGGGGCCCGGTGCTGGTGCTGCCGTTGGGCGGTGTCCGCGACTACCACGTGATGCTCTGGTCCACCGACGGCTTCCCGCGCACGGTCAACGGGTTCGCCTCGTTCACCCCGGCCAGCCAGCGGCGGACCCGCGACGCCACCCTGGGCTTCCCGGACGCCGACTCGGTGGCGTACCTGCGGGCTTCGGGGGTGCGCACGGTGGTGCTGCTGCCCCCGTACGCGGTCGGCACCCCCTGGCAGGACGCGGCCGACCGTCCCACCGACGGACTGGGGATCCGCCGGGAGCAGGTCGCCGACGGGGTGGTCTACCACCTCGACCCCTAGATGCGTGGGAGCGCTTCCATGTTAGCGCTCGCCGGGGCTACGGTGAGCGCAGTCCTCGGCAGCGGGAGCCAGCATGCCGGCGGGGAGCCAGGGCAGCCCTCCGCACCCTTCCGGGCGTCACGTCCCCACCACACCTGGCATTCCCGAGAGGAACCGCAGATGCGGAGAAGTCTCGTCGGCGCGGTCACGTCCGTGCTCGCCGCCGCGACGGCCCTGGTGGCCGTCCAGTTCACCGTCGCACCGTCCACACCCGCCGCCGCGGCGGCGGCGGAGCCGTACTCCTGGAAGAACGTCCGGATCGACGGCGGCGGCTTCGTCCCCGGCATCGTCTTCAACCCCACCGAGAAGAACCTGATCTACGCCCGCACCGACATCGGCGGCGCGTACCGCTGGGAGCAGGCCACCCAGTCGTGGACGCCGCTGCTGGACTGGGTCGGCGCCGACAAGTGGGGCTGGAACGGGGTGGCCAGCATCGCCACCGACCCGGTGCAGACCAACCGGGTGTACGCCGCCGTCGGCATGTACACCAACGGCTGGGACCCGAACAACGGCGCCGTGCTGCGGTCCACGGACAAGGGCACCACCTGGCAGGTCAGCGAACTGCCGTTCCACCTGGGCGGCAACATGCCCGGCCGGGGCATGGGCGAGCGGCTCGCCGTCGACCCCAACCGCAACGGCATCGTCTACCTCGGCGCGCCGGGCGGCAACGGGTTGTGGCGCAGCACCGACCACGGGGCCACCTGGGCCCGGGTGACCGCCTTCCCCAACGCCGGCAACTACCCGGCCGCCGACGCCAACAACCAGGGCGTCGTCTGGGTGAGCTTCGACAAGAGCACCGGTACGGCCGGCGCCGCGACCCGGACCATCTACGTCGGGGTGGCGGACAAGCAGAACCCGGTCTACCGCAGCACCGACGCGGGTGCGACCTGGCAGGCGGTACCGGGCGCCCCCACCGGCTTCATCCCGCACAAGGGGGTGGTCGACCACGCGGGCGGGTTCCTCTACCTCGCCACCAGCGACACCGGCGGCCCGTACGACGGCGGCAAGGGTGACGTGTGGCGGCTCAGCCGGGCCACCGGCCAGTGGACCCGGATCAGCCCCGTCCCGTCCACCGACAGCGGCAACACCTTCGGCTACTCCGGGCTGACCGTCGACCGGCAGGACCCGGACACCATCATGGTGGCCAGCCAGGTCGCCTGGTGGCCGGACACGCAGTTCTGGCGCAGCACGGACCGGGGCGCCACCTGGACCCGGATCTGGGACTGGACCAACTACCCCAACCGCAGCTTCCGCTACACCATGGACGCCTCGTCCGTCCCGTGGCTGACCTTCGGCAACGACAACCCGGCCCCGCCGGACACCTCGCCGAAGCTGGGCTGGATGAACGAGTCGGTGGAGATCGACCCGCACGACTCGAACCGGATGATGTACGGCACCGGCGCGACCATCTACGGCACCACCGACCTCACCAAGTGGGACAGCGGCGGGAAGTTCACCATCAAGCCGATGATCAAGGGGCTGGAGGAGACCGCCGTCCTCGACCTGATCAGCCCGCCGTCCGGCGCCCCGCTGCACAGCGCCCTCGGGGACATCGCCGGGTTCCGGCACGACGACCTCGACGTGGTGCCGGGCTGGACGTACCGGGGCCCGAACTGGGGCCCGCACGACCTGGACTACGCCGAGACGAAGCCGGCGGTGATCGTCCGGGCGGGCAGCTTCAAGGACGCGGACCGGCCGGGCGACAGCCACGTCGCCTTCTCCACCGACGGCGGGGTGACCTGGTTCCAGGGCGGTGAGCCGGCCGGCATCACCAACGGCGGGACGGTGGCCGCCGGGGCCGACGGCAGCCGGTTCGTCTGGGCGCCCGGCGACTCCGGCGCGGCCGTGCTCCACTCGGTCGGCTACGGCACCTCGTGGGCCGCGTCCACCGGCATCCCGGCGAACGCCCGGATCGCCTCCGACCGGGTGAACCCGAACAAGTTCTACGGCCTCAGCGGCGGCAAGGTCTACGTCAGCACCAACGGTGGGGCGAGCTTCACCGCCTCGGCCGCCACCGGGCTGCCGGCCACCGGCCGGCTCAAGGCGGCGCCGGGCCGGGAGGGCGAGCTGTGGCTGGCCGGTTCCGGTGGTCTGTGGCGCTCGTCCGACTCCGGGGCCAGCTTCACCAAGCTCGCCACGGTGAGCACGTCCGGCAACATCGGCTTCGGCAAGGCGGCCCCCGGGCAGACGTACCCGGCGCTGTACCTGTTCGGCACCGTGGACGGCAAGCACGGGGTGTACCGGTCGGACAACGCCGGCGCGGCCTGGGTCCGGATCAACGACGACCAGCACCAGTACGGCAACGCCGGCGACGCCCTGACCGGTGACCCGCGGGTCTACGGCCGGGTCTACCTGGGCACGAACGGTCGCGGCATCCTGGTCGCCGACCGGCTCGGCGGCACCCCGAGCCCGACGCCGACCACTCCCACCCCGACGCCCACCTCGCCGAGCCCGTCACCGACGTCGCCGAGCCCGACGCCGACCGGTCCTGCTCCGACCACGCCGGTCCCGGCGGGCGCCTGCACGGCCACCTACAAGGTCACCGGCTCCTGGCAGGGTGGTTTCCAGGCCGAGGTGTCGGTACGCAACAACGGCGGCTCGTCGACCAGCGCCTGGTCGGTGGTGTGGAACTACACCGCCGGGCAGAAGGTGACCCAGCTCTGGGGCGGCACGGTCACCCAGACCGGATCGCAGGTGGTGGTCCGCAACGCCGACTGGAACGGCGCCCTGGGCGCCGGGGCCAGCACCAGCTTCGGCTTCATCGGCAGTTGGACCGGCACCAACCCGGTGCCGACCCTGACCTGTACGGCCGTGCCGGCCCGCTAGGGCCGGCCGGCGGCGTCCTGACCGGTGCGGGTGAGCAGCCCCGCTCACCCGCACCGGTCACCGTCCGGCGGCGCCGATTGGCGGCGGGCACAGCGGGTACGCGGCACACCTGCGACGGGGGAGGTTGCTGGTGGACTCGTACCCGGCGGTGGAGAGCCACGGGCTGATCGGTGACCTGCAGACGGCGGCGCTGATCACCCGGGACGGCACCCTCGACTGGTTCTGCGCGCCCCGGTTCGACTCGCCGAGCATCTTCGGTGGCCTGCTCGACCGCGAGAAGGGCGGGTACTTCCAGGTCTCGCCCTGCGGCGTCGACTACGTCAGCAAGCAGCTGTACCTGCCCGGCACGCCGATCCTGATCACCCGTTTCCTCAGCGCGGACGGGGTGGGGGAGGTGGTGGACTTCATGCCGGTGGCCGGGGAGGTCGCCACCGACCGGCACTGCGTCGTCCGGATGATCCGGGTGGTGCGGGGCAGCATGCGGTTCCGGATGGACTGCCAGCCCCGCTTCGACTACGGCCGCCGGCCGCACACGGTCGACTTCACCCTGCACGGCACCGTCTTCCGCAGTGGGGACCTCCGCCTCACCGTCAACCCGGTGCGGCGCGGCCAGATGCTCCTCGACGAGCGCGACTTCCGGTACGACGAGCGTGGCGTCACCGCCACGGGTGTGCTGTACGAGGGCGACACCGGCGGGGTGGTGCTGCACACCCAGTCACCCGAGCCGGCCCGGGTGGTCGACCCGGCCGAGGTCACCGAGATGTACGAGCGGACCCGGGACCACTGGCGGCGGTGGCTCGACTGCTCCCGCTACACCGGCCGGTGGCGGGAGATGGTGGAGCGCTCGGCGATGACCTTGAAGCTGATGACGTACGCGCCGACCGGAGGACTGGTCGCCGCGCCGACGGCCGGCCTGCCGGAGCGGATCGGTGGCGAACGCAACTGGGACTACCGCTTCACCTGGGTACGGGACGCCTCCATCTCGGTGCACGCCCTGCTCGGTCTCGGCTTCACGGCCGAGGCGCGGGGATACCTGGACTGGCTCACCCAGCGGATCCGGGACGCCGAGGAGAGCGGCCGACCGGTGCAGATCATGTACCGCGTGGACGGTGACCGCGACCTCGGGGAGGAGACACTGCCGCACCTGGAGGGCTACCGCGGCTCCGCGCCGGTGCGCGTCGGCAACGACGCGGCGACCCAGTTGCAGCTGGACATCTACGGCGAGGCGCTGAACTGCCTGCACCTGGCCGACGCCGAGGGCCTGCGCGGCTCGTACGAGGAGTGGCGCAACATCACGAAGGTGCTGGACTGGCTCTGCGACCACTGGGACCAGCCGGAGGACGGCATCTGGGAGACCCGGGGCGGGCGGCAGGACTTCACCTACGGCCGGCTGATGTCCTGGGTGGCCTTCGACCGCGGCATCCGGCTCGCCGGCCGACACGGCCGCCCGGGCGACACCACCCGGTGGACGGCTGCCCGGGACGCCGCGTACGAGCAGATCATGACGCGCGGCTTCCATCCGGGGCGGCAGGCGTTCGTGCAGCACTACGCCACCGACGTGCTGGACGCGTCACTGCTGGCCATGCCGGCGGTCGGGTTCGTCGCCCCCTCCGACCCGATGTGGCAGTCGACACTGCGGGCCATGGACGAGGAACTGGTCTCCGACAGCCTGGTCTACCGGTACGACCCGGCCGCCTCCCCGGACGGGTTGCCGGGCGCCGAGGGCACCTTCACCATGTGCTCGTTCTGGTACGTCCAGGCCCTCGCCGAGTCCGGTCGGCTGGACGACGCCCGGCTCACCTTCGACAAGATGCTCACCTACAGCAGCGACCTCGGCCTCTACTCGGAGGAGATCGCCCCCAGCGGCGAGCAGGTCGGCAACTTCCCGCAGGCGTTCAGCCACCTCTCGCTGATCAACGCCGCCGGCACCCTGGACCGGCTCCTCGACGCCCGGCGGTGACGCGGCCCGTCCGCCGTCCGCCCGGGACGCCACCCCGCCCCCGGCGTACGGACCGGCCGGGTCGAGGGCGACCACGGTACGGACGGCAGGGAGCCCCGGCCGACGAACCCGTCGACCGGGGCTCGGAGCCGTCCGGGTGACCGGTCAGCCGTCGAGACCGGCGGGGGAGTTGGGCCGGTCCACGTCGACGAACTCGATGTCGTCCACGCTGCGGCCGTCCCGACTGCCGGCGGCCCGTGCGGCCGTGCCGGCGGCCCAGCCGATCGCGGCGCCGACCAGCGCGGCGCTGATCAGCAGGGTCCACGGCAGCGCCGGGCGGCGCCCGGCGAGCGCGTCGAAGGCGCGGGTGGCCCGCCGCCGGGCCTCGTCCGCCGCCGAGCCGACGAGGTCGCCCGCGTCGGACAGTGGACTGCCGCCCCGGACCGACTTCGCGGCGTCGCGGACGCTGTCGCCGGCGGACCCGACCGTCGTGACGAGCTGCTGCCAGGCCTGGTCGGCGATCCGTTCCGGCTTGCTGCGGCGCTCCAGCAGGTTGTTGCCGAACATCTGGGTTACCTCCTCGGGGTGCCGAAGTCTGCGGGCACTTCGCACGTCGACGTCTGCGGCGCGTCACGGTCCGCCTGCCAGGCCAGTGCCCCGTCGGCCCGGGCGCCAAACCCGCGCCCGGGCTGCGTGCCGAGCGGCGCGGTCAGCGGACCGCGACCACCGCGACGCCACGGGCGAAGTCGTCGCCGTCGTCGTCATCGTCGTCGTCCCCGCCACCGCCGAAGCCACAGGCCAGCACCAGGGCGAGCAACGCGCCGACACCGGCCAGGCCGAGCAGTCTCCTGATCATCGATCGTCCTTCCGTCGTGGTGGACCCTCGCCGCCGAGGCTAGGCGGCCCGGGCAATCAGGACGGTGACCCGCGGCGCGTCGGGCGCGTGTCGCGTCCGACCCGACCTGCGGCGCGTCGATCGTGGTCAGGGCCGGACGGGCCGGCGGGGACCGCCACCGGTCGGGGTGCGGGCCGGAGTGGACCGGGGCGGCTACCCTGGGACGGTTCGAGCGCCCCCGCCGGGTCGCTCGTTGAAGTGGTCAGGAACAGGAGAAATGCGGCGAAGGACGGCCCGATCCGTCCGGATCCGCGAATTGCTCATCCCGAGGGGTGGCGACCGAGGCCGTGAGAGGAATACTCTCGGTCGCGGCCCGCGTACTGATGAGGCGCCCGTGAACGGGCGAGTGGAGGTGCTCGCGTGAGCCTGTCGATCGTGAAGTCGGTTCTGCCGGGTGGTGTCATCGAGATCGCTCCTCGAGGGGAGATCGACGTCGACACCGCGTACGAGGTACGTGAGGCGATCGCCGAGGTGCTCGCGAAGGGCCGTCCGTCCCGGATCGAACTCAACATGCGACTCGTCACCTTCATCGACTCCGTCGGCATCAGCGCGATGGTCGCCGGCTTCCAGACCGCCGAGGTCAGCGGCGTGAAGCTGGTCGTCACCGAGCCGAGCCGGTTCGTGCACCGGCAGCTCTGGGTGACCGGCCTGCTCGGCCTCTTCGGCGCTCCGGAGCCGTACTTCGCCGGCGCGGCCACCCCCGAGGTCCTGCCCGGCGCGTGAGCCGCGCACCCGTCACTCCCCGGCCAGCCCGGAGAGGTCGACGTCGGCCGCCTCGACGACCGCCCGTACCGCGGTGACCGAGGCGTACCCCTCGGCCAGCAGCGCGAGGTCCGTGCCCGGCTGCACCGCCTGCCCGGGTTCCTCCAGCGACGTCCGCACGAAGCCGTGCCCGGCCTCGGCCACCGTCATCTGCACCTGACCGAAGCTGGCCAGGCCGGCCCGGCGCACCCCGCGCAGCCGGCCGTGCGGCACGTCCGGCGCGTTGACGTTGAGCACGCTCTCCACCGGCCCGGCGGTGAGCCGGGGCAGCAGGTCCAGCGCCACCCGCGCGGCGGTGGCCCAGTGCCGGTCCGCGTCGCGTACCCGGGCGGCGGTGGAGACGGCGGCGCCGCCGCTCACGGCGGTGGCCTCGCCGGCGGAGAGCACGTCCAGGGAGACCGCCATGGCGCGGCAGCCGTTCGCGGCGGCGGTGAACGCCGCGCCGACCGTGCCGGAGTGCAGCACCGCCCGGCCCGCGTTGGCGCCCCGGTTGATCCCGGAGAGCACCACCGCCGGGGGCGGCCCGAACGCGCCGTGCACCGCGATCAGCGCGATGAACCCGGGGGAGCCGCCCACCCCGTACGCGGGCACCCCGGGCAGCCCGGGCAGCGGGTGCTCGCGGACCACCACGTGCCCGTCCCGCTCCACCGCGGTCATCGAGGCGCTGGTGCCGCTCGCCTCCTCCAGCGGGGCGGCGACCACCACGTCCAGACCCCGGTCGGCCGCCGCCCGGGCCAGCGCCTCGATGCCCGGCGCGGCGATCCCGTCGTCGTTGGTGACCAGCACCCGCAGCGTCATCGGTCGACCACCCGGTCGGCCAGCTCGTCCGGGGTGGTGCGCTCCTGCGGGCGGCTGTCGGCGGGGACCAGGCGGACCCGGTCGACCAGGCCGGTGATGGTGTCCAGGCGGCCGGTGCCCAGGCCGTGCCGGGTGACGTTCAGCGCCCCGGCCGCCGCGCCGGTACGGATCGCGGTGCGGATGTCGCCGCCGCCGGCGACCACGGCGGCCACCCCGGCGGTCATCGAGTCGCCCGCGCCGCGCGGGTCGGCCGCCTCCAGCCTCGGCATCTCCACCTCGAAGATCTCCCCGTCGACCAGCGCCAGGGCCGGCTCGGCGGCCCGGCTGACCACCACGTTCTCGGCGCCCGCCGCGTGCAGGTCGTACATGGCCCGGGTGAGCTGGTCCTCCTCGGCGCCGGCGGCCAGCCCGTCGGCGATCAGCTCCTCGTGGCTGACCTTGAGGAAGTAGACGCCGCTGGAGAGCACCGCCGTCAGGTGCGGGCCGGAGAGGTCCACCACCACCCGGCCGCCGTTGGCCCCCAGGTCGGCGGCGAACCGGCGGTAGAGGTCGGCCGGGACGAGGGACGGCTCGTTGGGGCCGCTGAGCACGCTGACCGGCGCGCGCAGCCCCTCGCCGAGCGACAGGTTGTGGAGCTCGTCCAGCTCGTGCCGGCTCAGCGGCGCGCCGACCACGTCGACGATCTCGTGCCGGGCGCCGTCGCGCCGGTCGTGCACGTACCCGCCGCTCGTCGAGTCGCGGCGGACCACCCGCAGGTCCACCCCCTCGGTGAGCAGCAGCGGCTCCAGCACCTCGCCGATCTCGCCGCCCAGGCTGGTGCAGAGCACCACCGGCACCCCGAGCGACATGATCATCCGGGCCTGCCAGACGCCCTGCCCGCCGGGGTGCAGGTGCAGCTCCGGCTGGTCGCTGGGCTGGTCCACGGTCACCGTCAGCCGGGGCGTCGGCGCGAAGACCATCACGTGTCCGCTCATCCGCCGTACCCGCCCATGTCCGCCTCCCGTGGCCGTCGCCGGACGCGGGATTCCCCGCCCCGCCCGCGACATGCGCGACCGGTCGCCGCCGACGTTGCCAGCCCGTCGCCGGTACGGGACTATCGTGCGACCGACGAGGAGTGGAGGGCGGAGTGGTCCGGCGGGAGACGTTCAGCTACACGGTGCAGGCGCGCTGCTCACGGGCGGACGCGGTGGCGCTGTTGAGCGATCTCGCCAGGCAGGGTGAGCTGCACCCGTTGATCGTCCGGGTCCGTGAGCTGCCGGCCCGTCCCGGCGCGCGGGCCAGCTACGCGATCACCGACCGGCTGGAGCTGGGGCCGTTGAGCTTCCCGGTCACGTACCAGGCCGACGTCCTGGTGGTCACCGACGACGAGATCGTCACGGTGGCGCGGCAGCAGCCCGGCACGACCGTGCGCAACCGCACCCGCATCCGGGAGGAGGAGGACGGCCTGCTGCGGGTGGACGTGGAGATCACCCTGGCCGCCCCGGCGCCGCTGTTCGGGTACGCCTTCCGCCAGGCCCGTGCCGCGCACCTGGGGCTGGCCAACCGGCTCGGCGCGGTGCTGGACCGGCTCGCCGACGGCGGCCCGGTCGCCGGCTGACCGCCGCGCTGCTCGCCCGCTTCCCCGGCGCCCGGGGCGGGGCACCGGACACACGTGCGGGGCCCGTCCAGACGGACGGGCCCCGCGACGCGGTACGGGTCAGTACACCGACAGGTGCACGTGGTTGGTGTGGTCGCTGGACGGGTCCCCACCCGCCCCGCTGTACGACTTCCAGCCGCTGCTGGGCAGCCAGATCTGCCGGTACCAGATCACGTAGAGCACACCGAGCCGGTCGGCGTTGCGGACGTGGTACGCGGCCAGGTTGTTGCCGTACGTCCGGTCGCCGCCGGTCGCGTCCCCGCCGAAGCCGTTCTTCTGCGCGGCGAAGTCGCAGGCCCGGCCCTTGGGATGCTCGCCGGAGCCGCTGGGGCGGTAGCAGGAGACGTACCGGGTGAAGCCGGCCGCCTTGCTCTGCTGGAGCGCGTTGAGCATCCGCGGGGTGATGCAGCCGTTGGCCGGGGTGGGGTCGTTGACGCTGCACGACTCCGGCGGCCACGAGCCGTCCGAGTTGCGCGGCGCCGGCCGGGCGTTCGCGGTGGAGGTGCCCCGGCTGGCGCCGCTGTCGGCGCGCGGGGCGGGCTTGTCGGCGGCGGCCACCGCCAGCGCCCGTTCGGCCTGCTGCTTGCGCTTGGCCATCACCGCGATCTGCTTGCGTTGTTCGACGATCTCGGTGTCGAGCGCGGCCCGGGTGCGGGTGGCCTCCTCCTTGGTGCGCAGCAGGTTGCGCAGTTCGCGGTCCTCGTTGCTGGCGACCGTCTCCAGCTCGGCGGCCCGGTCCAGGAAGCCCTCCGGCGAGGTGCTGTTGAGCAGCGCCGAGACGGGGCCGAGCCGCCCGGTGCGGTACGCCACCCCGGCGATCTCGCCGACCTTGCCGGTGCGCGTGGCCAGCTCCGACTCGATGGTCTTGAGCTGGTTGTTGAGTTCCTGCTGGCGCCGGGTGGAGCGCTCCAGCGCGGCCTTGGCGTCGATCCAGCCCTTGCTGGCGGCGTCGAGCTGGGCCCGCAGGGCGGGGGTGCCGCCCTCCTCGTCACCGGGCGCGGCGAGCCGGGTGGTGGGTGGGGCGGCGGCCACCGGCGGTGGCGCCGACGACACCCCGAGGGCGAGGGTGGCGGCGACCGCCGCCACCAGTCGGACAGTGGTACGTCGTACGTGCATGCACAATCCTTCCGTCAGCCGCCGACCGGGTTAGCTGACGGGTTCGGGACGGAAGATCCCTACCGCTGGCGCGGATGCACCCCACGTACCTGGTTCCCCGGCACGCCCTGGCGGGCGTTTAGGCGGCGGCCACCGCCGGCACCGTCGGGTGCCGCCTGGCGGAGGCCGGAACCGAGACTACCGGTACTGGTGTGACTGATGCCCGGTTCGTGACTGAGGGTACGGGAGGGAAGCCTGATAAAAGGCGCATAGCCGGATATTTGTATCACCATTCGACCGAGCCGCAGGCCCCCGGCGCCGCTCCCGGCTCGATCTGGAGGGTGGCGTGCTCGATGTGGAAGTCCTCGTGCAGCGCGCTGCGGGCGGCCGCCAGCACGGCGCCCACCTCGGCGCCGGGGTGCATGGTCAGGTGCGCCGAGGCCACCTCCATGCCGGAGGTGAGCGTCCAGACGTGCAGGTCGTGCACCTCGGCCACGCCGGGGACGGCGACCAGCCGGTCGTGCACCGCGGTCACCTGGAGGTGCTCCGGGGCGGCCTGCACCAGGATCCGGACGGCCGCCCGGCCGAGCCGCCAGGTGCGGGGCAGGATGAACAGGGCGATCGCCACCGCCACCGCCGGGTCGGCCCACCACCAGCCGGTGCCGGCGATCAGCAGCGCGGCCCCGATGACGCCGAGTGAGCCGAGCAGGTCGCCGAGCACCTCCAGGTACGCCCCGCGCAGGTTGATGCTCTCCCGCGCCCCCTCGCGGAGCAGGGCGAAGGCGACGACGTTGGCGAGCAGCCCCAGCACGGCCACCGCCAGCATCGGCCCGGTGCTCACCTCCGGGGGGTCGCCGAAGCGGCGTACCGCCTCGATGAGGACGTAGACCGCGACGCCGCTGAGCAGCACCGCGTTGGCGAGCGCGGCGAGCACCTCCAGTCGGTAGAGGCCGAAGGTGCGCTGCGGGTCGCGGTCGGCCCGCCGGGTGGCGGTGATCGCCGCCAGGGCCATCCCGATGCCGAGCACGTCGGTGAACATGTGCCCGGCGTCGGAGAGCAGGGCCAGCGAGCCGGTGGCGACGGCGGTCACCGCCTCGACCAGCATCAGCGCGGCGAGCAGCGCGAAGGCCGTCCAGAGCCGGCCCCGGTGGCGGTGCGCGGCGTTCGCGACCGACCCGTGGTGGTCATGACCTGCGCCCACGCCCACACCCTCCGCCGCCGGACCAACCCGACACCCAACCTATGCTCACATAGCTATGTGTGCAAGTGACTCCGTTCCCTTGATGGTCATGAAGTTATTGCCACGACACGCCGGTGCGCGGGGGCAATAACTTCATGATCAACCGGGGGGTGGGGAGGGGAGCGGTGCGGGGGCGGGGTCAGGGGGTGGGTTCGATGGTGGTGAGGCGTTGGGTGGCGCGGGAGAGGGCCACGTAGAGGGTGCGTACGCCGGAGGGCTCGGCGCGGATCTCGCCCGGGTGGACCAGCACCACCCCGTCGTACTCCATGCCCTTGGCCTGGAGGCTGGTCACCACCTGGAGCCGGGAGTTGGCGGTCCCCTCCAGCCAGCCGGCCACCTCGTCCCGGCGCGGCACCGGCGTGATCACGCCGACGGTGCCCTCCACCTCGCCGAGCAGCGCCTGCGCGGCCCGCACCGTCGCGGCGGCCAGCTCCGCCGCCGGGACGGTCAGCGCCACCGGCTCCACGCCGGTGGACCGGACCGCGACCGGCAGCTCCAGGTCGGGGTGGACCCGGCGGATCTCCTCCGCCGCCACCGCGAAGATCTCCGCCGAGTTGCGGTAGTTGGTGGTGAGGTTGAACCGGTGCCGACGACGCCGACCCAGCGCCTGGTCCCGGGCCCGGTCCAGCTCCTGCGGGTCACCCGTCCAGGCGGTCTGCGCCGGATCGCCCACCACCGTCCAGGACGCCAGCCGCCCGCGCCGGCCGACCATCCGCCACTGCATCGGCGAGACGTCCTGCGCCTCGTCCACCACCACGTGCGCGTAGTCGCGGTAGTCCTCCGGGCGCTCCCGGGCCGCCGCCCGCGCGGCCCGCTGCCGGTCGGCGAAGGTGCTCAGCTCGCGTACCCCGCCGGTGAGCTGGAACGGGTCGCGCCTGGGCCGCTTCGGCCGCACCGGCTGGCCGAGCAGCGCGTCCAACTCGTCGAGCAGGGCGACGTCGGCCACCGTCAACCCCGGCGACCCCGCCGTCCGGTACGCCCCCGACAGCAGGGTCGTCTCGGCCCGGGACAGGACGCCGGCGGCGTACCGGCGCAGCCGCGCCGGCCGGGCCAGCCAGTCCAGCACGTGCCGGGGGTGCAGCCGGGGCCACCACGCCTTGAGGAACTCCCGGAAGTCCGGCCGCTCGATGATCTCGTCCTCGAAGGCGGGCTGCTCCGGCAGGCGCGGCACGGCCAGCCGGCGCGCCTGGGCGTACAGCGCGGCGAGGACGGCGTCGAACGCGGCCCGGCGCACCTCGTTGCGGCGCGCGCCCCGCGACAGCGTCCGGTCCCGGATGCCGTCCAGCTCCCGCCGCTCCAGCCGCAGCAGCTGACCCCGGTACAGCAGGCGCAGCTCGTCGGGGCCGTCCGGCACCGCGTCGCGCACCGCCCGCTCCAGCACCCGCCGCATCCGCAGCGAGCCCTTCACCGCCGCCACCTCCGGCGGATCGGTACGGGTCGCCGACACGCCGGGGAAGAGCGAGCCGAGCGAGTGCAGGGTGGCGGTCTCCTCGCCGAGCGAGGGGAGCACCGAGGCGATGTACTCGACGAAGACCGACGACGGGCCGAGCACCAGGATGCCGCCGCCGGCGTACCGGGCGCGGTCGGAGTAGAGCAGGTACGCGGCCCGGTGCAGGGCCACCGCCGTCTTGCCGGTGCCCGGGCCGCCCGAGACGATCGTGACCCCGGAGCCGGGGGAGCGGATCGCCTCGTCCTGCTCCCGCTGGATGGTCGCCACGATGTCGCGCATCCCCCGGCCGGTGGCCCGGGACAGGGTGGCCAGCAGCGCCCCGTCGCCGACCACCGCCATCTCGGCCGGCGCCGCCTCCGGGTCGAGCAGGTCGTCCTCGATCCGGGTCACCTTCTCGCCCGAGGACTGGATGGTGCGCCGCCGCACCACGCCCAGCGGCTCGGCGGGCGTGGCCTGGTAGAAGGCGGCGGCGGCCGGGGCCCGCCAGTCGACCACCAGCGTCTCGGCCTGCTCGCCGCGCACGCCGAGCCGCCCCACGTGCAGCACCTGGCCGGTACGCAGGTCGAGCCGGCCGAAGACCAGCCCCTCGTGCTCGGCGTCCAGCACGTACCGCCGCTGCGCGGCGTGGAAGACCATCGCGTCCCGCTCGACCAACGCGCCGAAGTTGCCGACCCGGGCCAGTCGGTAACCCTCCTTCTCGGCCTGCGCGGCCGAGCGGCGCAGTTCGGCCAGACGGGCGTACACCCGGTCGAGATGCCGCTGCTCGGCGGCGATCTCCCGCTCCAGGGTGGTGTGGTCGGTCAAGGCGAGGGCTCCTGTGGCGACGGCGGCGCCGGACGCGGGCGCACGCCAGGCGGAATGAGGGTACGGGCCCGAGGCCGGGCCGTGTCGAGGCCATGCCGCCGGCCGCGACCTCCGCCACCTCCGGCCGGGCCGGGCGGGCCCCGCCGGTCGCCGCACGCCGACCCGTCGTGGTCGCCCCGCGCGGCGGTGTGCGGACGTCCGGCCACCACGCCGCGCCCCTGCCCGGGTGTGGGTCGACGCGGTACGTAATGCGGGCCGCCCGGCCGGGTCAGGCAGGAACGGGCGGGCCGGCCGGCGTCGGGTCGGCCGTGCCGGTCAGCACCCGCCGGAGTACCCCGGCCACCGCGCCGTTCACCTCGTCGGGACGTTCCATCATCAGCATGTGCCCCGCGCCCGGGCAGACGGTCAGCTCGGTCACCGGCAGCGCCGCCGCGATCGACTCCGCGCACGGCGGCGGGGTCAGCCGGTCCCGGTCGCCGACCAGGGCGGCGGCCGGCAGGTGGGCCAGCGCGGCCAGGGTCTCCAGCCGGTGCTGGTCGCCGATCGAGGCGCGGAACCCGCCGATCGAGCGCAGCGAGGCGCGGGCCGCCGCCGAGGTGACCAGGCGGATGTCGCTCGGGTCGCAGCGGTCGCCGAAGAGCATCCAACGGATGCTGGGCTGCAACGCCCGCAGCAGCGCCCGCGGCGGACGCCAGGAGCCGCACCGGGCCAGCACCCCGGCGCCGGTGGTCTCGGCGATCCGGATCAACCGGGCGATCCGGGGCGACAGTCCGTAGACGGTGTGGGTGTGTCCCTCGGCGGTGGTGGAGACGAAGACCAGCCCGGCGATCCGGGCGGCGAAGTGCTCGGGGTGGCGGTGGGCGTACTCCATCACGGTCATCCCGCCCATCGAGTGCCCGACCAGCACCACCGGGCCGGTGGGGGAGACCTCGTCCACCACGGCGGCCAGGTCGTCGCCGAGCTGGGCCAGGGTCGCCGTCCGCAGCGCCATGCAGCTCGACCGGCCGTGCCCACGGGCGTCGTAGGTGACCACGCGCACCCGCGCACCGAAGCGCTCGGTCAGGTCGGCGACCTGCCGGTGCCAGGCCCGCCCGTCCAGCGTCCAGCCGTGCAGCAGGATCGCGGTGACCTCCGCGTCCGCCGGCCCGGTCACCTCGACGTGCAGGCGTACGTCGTCGGGGAGTCGTACCTCCCGTTTCTCCGGCATCGTCACCTCCCCAGGCCGCCCGGGACCGAAGCACCGGCGTAACCCGGTGGTAACACCGGCTACCCGACATGACACCACGCCAACCGTGCCGGTGAGAAGATTCGCAACCCGGCCCCGCACGATCGGATCGGTGGCCAGGCTGGGACGTATGACCCCTGCACGCCCGGGAGCTGCCCGGACACCCCGGGCCGCGCTGGACGCGCTGCTCGCCGGCAACCGACGGTTCGTCAGCGGCCGGCCGGTGCACGGGCACGACGTCACCGCCGCGGCGGCGGTGGCCTCCGGCGACCAGCAGCCGTACGCCGTGCTGCTCGGCTGCATCGACTCCCGGGTGCCGCTGGAGGCGATCTTCGACCAGACGTTCGGGTCGATCTGCGTGATCCGCACCGGCGCGCACGTGCTCGACCGGGCGGTGCGCGGCTCGATCGAGTACGTGGTGGGCCAGCTCGGGGTGCCGCTGGTGATGGTGCTCGGGCACGAGCGGTGCGGGGCGGTCGCCTCGGCGGTGCAGGCCCTGCGCACCGGCCGGACGCCGGGCGGCTCGCTGGCGTACGTCGTCGACCAGATCGCCCCGGCGGTGACCGAGGTGGGCCCGGACGACCCGGCCGTGCACCCGATGGCGGTACGCCGGCACGTGCTGCGCACGGTGGCCGCGCTGCGCGCCGACGACCTGCTGACCGGGCCGGTCGCGGCGGGCGACGTCGACGTCGTCGGCGCCCTGTACGACCTGGCCACCGGCGAGGTCACCCTGCTCGGCCGCTGATCCGACGCCCCGCACTCCGCCGAACTCCGCGCCGGCTGCGGCGTGTGGCGGCATCCCCCCGCTCGGACACCGCGACTCGCCGCGAACGGGGGGCGGGTGGGTACCCGGGAAAAGACGGAACCGCCCGTCGGGGTGACCCGACGGGCGGTTCCGGTGTGGCTCGGGGGAGGGCTCAGCCCTCGAAGACGCCGGCCTCGACGAGACGCTTCTCGGTCTTGTCCCAGCCGTCGCCCGGGTGCGCAGCGGCGAGGTTGTTGATCTCGGCGCGGATCTTGGCGGCGTGGCCGGCGGCGGCCAGCACCCGGATCTCCTCGACGAAGGCCTCGGAGTCGGTGCGCAGGTGCGCGGTCTTGCCGTTGGTCAGGTTCCGCACGTAGGCGTGCTTGCCGCCGTTGAGCGGGATGAGGTACTTGAACTCGCCCAGCACGCTGAGGGCGCCACCCTGGCCAGCCTGGCCGGCCCGGACTGACGCGCGCGCGGTCTTAGAGGTGTTGCTCGCCACGGAGGTACTCCTTGCAAGACGTACGGGAGGACGCGGTAGACGTCCGGGGGCTGTAGCGGGTGACGCCCGGGATGAGCCTCGGCCCGCGAAGATGTACGGCGGCACAGAACCGCCCGGAGAACTGTACACGACCACGATGCCTGGCTGGCCACCGCGCCTGTCGGGGAGCACAACCCAGGTCACCGGTCCGGGTATTCCGACCGGCGAGTTTTCCGATTCCCTGGCGCATCATGCGTCCCACCAGTCATCATGTGTTGCAGAAGCCACCCGGTTGCCGAGGTCGTAGGGGAAGACGCACCTCGCTCTCCGGGAGGTCACCGTGCCAACGCGTGGCGTCGTATACGTCCACTCGACCCCGCTCGCCGTGTGCTCACACGTCGAGTGGGCGATCGCGCGCGTCCTCGCCGCGCCGGTCAACCTCGAGTGGACGGCTCAACCCGTCGATCCCGGCGCCCGCCGGGCCGAGTGCGGGTGGACCGGTCGTCCGGGGACGGGCGCCGAACTGGCTGCTGCCCTCCGGCAGTGGCCCATGATCCGTTTCGAGGTGACCGAGGAGCCCAGCCCGGGCGTCGACGGTGAGCGCTTCATGTACGTCCCCGGCCGGGGGCTGTTCCGGGCGACCGTCGGCGCGGCCGGCGACATCCAGCTCGGCGAGGACCGCCTGCGCGGCCTCATGGCCGCCGCCCGCGCACCGGAGGCGCTGGCGCACGCCCTGGACAAGGCGCTCGGCACGGCCTGGGACGCGGAGCTGGAGCCCTACCGGTACGCCGGTGACGGCGCCCCGGTGACCCTGCTCACCCGGGTCGGCTGAGTCCGGACGGCGTACCCGGACAGCCGGGTGCGGACCGGCACGCCCCGCGCGGACGTCCGGCCGGTCGGGTTGCCGCAGCGACGCGACGCCGGGTTTGATGGGGCGCGTGCCGATTCCCCCGCGACGTGCCGGCGTCGCCCTCGCCGCCCTGACCGCGCTGCTCGTCTCCGGCTGCTCGGCGGAGCCGGACACGCCGCGGCCCGCGTCGAGCCCGTCGGCCCCGACCACCGCGCCCAGCCCCGCCCCCACCCCGGCCGGTGACCCGGCCGCCCGCGCCGCCGCGCTGGTCGGCACGCTCACCGACGAGGACCTGGCCGGCCAGGTGCTGATGCCCTACGCGTACGGCAGCACGGCGACGAAGGTCACGCCCGCCTCGGCCGCCGGCAACCGGACCCTGGCCGGGGTCGACACCCCCGCCGAGATGGTGGCGAAGTACCGCCTCGGCGGGGTGATCCTGGTCGGCTTCAGTGCCGACGACCCCACCTCCGGCAACCAGGCCACCACCAACGTCGACAACCCCCGGCAGGTCCGGGAACTCACCGGCGGGCTGCGCGAGGCCGCCGCCAAGCTCCCCGCCGGCAGCGTGCCCTTCCTGATCGGCACCGACCAGGAGTACGGCGTGGTCACCCGGATCACCGACGGGGTGACCACCCTGCCCAGCGCCCTGGCCGCCGGGGCGGCCGGTGACCCCGCGCTCACCGAGGCCGCCTGGCGGGCCGCCGGCCAGGAACTGGCCGCCATGGGCATCAACCTGGACTTCGCCCCGGTGGCCGACGTGCTCGCCACCCGCAGCACGGTGATCGGCTCCCGCTCCTTCGGCGCCGACCCGAAGCGTGCCTCGGCGCAGGTCGCCGGCGCGGTACGCGGCCTGCAGAGCGCCGGTGTCGCGGCCAGCGTCAAGCACTTCCCCGGGCACGGCCTGAGCGCCGCCGACTCGCACAAGGACCTGCCGGTCATCGCCCAGACCCGCGCCCAGCTGGACCGCACCGCCTTCCCGCCGTTCACCGGCGGCATCGGCGCCGGCGCGATGGCGGTGATGTCGGCCCACCTGGACGTCAGGGCGGTCGACCCGGGCACCCCGGCCACCTTCTCCCGCAAGCTGCTCACCGACGTGCTGCGCGGTCAGCTCGGCTTCACCGGCGTGGTGATCACCGACGGGATGAACATGGCACCGGCCAAGCGGTACCCGCCGGGCGAGGCGGCGGTGAAGGCGCTGCTGGCCGGCAACGACCTGATCCTGATGCCGCCGAACGTCGGCCAGGCGTACGACGGGCTGCTCGCCGCGCTGCGCGACGGGTCGCTGCCCCGGGCCCGGCTGGTCGAGGCGGCCACCCGGGTGCTGACCATGAAGTTCCAGCTCGCCGACCGGCCCGCCCCGGCGATGTCCACCCTGAACAGCCCCGAGCACCGCCGGGCAGCCGACGACCTGGCCGCCGCGGCGGTCACCATGCTGCGCGGCGCCTGCGGCGCGCCGGTACGCGGCCCGGTGACCGTGACCTCGTCGGCCGGGCGGGACCGCACCCGCGCGATGCTGACCGAGGCGCTGACCGCCGCCGGGGTGAAGGTGGTTCCGAGCGGCGGCACCCGGGTGCACCTGGTCGGCTACGGCGACTCCGCCGGTGACCTCAGCGCCGACGCGGCGGTGACCGTCGCGATGGACACCCCGTACGTGCTGGAGAAGGCGACCTCGCCGACCCTGCTGGCCACCTACTCCTCCAGCCGCACCTCGATGACGGCGCTCGCCCGGGTGCTCGCCGGCAAGGCGCAGCCGGGCGGTCGCTCGCCGGTGCCGGTGCCGGGGCTGCCCGCCACCAGCTGCGCCTGACGACGGCACGACCACCCGTGTCGGCCGTGGCCGTCGTCAGCCGACGGTCAGGCTCCGCCCGGCCAGCCGGTACCCGGGCAGCAGGTCCGTGGCCTCGGCGAGGAGGTTCTCGCTCACCGTGACCAGCACGGTCCGCCCGCCGGCCCGTACCGCGAACGCCCAGGACCGGTTGGTGTCCTCGGTCAGCTCGCTGGTGGACACCCAGGTCGCCTCGACCGCGTCGACGCCGCCGGCCCGTACCGACCGGAACTCCTGACCGCTGACCTTCTCCTCACCGGCGACGAACGCCTCCAGCGCCGGTCGCGCCTCGACGGCCGGGTCGTCGGCCGTCCAGACCCGCAGGAAGCCGCCGCCGGCACGCCGGCCGTCGACCTCGCACCGGGCGGTGGCCCCACCCCGCCGGGTGAACGCCTCACCGAGGACCTCCGCCAGCTCCCCCTCGGGGACCTGGATCGGCTTCGGCGTCCACTGCTCCGGCAGGGAGAAGGAGACCGGCAGCGGGCAGGGGCTGCCCGGGCCACCGACGCTCCCGGCCGCCGGGGCGGGATTGACCTCGTCGTACCACGGCTCGCCGGTGGAGGTCGGGGCCGGCGGCGAGGCGTCGCCGGCCGGTGTCCCGTCGCCCCCGGTGCAGCCGGTCGCCACGATGGCGGTCAGCGCGGCCAGCACCAGCACAGCGGCACGTCGTCGCACGGTGCCCACTCCCGTCGTCATCGGTCGGCCGTCCGATCCGGACGGCCGGTGGATGCTACTGGACCGGCCGGACGACGTGCGGCCCCGTGCGGCGTGGACCGCGTGACCGGGCGGAGGCCGGTGTCCGTCCCGCCCGGGTACGACCGCTGACCGCTCACTTCGGCAGGTTCGCGCTCGACTTGGCCAGCTGGTACGCCGGGAGCATCGCCTCGAACTCCTCGTCGTCCATCCCGCCGAGGGTGATGAGGATCTTGCCGTAGAGGCTGGACACCAGGATCGCCCGCTTGTGCCCGTCCTCGCCGGCCCAGCTCGCCTCGAACGAGTCCAGCGGTCCGGCCTTGGTCCGGCGGTACTGCCGCTCGGTCGCCTTGCCGTAGTCGTCGATGAACGCGTCCAGGGTGATCTGCGGCGTCCGGGGCGCCGCCCCCTCGATCCGCCAGACCCGCAGGAATCCGATGTGCCCGGCCGGCTTCGCGTCGATCTCGCAGATCGGCACGGCAGGACCGATCTTGAAGTCCGCGCCGGACGTCACCGCCTTGACCTTCCACTTCGCCGGCACCGAGAAGGTGATCGGCAGGGGGCAGGTGCTGCCCTTCGGGCCGACCGTGGCGCCGGCGGCGGCCGGGGCGACCTCGTCGTGCCAGGGTGGGCCGGACGCGATCGGCGAGGCGGTCGGGCTCGCCGACGCCGACGGTGCGGGCGCGGCGGCCGGCTGCTCCGTCTTCTCGGCGCAGCCGGCCGACACGGCCAGGGTGAGTGCGGCCAGCACGGCCACCTGTCGCTTCATGTGTCACGTCCCCGTCGAAACTTCCGCCGTCGAGCGAACGGCCGACGGAGATTAGCCGATGCGCGGCGTCCCGTGCTGTCCGCGTAGGGCGTCGATCAGCCACTCCACGGCCGGCACCGTCGGCGGGAACGGCGGCTGCCGGCGGAGCACCCCGACGAGCTGCCAATACCGCTCCACCCGTCGGTCGGTGAAGGTGGCCAGCCGGTCGGCCAGGGCGACGCGGTCCACCTCGGACAGCGAGGGGCCGACGATCCGTTCGACGATCTCCCGCGCGGCGGGGGAGTCCGGGGCGACACCGGCGGCCACCGCCTCCCGGGCCGGCTCGACGTCGGGCAGCGGCGCGGGTGCCGGCGCGTCGTCGGCCGCACCGGCCACGGCCATCTCGCGTACCCGACGGCGGAAGCCCGGGTCCCGCACCAGCCCGGCCAGCTCCAGCCAGGCGTCCACCTCGGCGTCGGTGGGCTCGTCGGGCAACTCGGCGGGGAGCGCGCGCATCGCGGCGGCCAGCCCGGCACCCGGTGCGTCGGTGGGTAGGCCGGCGAAGACCTCCGTCACGAAGTCGTCGATGATCTGTTGCCGCTCGCGGGCGGTGAGGCGGGCCAGGTCGGTCACGAGTCTCAACTCCTCGGTCGTGCCACCACGTCGTGTGATCGACCGCAGCACCGCCCGGTGCAGCCGTAGCGTCCGGATCTCGGCGTCCAACGCGCGGACGTGCGCGGCGGCGACCTCCGCGACGCTGCGCTGACGGTCCAGGACGGCCCGCGCCTGCTCCAGCCCGATGCCCAGCTCCCGCAGGGTGCGTACCAACTCCAGGCGGGCCACGGCGGCGGCGTCGTAGAGCCGGTGCCCGCCGGACGAGCGGCCGGTGGGTGGGAGCAGCCCCTCGTCGGACCAGAACCGGACCGTGCGTACGGTCAGGCCGGTACGGCGGGCGAGCTGGCCGATGGTGAACAGGGCATCGCGGTCGTCCACGGCCCCAGCCTGCCCCCTCCAGCCACTGGAGATTCAAGCCCACGCGCCCTCGGCGGCGGAAATCCGGATGCGGCGCCGGCCCCGCGATGGCAGCCTGCCCGGCATGGGACAGGACGCGCGAGGTTTCGCGTACGTGGAACGGGCGGACGGCACGGTGGTGATCACGCACCACGGCCGGGCGGCCGGCACGCTGCGGGGCGGCCGGGCGGCGGAGTTCCTCGCCGAGGTCGGTGCGGATCCGCAACTGGTGATGGCCCGCTGGACGGGCAACTACCGCCGGGGCAACGAGCGGACGGCCCGGCAGCACCCCCGCAACCGGGGCTGAGACGACGGTGGGGGCCGCGCTCGACGAGCGCGGCCCCCACCGGTACGTCCGCCGTTACAGCGGGATGTTGCCGTGCGCGCCCCGGGCGGCGGGGGCGGTGGCGAGGGCTTCGGCGATGCGGCGTCGGGTTTCGTCGGGTTTGATGACGTCGTCGACGACGCCGATCTCCAAGGCGCGGTTGACGCCGCCGGCGGTGCGGATCTGCTCCTCGATCAACTGCGCGCGGAGGGTTTCGCGGTCTTCGGGTGCGGCGGCGGCGAGGGTCTTGCGGTGCAGGATGTTGACCGCGGCGCTGGCGCCCATGACGGCGACTTCGGCGTTCGGCCAGGCGAACACCGCGGTCGCGCCGAGGCTACGGGAGTTCATGGCGATGTAGGCGCCGCCGTAGGCCTTGCGGGTGACCAGGGTGACCCGGGGCACGACGGCTTCGGCGAAGGCGTGCAGCAGCTTCGCGCCGCGGCGTACCACGCCGTCCCATTCCTGACCGAGGCCGGGCAGGTAGCCGGGCACGTCGACCAGCACGATCAACGGCACTCCGAGGCTGTCGCACATGCGCACGAACCGGGCCGCCTTCTCCGCGCTGGACGCGTCCAGACAACCCCCCAGCCGCAACGGGTTGTTCGCGATCACCCCGACCGTGCGCCCGGCGAAACGCCCCAGCGTGGTCACCACGTTCGGCGCCCACTTGGCGTGCAACTCCACACCCGGACCGTCGAGCAGCGCGGCGACGACCGGCTTGACGTCGTAGGCCCGGTTCGCCTCGGTCGGCATCTTCGCCGCCAGATCGTGCGACTCGTCCCCGACCGGCACGTCATCCGGCGACAGCCGGCCCTGACGACCCAACAACGCCGCCAACGTCCGCGCCCGCTCCAGCGCCGTCTCGTCGTCGGCGCACGTCACGTGCACCACCCCCGAGCGGCGGCCGTGCGGCTCCGGCCCACCGAGGCGCTCCATGTCGACCTGCTCACCGGTGACCGAGCGCACCACCTCCGGACCGGTCACGAAGATCCGACCCGCCCCACTCATCACCACGATGTCGGTCAACGCCGGACCGTACGCCGCCCCACCCGCGGCCGGACCCAACACCACCGAGATCTGCGGCACCCGCCCCGAGGCCCGCACCATCGCCGCGAACACCTGACCGACGGCGTCCAACGCGACCACACCCTCGGCCAGCCGTGCCCCACCCGAATGCCACAACCCCACCACCGGCACCCGCTCACGCACCGCCGTGTCGATCGCGTCCACCACCCGCCGACACCCCTCGGTGCCCATCGCACCACCCATCCGGGTGGCATCCGTGGCGTACGCCACCACCGGTGAGCCCTCCACCTCACCCCGCGCCCACACCACCCCCGACTCGTCCCGCGACACACACAGACGCAACGAACCCGCGTCGAACAACGCCCGCAGCCGCACCTCGGGATCGCGGTGGTCGGCTGTCGAGGTGTCCGCGCTGATTGCGGTGGTGGTCACTTGAGCCTCCAAGGGTGTGGTCTCAGGCGCGCGTGAAGACGAGAGCCACGTTGTGGCCGCCGAAGCCGAACGCGTTGTTCAGCGCGGCGGGGATCTCCATGTGGCGCGCCTCGTGTGCGGCCACGTCCATGGTCAGGCCGTCGTCGGGGTCGTCCAGGTTGATGGTCGGAGGTACGACACCGTCGCGGATCGCCAGGATGGTGGCGATCGACTCCAACGCCCCGGCCGCGCCGAGCAGGTGACCGGTCATCGACTTGGTCGCCGCCAGCACCGGGTGGTCCCCGAGTGCCTGGTGCAGCGCCCCGATCTCCAACATGTCGCCCACCGGCGTCGACGTCGCGTGCGCGTTGACGTGCATGATGTCCATTTTGGCGACGTCGGCGTCCGCAATCGCCTTCCGGATTGCCCTGATGGCCCCCTCGCCCTCGGCGTGCGGCTGCACCATGTCGTACGCGTCGGAGGTGATGCCGGCACCGGCGAGGCGCGCGTACACCCGGGCGCCGCGGGCGGCGGCGTGGTCGGCGCGTTCCAGCACCACGATGCCGGCGCCCTCACCGAGGACGAAGCCGTCGCGGCCCTTGTCCCACGGACGGGAGGCCCGCTCGGGCTCGTCGTTGCGGGTCGACATGGCCCGCATCGAGGCGAACCCGGCGATCGGCAGCGGGTGGATGACCGCCTCGGTGCCGCCGGCCACCACCACGTCGGCCCGGCCGGCGCGGATGATGTCCAGGCCGAGCGCGATGGCCTCGGCGCCGGTGGCGCAGGCGCTGGCCACCGAGTGCACGCCGGCCTTGGCGCCCAGCTCCAGCCCGACCCAGGCGGCCGGGCCGTTGGGCATCAGCATCGGCACCGTGTGCGGGGAGACCCGCCGCGGGCCGGACTTCTCCAGGATGTCGTCCTGGGCGAGCAGGGTGGTGGCGCCGCCGATGCCGGAGCCGACGCTGACGGCGAGCCGCTCCGGGTCCAGCCCGGAGTCGGCGAGGCCGGCGTCGGCCCAGGCCTGGTGGGCGGCGATCAGGGCGATCGCCTCGGAGCGGTCCAGCCGGCGAAGCTTGACCCGCTCCAGCACCTCGGCGGGATCGACCGCGAGCTGGGCGGCGATCTGGACGGGGAGCTGCGCGGCCCACTCCTGGGTGAGCGGACCCACCCCGGAGCGGCCGGCGAGCATGGCGTCCCAGGTCGACGCGACGTCCCCGCCCAGCGGGGTGGTCGCGCCGAGCCCGGTGACGACGACGTCGGGACGACTCATATCAGGACTGCGCCTCGATGTAGCTGACGGCGTCGCCGACGGTCTTGAGGTTCTGCACCTCGTTGTCCGGGATCTTGACGCCGAACTTCTCCTCGGCCGCCACCACGACCTCCACCATGGAGAGCGAGTCGACGTCGAGGTCGTCGGTGAAGGACTTCCCCTCGGCCACGTCGTCCGGGTTCACCCCGGCAACCTCTTCGAGGATCTCGGCGAGGCCGGTGGTGATCTCGTCACGGGTCATTGCGGTTGGGTTTCCTCTCCATAGGGGGGTAGTTCTCCGCCGTACGGCGGCGCGGCACGGTGGGACCGGCCGGGTCTCAGGGGCAGCGGACGACCTGACCGGCGTAGGTCAGGCCACCGCCGAAGCCGAAGAGCAGCACCGGGGCGCCCGAGGGCACCTCCCGCCGCTCGACCAGCTTGGACAGGGCCAGCGGCACGCTCGCCGCCGAGGTGTTGCCGGACTCGACGATGTCCTTGGCGATGATGGCCTGCGGGATGCCGAGCCGCTTGGCGATGCCGTCGATGATCCGGCCGTTGGCCTGGTGCGGCACGAACGCGGCCAGCTCCGACGGGGCGACCCCGGCGCGCTCGCAGGCCTGCAGGGCCAGCGGCGCCAGCGCGGTGGTGGCCCAGCGGAAGACCGCCTGCCCCTCCTGCGCGATGTACGGGCGCCAGCCCTCGATCCGTACCGCGTCGCTCTTCTCCGGCACCGATCCCCAGACCACCGGGCCGACCCCGGCGGGCTCGCCGTCGCCGGTGGCGGTGACCACCGCCGCGCCGGCGCCGTCGCCGAAGATGATGCAGGTCGAGCGGTCGGTCCAGTCGGTGAAGTCGGAGAGCTTCTCCGCGCCGATGACGATCGCGTTGCGCGCCGCTCCGGCCCGGATCGCGTGGTCCACCGTGCCGAGCGCGTACGCGAAGCCCGAGCAGGCCGTGTTGATGTCGTACGCCCCGGGGGCGGTGATGCCCAGCTTGGCGGCGACCCGGCAGGCCACGTTCGGGCTGCGGTCGATGGAGGTGCAGGTGGCGACGACGACCAGGTCGATGTCGGCGGCGGTGAGGCCGGAGTTGGCCAGGGCCTTGCCGGCGGCGGCGGTCGCCATGTCGGCCACCGACTCGCCGTCGGCGATCCGCCGGGAGACGATGCCGACCCGGTCCCGGATCCACTCGTCGTTGGTGTCGACGAGCTGGGCGAGGTCGTCGTTGGTCACCACCCGCGAGGGCTGGTAGTGGCCGAGCGCGAGGATCCGGCTGCCGGTGACGGGCCTGCTCATGCCGTCGCCTCCGTGCGGCCGGCCTCGGCCCGGTCCGTGCCGGCGCGGTGCCTGTTGTTGGGCTCGCTCATGCGTGGCCTCCGATGCGGGCGAGGGGCTGACCCGGGGCGACCGGGTCGTCGTGGTGGGCGAGCCACTCGGTGAGCAGCCCGCTGTCGTGCGCGGTGACCTCGACCGGCCCCTGTCGGGTGGCGATGTGGCCGATCACCTGGCCGGTGCGGAGGTCGGCGCCCTCGGCGAGCTCCGCGTCCGGTTCGAAGGTGCCCGCGACGGGCGAGACGACCACCCGGAACTGGACCACCGGCTCGTGGCCGCGCAGGCCACTGTGCCGGGCGATCAGGTCGCGGGCCGCGGGCAGGTCGTCGGGGGTGTTCAGGGAGACGATCTCGGGGACGCCGCTGTCCTTGAGCTCCCGCTTGACCAGGCCGGCCAGGGTGCCGGCCGGGGGCAGTTCGATCACGCCGGTGACGCCGAGGTCGGCCAGGGTGCGCATGCACAGGTCCCAGCGGACCGGGGCGGTGACCTGGCGGACCAGCCGCTGCACCATCTCCCGGCCGTGGTTGACGGCCGCGCCGTCGAGGTTCGACAGCAGGATCCGGCGCGGGTCGGCGGTGGTGATCCCGGCGGCCACCGCGGCGAGCGCGGCCTCGGCCGGCGCCATGTACGGGGTGTGGAACGCGCCGGCCACCTTGAGCCGGATCACCCGGCTCTTCGCGGGCGGCTCGGCGGCGAGCTTGTCCAGCGCGTCCAGGCTGCCGGCGGCGACGATCTGGCCGGCGCCGTTGCGGTTGGCCGGGTGCAGCCCGTGCGCGGCGAGCGCGGCGAGGACCTCGTCGGTGTCGCCGCCGAGTACGGCGGCCATCCCGGTCGGCTCCAGCGCGCAGGCGGCGGCCATCTCGCGTCCGCGTACCCCGGCGAGGGTGATCGCGGCCTCGGCCGGGAGGACCCCGGCCAGGGCGGCGGCGCTCAGCTCGCCGACGCTGTGCCCGGCGGTGAGCGAGACGTCGTACATCGGCAGGTGCTCGGCGGCCAGCAGGGCGGCGGCCACCAGCAGCGGCTGCGTCCGGGCGGTGTCCTTGATCTCGTCGGCGTCGGCCTTCGTGCCGAGGTGCAGCAGGTCGACCCCGGCGAGCGCGGACCACCAGCGCAGCCGTGCCTCGGCGCCGGACAGATCGAGCCAGGGGGTCAGGAAGCCGGGTTTCTGGGAACCCTGGCCGGGAGAGAGTACGGCGAGCACGTCTATGACTCTCCTGGATACGCGTGGGTAGCGCTGTGTCGGCACCAACCAAACCGCACTAGGACCTTTGGAGGGATCCTACAAAGATCAACGGCGATCATCACCCGTGTGTGACGTTTTCCTCACGGCTGGGGTCATTGTCTGGGTCGGGACGCTGGTGACCGCCGGGACGACCGGGTCCAGCCGCCCCACCGTCAGCGCCACCTGCAGGGCGAACGCGTCCCGCGCGGCCAGCGGCGAGAAGCCGGTCACCTCGGCGATCCGGCGCAGCCGGTAGCGGACCGTGTTCGGATGCACGAACAGGGACCGGGCCGCGCTCTCCAGCGTCCCGCCGGCGGCGAAGAACGCGTCCAGCGTCTCCAGCAGCTCACCGCCCGCGCGCACCAGCGCCGCGTAGACGTCGTGGCGCAGCCGGCGGCGGGCCTCCGCGTCGCCGGCCAGGGCCCGTTCGGGCAGCAGGTCCGCCGCGGCGACCGGGCGCGGCGCGGTCGGCCAGGCCGGCGCCGCGCGGAACCCGGCGAGCGCGGCGCGCGCCGACTCCGTCGCCTCGTCCAGGCTCGGCACGCCCGGCCCGACCACCACCGGTCCGTCCCCGAACGCGGGGAGCAGCTTCTCGGTGGCGGCGACCGGGTCGGCGGCGCCGCCCAGGACGATCACCAGCCGGTCGCCGTGCACGCCGCCGATCACCTCCACCCCGATCCGCCGGGCCTGCCGGTAGACGGTGTGCAGCACGGCGGCCACCTCGCCGCCGGGGGAGCGGCCCACCGCCACCGAGACCGGCGGGGCGTCCGCCCAGCCCAGCGCCGCCGCCCGGCTGGCCAGCACGTCGGGGGAGTCGCCCCGCAGCAGCGCGTCCACCAGCAGCGCCTGCAACCGGGCGTCCCAGGAGCCGCGCGACTCGGCGGCGCGGGCGTACACCCGGGCGGCGGCGAAGGCGATCTCCCGGGAGAAGCGCAGCACGGCCTCGCGGAGCTGCTGCTCCTCACCCTTGACGGCCAGGTGCGACACCTGCTCCTCGACCACGTCGATGGTCACCTTGATCAGCGCCACGGTCTGCTGGAGGGTGATCGAGCGCGCCAGGGCCTGCGGGGCGGTGGCGAAGACCTCGTCGGAGACCTCCTGGGTGCTGTCCGTCGTGCCCCCGCCGCCGCGCAGCCACTGCACCAGGGACCGGACGCCGGCCTGCGCCACCAGCATGACCCAGGAGCGCTGGTCGGCCGGCAGCTCGCGGAACCAGGGCAGGCTCTCGTCCATCCGGGAGACGCTGGCGGTGGCCAACGCCCCCGCCGCCCGTTCGATCCGGCGCAGGGTGGCCGACAGCTCGGTACCTCCCGGCTCGCTCACCGGTCCAGCCTGACACGTGCTGACCAGGGCGACCACGCCGGCCTCCGGCGAGCCCGACAGCCCGGCCGGTGGCGGGTGCGGGGGCGGCGCCGCGTCCGGGGACCCGGGCGGGGGCCGGCGGGCGCGGTCGGCGGGGTCACGGCGTGGCCGGCGCGGTCACGGCGTCGGCAGCGTGGTCGGCGGGGGTCACGGTGTCGGGGGCGCGGTCAGGCCCAGCTCCTGGGCGAGGATGGCGGCCTGCACCCGGCTGCGCAGCTCCAGCTTGGCCAGGATCCGGCTGACGTGGGTCTTGGCGGTGCTCTCCGCCATCGCCAGCCGCCCGCCGATCTGCTGGTTGGACAGGCCGGCGCCCAGGCAGGCCAGCACGTCGCGTTCCCTGGGGGTCAGCGTCGCCACCGCCGCCCGGGTCGCCGCCGGGGTGGCGGCCGGCGCCGCCGCGAAGGCGCTGATCAGCCGGCGGGTCACCGCCGGGGCGATGAACCCCTCCCCGCGCGCGACGGTGCGCACCGCCGCCACCAGGCCCGCCGCGTCGGTGTCCTTGAGCAGGAACCCGGCCGCCCCGGCCCGCAGCGCGCCGAAGACGTACTCGTCGAGGTCGAAGGTGGTGAGCACCAGCACGTCGGCCAGGCGGTCGGCGACGATCTCCCGGGTGGCCGAGACACCGTCGAGCCGGGGCATCCGGATGTCCAGGACGGCGACGTCCGGGCGCAGCTCCCGGCAGAGCCGCACGGCCGCCTCGCCGTCACCGGCCTCACCCACCACCTCGATGCCCGGGTCGCCGGCGAGGATCAGGACGAGTCCGGCCCGTACGGCGTCCTGGTCGTCGGCGAGGACGACCCGCACCGGGGCGGTCACCGGGCCACCCCGGTGGGCAGCGCCGCGTGCACCCGCCACCGGCCGTCCACCGGGCCGGCGGAGAACCGCCCGTCCAGCAGCGCGGCCCGTTCCCGCATGCCGATCAGCCCGGCGCCCGCCCCGGTCAGCCGTCCGCCACCCTCGCGTACCGGGTTCTGCACCGTCACCACCACCTCCGTCGGCTCGTACGCGACGCACAGCTCGGCCGTGCCGGTGCCGTGCCGCAGCGCGTTGGTCAGCGACTCCTGCACGATCCGGTACGCGGCCAGGTCCACCCCGACCGGCAGCGGCCGGGGCTGCCCGGTGACCGTGGCGCGTACCGCCAGCCCGGCCGCGCCCACCCGGTCGACCAGCCGGTCCAGCTCGTCGAGGCGTACCCGGGTCGGCTCGTCGGCCCCGTCGGCCGGCTCGCGGAGCAGGCCGATCAGCTGGCGCATCTCCGCCATGCCCTGCACGCTGCTCTCCCGGATCACCCGCAGCGCCGTGTCGACGCGGGCCCGGTCCAGCTCGGGCGCGGAGAGCACGGCGGTGGCGTGCAGGGCCACCGCGCTCAGGTGGTTGGCCACCACGTCGTGCAGTTCCCGGGCCATCCGGGCGCGCTCGGCGAGCACCGCCTGGCGGCGGTCCAGCTCGGCCAGCCGGGCGGTCTGCTCGGCCCGGGTCCGCTCGGCCGCCGCTTGGTCGCGGTACTGGCGCACGCTGACCCCGGTCAGCACCGGCAGCACCCCGCCCAGCACGAACGGCACCCCGGCCGCCGCGCCGCGCCAGCCCCAGAGCAGGCTGCCGACCACCACCCCGGCCACGCTGAGCCAGACCGTGACCCGCAGCAGCCAGCGCCGCACCCGGGGCGGTCCGTAGACGCAGGCGTCGTAGAGCACCTGGGTGTAGACCAGGGCCGTACCCAGCGACACGCCGAGCGCCGTGTCGGCCAGCACGGCGGTGGTGCCGAGCGCCAGGCTGGTCCGGGTGGCCGCCCGGCGCAGCCCGACGGCGACGCAGGCCAGCAGCAGCGGCGCCAGGAAGAGCTGCTCCGGCACGTCCGGGTTCCAGGGGAACTGCGGCTGCAACCCCACGCCGTACAGGACCAGCCCGCCCGCGAGCGAGACCACGGCCAGCGCCGGGTCACGTGCCGGCGAGCCGGGGCCGATCCAGGCCGGTGTCCGCATGGCCCGATCCCACCACACGCCGCGCCGGCCACCCTCCGCCCGGCGGAGGAGGCCGCCGGGCACGACCTCCGCCGAAGGAGGTACGCCCACCCGGGGGTCCGCCGAAGGAGGTACGCCGATCTCGTCCCCGCCGTCGAGGTGCCGCCGTCCGCCACCGGAGAGGCTGGTGGCGGACGGACGGGGAGGTTCGGGGAATGTTGCTGGCGGTCATCGTCGCGTGTGAGATCGGGTTCTGGGTGGTGCTCGCCGCCGGGTTGGTCGCCCGGTACCCGCTGCGTCGGCCACGGCTGGGCGCGGCGCTGCTGGTCTGCGTCCCGCTGGTGGATCTCGTGCTGCTCGTGGCGACCGTGCTCGACCTGCGCCGGGGTGCGACGGCGACCGCCAGCCACGGGCTCGCCGCCGCCTACCTCGGCTTCTCGGTGGCCTTCGGGCACTCCATGATCCGCTGGGCGGACCAGCGGTTCGCCCACCGGTTCGCGGGCGGCCCGCCCCCGGTGAAGCCGCCCCGGTACGGCTGGGCCCGGACCCGGCACGAGTGGCGCGAGTGGGGCAAGGGGCTGCTCGGCTGGGCCGTCGCCTGCGCCCTGCTCGGCGCGGCGATCCTCTACGTCGACGACGCGGAGCGCACCCGCGAGCTGGGGAACTGGGTCCAGGGGCTCACCCTCGTGATCGTGATCTGGCTGGTCGCCTTTCCGGTCTGGGAGACGATCTCCCCGCGCCGGCCGAAGTCCTGACACCGGGTACGCGCTGCACGGGCCGTCGGCCCCGGACAGTACGGTGGCACTGCCGCCGGGGCGACCTCCCGGCGGCAGTGCCGCGAGCGTGAGGAGACCGGGATGGCGCACGGGGAGGCCGACCACGGCTGCGCCCAGGGGGAGCCCTGCCGGCCGGGCCACCACGACCAGCCGGGGCCGGGCCGACCCCACCGTCGGCTGGCCGCGCTGCCCTGCCCCACCGAGCAGGCCGGTCGGACGGCCGAGCGGGTCGACGACGAGGTGGCGGTCCCGCGCCAGCGGGCGGCCGAGCCGTCCGGGCCGGAGGCCACGCCGGCACGTCCCCGTGCCGTCGAGCCGGCGCCCCGGCCGCGTCCCGCCGAACCGGCCGCCTCCGGCGAGCCCGAGCGGGGCGTGTCGCACGGCTGCCGCAGCGAGCTGGCCGGCTGGGCGGGCGCGCACCGGCACGGGCCGGTCCGCCCCAGCCGCCGTCGGGTCCGCCGGGAGCGGCCACCGCACCGCTGGTGCTGACCCCCACGGTGGGACGGTCCGCAGCTCCGTCCGTGTCGAACGGTCCACCCCGGACCTGAACGTGCCGACCGCTCCGGTCGGCCGCCGCACGGCTCCCTGGCTCGCCGCCGGATGGCTTCCTGGCTCGCCGCCGCACGGCTTCCTGGCTCGCCGCCGGATGGCTTCCTGGCTCGCCGCCGCACGGCTTCCTGGCTCGCCGCCGCACGGCTTCCTGGCTCGTGGCTGGCTAGATCCCTGGCTCCGTTGTCGGGCAGGTCCGTGGCTCGTGGCTGGCCAGGTCCCTGGCTCCGTTGCCGGGCAGGGCCGTGGCTCGCCGGGCAGGGCCGTGGTGAGGCCGGCCGGGGAGCCCGGCCGGGTCGCCGGCTCGGCAGTGGACGGTCCGGCCGCCCGTCGGCCGCGCTCAGCGGGTGCGGCGACGGACCAGCAGGGCGATTCCGGCCAACCCGGAGGTGATCACCAGCACCACGCCGAGGTTGAGCAGCAGCAGGCGCTGCAGTTCGCCGATCGCGGTGTCGAGGTCCTTGGCCGGGTTGAGGGCGTCCTCCGGGATGACCCGCTCGCCGCCGCCGATCCCGCCGCTGAGCGTGTCGAACTGCCGCTCCAGCGGAACCCCGGCGTGGCGCAGGGTCTCGGACATGTTGAGCCGGCCGAGGAACCAGCCGGCGCTGGTCTTGCGCGCGTCGGGCTGCTTCGCCGGCCGGTACGCCCGCGGTCCGCCCTTGGCCAGCGGGTAGAGGTCGTAGGTCTGCTTCGGCGTCTCCCCGGCGAGCACCACGATCGTGTACTTCGGACCGAGGTTGGCGGCCTTGGGGCCGGTGGCCGCGCCGGTGCGGCCGAACCAGTTGACCTGGTCGATCACCGCGAGCACGAGGGCGGGCTCGGTCTCCGAGCGCAGCCGCAGCGGCTCGCTGAGCCCGTCACCGGTGATGTCCACCCCGGCGGGTGGGGGCTTCGGCGCGACCCGGGCGGGGCCGGCGGCCCGCGCCGGTGCGACCGCCGCCAGGCCGAGCGCCGCGGCCAGCGCCGCTGCCGCGACCGTACTGAGCAACCGCCTCATCCGTCCGACCATCGCCGCCTCCTCGCCCCGTTCGATGGATGGCTGTGCTGCAGGTCACGCGTTGGGTGGTCGACGGCGGTGACCATGCCCCCGGGGCCGGGTACCCACCTTCAAAGACTCCGCAGATCGGCGTTCGGTTGCAGCTGCTGGACCAGTATGTGGAACTAATCGCGATCCGGACCCGACTAATGGTCAGCCGTTGATCAGCGGGCGGATCGTACCTTTGCGGAGGGGTTCATGGGGGGCAGGGTCCCACGGGCGGCGCGCACCGCGCCAGTGGTCATGGGCGTGGCGCTCGGTGTGTCGTTGCTGCTGCCGGCGGTGCCGGCGCTCGCGCACAACTCGCTGACCGGCAGCAATCCGGCCGACGGGGCCCGGGTGGCGAACGCGCCGGCCCGCATCGAGCTGCGGTTCCTGTCGAAGCCGGACCCGGCTACGACGAAGATCACAGTGGTCGGACCGGGCAGCGTGCCGGCCGCCGGTGGTGCGCCGAGCTTCACCGGCAGCCGGGTGAGCGTCCCCTTCGCGGCCGGCCCGGCCGGCGAGTACACCATCGGCTACCAGCTCGCCTCCAGCGACGGGCACCCGGTGAAGGGGACGGTGCGGTTCACCCTCACCACCGGCGCGTCGACCGCTCCGGGCGGGGGCGGGACCCCGACGGCGTCCACGCCGCCGCCCACCACCACCGCCCCGGCCACCACCGGGCCGGCCACCGCCGCCCCGACCGCCGCGTCGGACACCGACGACGGCGGGACACCGGTCTGGCCGTGGCTGCTCGGGGCCGGGGTGCTCGTCGCCCTGGGCGGCGCCCTGCTGCTGCGCCGCCGCGCCCCGCGCCCCTGACCCGGTACGGCGCGAGGGCCCGCCGGAGACCGGCGGGCCCTCGCTCGGGTACCTCTCTCAGACCAGGCGGGCCCGGGCGGCGCGCAACCGGGCCAGCGTGCGCTCCCGGCCGAGCACCTCCAGCGACTCGAACAGCGGCAGCCCGACGGTGCGTCCGGTCACCGCGACCCGCACCGGCGCCTGCGCCTTGCCCAGCTTGAGCCCGCGCTCCGCGCCGACCGCCTCCAGCGTCGACTTCAGCGAGTCGGCGTCCCACGAGTCCAGCCCCACGTAGCCGGCGATCGCCGCGTCGAGCAGCTCGGCGGCGCCCTCCTTCATCGCCTTGGTCCAGGCCGCCTCGTCGATCAGTGGGTCGGCCACGAAGAGGAAGTCGACGTTCGGCACGATCTCGCTGAGCACCGCGATCCGGGTCTGCGCCAGCGGGGCGACCGCCGCGAACGCCTGCGCGTCGAACTCGGCCGGCTGCCACGGCGGCGGGGCGATGGTGTCGGTGCCGGTCAGCCACGGCTGGCAGGCGGCGACGAACTCGTCCACCGGCAGCGCACGGATGTACTCGCCGTTGAACGCGCGCAGCTTCTTCTCGTCGAAGAAGGCGGGGGAGGGGTTGACCTCCTCCAGCCGGAACTCCTCCTCGATGACCGACCACGGCACGATCTCCCGGTCCCCGGAGGGGGCCCAGCCGAGCAGCATCAGGTAGTTGCGCATCGCGTCGGCGAGATAACCCTCGTCCCGGTACGCCTCCAGGGCGACCTTGTCGCGGCGCTTGGAGAGCTTCTGCCGCTTCTCGTTGACCACCACCGGCACGTGCGCCCAGACCGGCGGCTTGACCCCGAGGGCGTCCCAGAGCAGCTGCTGCTTCGGGGTGTTGGGCAGGTGCTCCTCGGCCCGGATCACGTGGGTGATCCCCATGGTCATGTCGTCCACGACGTTGGCCAGCAGGAAGACCGGGGAGCCGTCGCCACGGGCGATGACGAAGTCCTCGATGAGCTTGTTCTCGAAGGTCGGCTCACCACGGATCAGGTCGACCACCACGGTCTCACCCGTGTCGGGGGTACGGAAGCGCAGCGCGCGCCCCTCGCCCGCCGTCAGCCCCCGGTCACGGCAGAAGCCGTCGTACCCCTGGTACTGCGAGCCGGTGCGGGCCTGCACGGCCTCCCGGGTGCAGTCGCAGTAGTAGGCCCGGCCGGACTCGAACAGCCGCTGGGCGGCGGCGCGGTGCTCGCCGGCGTACGAGGACTGGAAGTACGGCCCCTCGTAGCTGCCGCGCGCGATGCCGATCCAGTCGAGCGCGGACAGGATGCCCTCGGTCCACTCGGGCTTGTTGCGCGCGGCGTCGGTGTCCTCGATGCGCAGGACGAAGACCCCGCCCTGCTGCTTGGCGTAGATCCAGTTCTGCAGCGCCGAGCGGGCGCCGCCGACGTGGAACATACCGGTCGGGGAAGGGGCGAAGCGCACACGTACCGTCACGTCCTCCAGCCTACGGCCGCGCGCGACCGCATTCCCCCAGGGGGCCGACCCACCACCCCGCGCCCCGCTCCGGGGATCCGCGCACTTTCACGGAAAGAGTGGCTATTCGACGTCGAATAGCCACTCTTTCCGTGAAAGTGCGGCTGCGAGCGGCGAGGGCGGGGCGGGGCGCGGGCGGGTCAGCGGACGGTGCGGATCTTGAGGACGAGGGCGCTGCCGAGCAGGGTGACCGCCGCGGTGACCGCGTAGAGCGTCGGGTAGCCGCCCAGGTGCACCACGATCGGGGCGGAGAGCGCCGGGCCGAGCACCTGCGGCGCGGAGTTCGCGATGTTGATCACGCCGAGGTCCTTGGCCCGGTCGGTGGCGCGCGGCAGCACCTCGGTGATCAGCGCCGCGTCCACCGACAGGTAGACCCCGTAGCCGGCGCCGAGCAGCAGCGCGGCGACGACGGCGGTGGACCAGCGCGGAGCGGCGGCGAGCAGCAGCGCGGCCACCGCCATCACCACCCCGGAGGCGATGACGAAGACCTTGCGCCGCCCGGACCGGTCGGAGAGCCGGCCGGCGACCACGGCGGTGAGCATCATCCCGGCCGTGTAGAGCAGGATCAGCACCAGCAGGGCGCCCTCGGGGTCGGGGTGGCGCACCCCGTCGGTGAGGAAGTAGAGCAGGTAGAGGGTGCCCAGGGCGTTGCCGATCTGGACCAGGAACCGGGTGATCCAGGCCCAGGCGAAGTCCGGGTGCCGGCGCGGGCTGATCCACATCGAGGCGGCCAGCGCCCGCAGCCGCAGCGGCGGCCGGTGCGTACGGGGCAGCGGGTCGTCCCGGGTGAGCAGGGCGAACGGCAGCGACAGCAGCAGCACCGCGACGGCGATCGCGGCGTACCCGGCGGCGTTGCCGGTGACCACGGCGGTGACCAGCACCGCGCCGACCACCAGCCCGAGGGCCTGCGGGATGCCGACCCAGCCGGAGACGCCGCCCCGCTGGGCGACCGGCACCCGGTCCGGGATCGCGGCGGTCAGGCTGGCCAGCATCGCGTTGAAGCACACCTGGGCGGCGACCCAGCCGAGCGCCACCCCGGCGATGGTCTGCTGCCGGGCCAGCAGCACCAGGGCGAGCGCGCCGAGCAGCGCCCCGCCGGCCGTCCAGACATGTCGCCGGCCGAACTCCCGCCCGGCCACCCGCAGGCAGGTACGGTCCGACAGCGCCCCGGCGAGCGGGTTGGCCAGCACCGCCGCCAGCGCGCCGAGCCCGGTCACCACGGCCAGCATGGCCTCCTTGTCGGCCGGGGCGATCCGTTCCACCTGCTGCGGCAGCAGCACCTGGATCGGGGTGAAGAACGCCATCCAGACGCCCAGGTTGGCGGCGAAGATCAGGCCGATCCAGCTCCGCCGGACCGGGACGACCGGCTCGGCGAGCGCCGCCGGCAGCGACGTCGGGGTCGGGTCGACGGTGGTCATCGCCGGGTGACGAGGTCGCGGTACCAGGCGTACGAGGACTTCGGGGTGCGGGCTCCGGTGGCGAAGTCGACGTGCACCAGGCCGAAGCGTTTGGTGAAGCCCTCCGCCCACTCCCAGTTGTCCAGCAGCGACCAGACGAAGTACCCGGTGACGTCGACGCCCGCCTCGATCGCCTGGTGCACGGCGCGCAGGTGCCCGTCGAGGTACGCGATGCGCTCCGGGTCGTGCACCCGGCCCGTGGCGTCCGGCGTGTCGTCGTACGCGCAGCCGCTCTCGGTGACCTGGATCGGCGGGAGGGCGTCGCCGTATCGTCCCTTCAGCCCGGTGAGCAGGTCGCGCAGCCCGTCGGGGACGACCGGCCAGTCGAAGGCGGTGCGCGGGTACCCCTCCAGGGACACCAGCTCGAAGGGGAGCGGCGAGTCCTCCTCGGCGGCCCGGATGCCGGTCGGGTTGTAGTAGTTCACCCCGAGCACGTCGAGCGGGGCGGCGATGATGTCGAGGTCGCCGTCGCGCATCCCGGCCGGCTCGATCCCGGGCGGGTAGCCGAGCCCGAGCAGCGGGTCGGTGAAGAGCCGGTTGTGCAGCGCGTCGTACGCCAGCCCGGCCGCCCGGTCGGCGTCGGTGTCGCCGTGCGCCACCACCGGCGAGTAGTTGTTGGCGATCGCCACCGGGCTGCTGCTGCGGGCGCGCAGCGCGGCGACCGCGAGCCCGTGGGCGAGGAGTTGGTGGTGGGCCACCGGGAAGGCGTCGAGGAGCAGGAAGCGGCCGGGGGCGTGTACGCCGGTGGCGTGTCCGAGGCTCATGTGGATGAACGGTTCGTTGAGGGTGATCCAGAGCTTCACCCGGTCGCCGAGGCGGGCGGCGACGAGGTCGGCGTACTCGGCGAAGCGGGCGGCGGTGTCCCGGTGCAGCCAGCCGCCGGCGTCCTCCAGCGGCTGCGGCAGGTCCCAGTGGAAGAGGGTGGCGACCGGGTCGATGCCGGCGGCGAGCAGGTCGTCGACGAGGCGCTCGTAGAAGTCCAGCCCGGCGGGGTTGGCCGGGCCGGCGCCGCCGGGCTGCACCCGGGGCCAGGAGATCGAGAACCGGTACGCCGAGACACCGAGCCCGGCCATCAGCGCGACGTCCTCGGCGTGCCGGTGGTAGTGGTCGCAGGCCACGTCGCCGGTGCTGCCGTCGGCGATCCGCCCGGGGGTGTGCGCGAAGGTGTCCCAGATGGACGGCCCGCGCCCGTCGGCGTCGGCGCCGCCCTCGATCTGGTACGCCGAGGTGGAGACTCCCCAGCGGAAGCCGGCGGGGAACGGGGGCAGCGGCGCGGTCGTCATGGACCCCTCCCGGAAACGCGAATCGTGTTCGGGACTTTAGGGGTCGCGCCGCCGTTGCGCCATAGGCCCTCGACAATGCGGGCGCAAGGGTTTTCGGCGTGTCTTTACCGAACCCGTCCGCTTACGTCCGAATTTGCGCATAGAGTGCCGAATATCGCGGATGTCCTCAGTGGGGGAAGACAGAAATGATCCTCGTGGAACGCAGTGCGCACGTGATGGCGCCGGTGGAAGCGGTCTGGGACGTCGTGCAGCGGGCCGAGCAGTTGCCGGCCTGGCTGGCGGGTGTCCGCGCGGCCGAGGTCCTCTCGGGGGAGGGCTTCGGTCGGCGACAGCTGGTCCAGGCCGGACGCGGCGCGGCGCACGAGGCCGAGGTGATCGCCTACCAGGAACCGACCCTGATCGGCTGGCGGGAGCGGGCCAAGGGCGCCGGCGCCCGGGCCGAGGCGCGCACCGAGATCTACGTCCAGCTCACTCCCGACGAGGAGGAGGGCGGGACGGTCGTGCGGCTCATCGTCGTACGGTGGCCGGCCGGACCGGTCAAGGCGGCCCTGCTCCGGCTCGGGCTGCGTCGGGTCGGCGCCGACCTGGAGGACTCGCTGGCCCGGCTCACCGATCTGGCCGCCGTCGGCTGAGCAGGCCACGTCCTCCGGCGTCACCCGCGACGGCGGTGGCCCGGCGTCCCCGCCAGGGGCGTCCGGACCACCGCCGGCTTGCGTCCGGGGTCACGCGGTGACGGTGAACGCCGCGACGTGCACGACGTCCCGGTGGCGGAACTCGAAGAACAGCCGGTAGGTGCCCGCCGACGGCACCGTCACGCCGAACGCCACCACCGACTCCGGCCGGCTGGCCGCCGCCGGGTGCACGTGCAGGTAGGCGAGGTCGCCGTGGCGCAACGCCACCAGGTGCCCGTACGCGCCCAGGTGCGGTTGCAGGTCGGCGACCGGTCGTCCGTCGCGGCCGAGCCAGACCAGCACCTGGTTCGACTCGCCGGGTCGCAGCCCGCCGTCCAGGGTGACCGTGTAGCCGTCGACCAGGATGGTCTCCTGCGGCTCGGCCGGCGGGCGGGGCGCGTACCGGCCGGGGACCGGCACGTCGACGCCCAGGGTGACCTGGCGGTCGGCGCCCTCGGGCCAGAAGTCGGCGATCGCCCGCAGCGGACCGGGCGCCTCCGGGGTGACCAGGGCCCGCCAGGTCCCGTCGGCGGCCATCTCCGGGTGCACGTGCCGGTAGCCGGTCAGGTCCCGCCCCACCAGGACCAGGTGCATCAGTCGCTCGTGGTTCAGCCGGAACCGGGTCACCGGCGCGCCCGCCGCGTCGGTGATGCGGAAGGCCAGCTCGCCCGGACGGCCGGCGGTCAGCGCGGGGGTGTCCAGCACGAGGGTCCAGCCGTCGCGCGAGACCTGCAACCCGGCCGGGCCGTGGTCGGCGTGCGCGGCCGGACCCGTCGTCGCGGACCGGGCCGGCGCCGGCGCGGCGCCGAACCGTCCCGCCACGAAGCCGAGCGTCAGGGTCAGCCCGAGGACCAGGGCGGCGGCCAGGTACCGGTGGGCCCGGCCGCCGGCCGGGCGGGGGCGCCACGGGGGCGCCCCCTCGGCTCGGTCGGCGGCCAGCACCGGCCGGTCACTGGTCGCGGTCACGACAACCGGGGCTGCAGGACGAAGAGCCCCTGCTCGATGCCGCTGACCACCACGGTCCCGCTGGGGAAGTACGGGTAGACGCTCCACGCCCCGTTCATCGAGCTGCTGTTGCTCGACGGGTAGACGTCGAAGTACCCGGCCTCCGTCGCGCGCCCGGCCGACACGTCCCGCAGGTCCAGGATGCGCAGCCCGGCCCGGTAGTTGGCCTGGTAGCTGTGGTTGCCCTTGACGTACTGGTTGTGGTCGGTGGCCGCCACTCCGGCCGGCGCGCTGTAGGTGCCGATGTGCCGGGGCGCGTCCAGGTCGGCCAGGTCCCAGATGTACGTCTGGGTGTTCACCCCGCGCCGGGACTCGTCCAGCTCGTCGTCGAGCAGGAAGTACCGCTGGTCGGCGGTGAACCAGCCCTGGTGGGTGTACGCCCGGCCGGTGTAGCCGATCCGGGCCAGCTGGCGGGGCGACGACTTGCTGGTCACGTCCGCCACGGTGACGGTGTCCTCGTTGGAGCTGACGCAGATCTCCCGGCCGGTGTAGGTGGTGTCCGGGCCGCGGTAGACGACGCACTGGGTGTCGTGGGTGTACCCGTCGTTGCTGACGCAGCCGGCCTGCACCGGCGACTTCGGGTTGCGGATGTCGACCATGTGCAGTCCGCCGGAGCAGGTGTTCGACCCCACCGCGTACGCGTAGCCGGTCTCCTCGTTGATCGCGATGTTGTGCGAGTTGCCGAACCGGTTGTACTGCGCGTCCGAGGTCCAGGTCTTCGGCGTGGTGACGCCGCGCAGCCGGGTCAGGTCGAAGACCTGCATCCCGTGGCCCGACACGTCGGCCACCACGTACGCGTGGTTCCTGTACACCTTGATGTCGCGCCAGATCGCCGTCCGGTTCTGGTACGCGGGCAGGTTGCCCAGGTAGACCGGCGCGGTCGGGTTGGACACGTCCACGAACGAGGTGCCGTTGCGCCGCCCGACCAGCGCGTACTCCTTGCCGGTCTGGCTGTCCGTCCAGCCCCAGATGTCGTTGGCCTGGCTGCCCCCGATGGTGCTCAGCGGCATGAACGACAGCAGGTCGACGTTGCGGCAGGGGTACCCGGCCGCCTGCCCGTTGGTGCAGGTGGCGGCCGCGGCGGCGGCCAACTGCTGGGTCGGCTCGCGCTGCGCCATGAACTCCTGGGCCGAGGCACGCCCGGCGGGCGTGTCCGGCGAGTGCGCCACGGTGGGCGCTCCCGGCCCGAGCAGCGACACCGCCAGGGCGCCGACCGCCAGGGCCATTCCGATCCGGACGACTCTCATGCCGTCTCCCTACCGTCGCACCCGGCGTGGCGTCGGTGTCCCGAGCGGCGGGTGGACGGGCGCGACGGGAGCATCCACCGGACCGGTCCGGGGCGACGCGGCGTCACGCGACGCCCCGGAGGCGCCGACATTTATCGAGAAGTGTGGATGCAAAGGATCGGTGGGGGCAAGGCGCGCGGTGGATACCGGTTGCGTCATACCGCCGCGCACGCGAAGGGGCCCGGCGCGCGGTGCGCCGGGCCCCTGTCGGGTACGCGGGAACTAGCTGTCGCCGCCGGTCTCGCCGACCGGGGCCGCGTTGACGTCCTCGATGGCGTACTTCTTGGCCGCCTCGGCCGGCACGTTCGCCGGCACCGTGCCGCGCAGCGCGAGCTGCCGCAGCGTCGCCACCGCCACCGACTCGGCGTCGACGTGGAAGTGCCGGCGCAGCGCGTGCCGGGTGTCCGACATGCCGAAGCCGTCGGTGCCGAGCGAGGTGTAGTCGCCGGGCACCCAGCGGGCGATCAGGTCCGGCACCGCGCGCATCCAGTCGCTGACCGCGACCTTCGGCCCGTCGGCGTCGGCCAGCTTCTGCTGCACGTACGGCACCCGAGGCTCGCCGCCCGGGTTGAGCAGGTTGTGCTCCTCGCACTGCACCGCGTCGCGGCGCAGCTCCGTCCACGAGGTCACCGACCAGACGTCGGCGGCCACCCCCCAGTCCTGGGCGAGCAGCTGCTGCGCCTTCAGCGCCCACTGCATGCCGGTGCCGGAGGCCAGGATGTTGGCCCGCGGGCCGTCGACCTGCGGGGCCGGGGAGTACCGGTAGATGCCCTTGAGCAGCCCCTCGACGTCCACCTCGGCCGGCTCGGCCGGCTGGTGGATCGGCTCGTTGTAGACGGTGAGGTAGTAGAAGATGTTCTCCTGCTGCTCGCCGTACATCCGGTGCAGGCCGTTCTCCACGATGTGCGCGATCTCGAACGCGAACGCCGGGTCGTAGGCGACCACCGCCGGGTTGGTGGCGGCGAGCAGCAGCGAGTGGCCGTCCTCGTGCTGCAGGCCCTCACCGTTGAGCGTGGTCCGGCCGGCCGTCGCGCCGAGCACGAAACCGCGCGCCATCTGGTCCGCCGCCGCCCAGAAGCCGTCGCCGGTGCGCTGGAACCCGAACATCGAGTAGAAGATGTACATCGGGATCATCGGCTCGTCGTGGGTGGCGTACGAGGTGCCGGCGGCGGTGAACGAGGCGACCGAGCCGGCCTCGTTGATCCCCTCGTGCAGGATCTGCCCCGCGGTGGACTCCTTGTACGACAGGAACAGCTCCCGGTCGACCGAGGTGTAGCGCTGGCCGTGCGGCGAGTAGATCTTCGCGGTCGGGAAGATCGAGTCCAGGCCGAAGGTGCGCGCCTCGTCCGGGATGATCGGCACCCAGCGCTTGCCGAACTCCTTGTCCTTCATCACGTCCTTGAGCAGGCGGACGAAGGCCATGGTGGTGGCCACCTTCTGCTTGCCCGAGCCGCGCTTGATGTCGGAGAACCGCTCCGAGCCGGGAATGGCCAGCGACTTGAACGTGGTCCGCCGCGACGGCAGGTAGCCACCGAGCTGCTGACGCCGCTCCTTGAGGTACGCCATCTCGTCGGACTTCTCGCCCGGGTTCAGGTACGGCGGGAGGTACGGGTTCTCCTCCAGGACCTTGTCCGGGACGTCCAGGTAGAGCCGGTCGCGGAAGAGCTTGAGGTCCTCCAGCGTCAGCTTCTTCATCTGGTGGGTGGCGTTGCGGCCCTCGAAGTGCGAGCCGAGCGTCCAGCCCTTGATCGTCTTGGCCAGGATGACCGTCGGCTGCCCGGTGTGCTCGGTCGCCGCCTTGTACGCCGCGTAGAGCTTGCGGTAGTCGTGGCCGCCCCGCTTGAGGTTCCAGATCTCGTCGTCGCTCAGGTGCTCGACCATCTTGCGGGTCCGCTGGTCGCGGCCGAAGAAGTGCTCCCGCACGTACGCCCCGGACTCCGCCTTGTAGGTCTGGTAGTCGCCGTCGGGCGTGGTGTTCATCAGGTTGACCAGCGCGCCGTCGGTGTCCGCGGCGAGCAGCGGGTCCCACTCCCGGCCCCAGACCACCTTGATGACGTTCCAGCCGGCGCCCCGGAAGAACGCCTCCAGCTCCTGCATGACCTTGCCGTTGCCGCGGACCGGGCCGTCCAGCCGCTGGAGGTTGCAGTTGATCACGAAGGTGAGGTTGTCCAGCTCCTCGCGGGCGGCCACCCCGATCGCGCCGAGGGTCTCCGGCTCGTCCATCTCACCGTCGCCGAGGAACGCCCAGACGTGCTGGTCGGAGGTGTCCTTGATGCCCCGGTGGTGCAGGTAGCGGTTGAACCGCGCCTGGTAGATCGCGTTCAGGCCGCCCAGGCCCATGGACACCGTGGGGAACTCCCAGAAGTCCGGCATCAGCCGCGGGTGCGGGTACGACGGCAGCCCGCCGCCCGGGTGGGACAGCTCCTGGCGGAAGCCGTCGAGCTGGTGCTCGGTCAGCCGGCCCTCCAGGAACGCCCGGGCGTACATGCCGGGGGAGGCGTGACCCTGGTAGAAGATGTGGTCGCCGCCGCCGGGGTGGTTCTTGCCCCGGAAGAAGTGGTTGAAGCCGACCTCGTAGAGCGAGGCGGAGCTGGCGAAGGTGGAGATGTGTCCGCCGACGCCGATCTCCGGGCGCTGCGCCCGGTGCACCAGCATCGCCGCGTTCCACCGCACGTACGCCCGGATCCGGCGCTCGACGTGCTCGTCACCCGGGAACCACGGCTCGCGCTCCGGCGGGATGGTGTTGATGTAGTCGGTGGTGGTCAGCGACGGCACCCCGACCTGGCGCTCGCGGGCCCGCTCCAGCAGGCGCAGCATGACGTAGCGGGCGCGTTTGGTCCCGCGCTCGTCGATGACACCGTCGAGCGACTCGACCCATTCGCCGGTCTCTTCAGGGTCGATGTCCGGAAGCTGGCTCGGCAGACCAGCGGTGATCACCGGGCGCTTGCGTTCCGTAGCCACAGGCGTTCCCTCGGTTGTGTGTGGGATAGGTCTCTAGCGCCATCCTGCCCCCTGTTGGCACTCGTCGTCACGCCCACCGCCCGGAGACGCGACGCTCGACACAGGTACCCACCAGTAACTTTGCGCGATCGGGCGGGCCGCCGCTCCGGCCGCCGGCTTGCCGCTGCCGCCTACCCTCCGGGCATGCGATGGCAGGTGGCGTCCCTCGGGCTGGTGACGACCGGTGCCGGGCTCGCCGGGATCGTCCTGGGAGTGGTCGGCCTGGCCCTGGGGAGGGTGGAGATGGTGGGTTTCCTCGTGCTGGGCGTCTTCGCGCTGCTGCTGGTCGTCGGGTTGGCGCGGGACGCCCGCCGGGCCCGTGGCCGCCGCCCGGCCCGCCACGACGTGGGCGGTTACTCCGGCTACGGCGTCGCCGACCCCGGCGCGGCGTCCTCCGACCCGCGCTGCTCCGACGACGGGTCGGAGCGCTCCGGCGGCGGGTGGGGCTGGGGGGACTCCGGCGGCGGGAGCTGGGGCGACTCCGGTGGCGGCTCGGGGGGCGGCTCGGACGGTGGCGGCGGCAGCTGCTGAGCGGGTGCGGCAGAATGCGCCCTATGCGCAGTGAGGTGATCACGGTCCGGACCGGCTCCCGGCCCACCGTCCTGGACATCACCGCCGAGGCCGAGCGGTTCGTCTCCGGGCAGGGCGACGGGCTGCTGCACGTCTTCGTGCCGCACGCCACCGCCGGCCTGGCGATCATCGAGACCGGCGCCGGCTCCGACGACGACCTGCTGCGGGCCCTCGACGACCTGCTCCCCACCGACGACCGCTGGCGGCACCGGCACGGCTCGCCCGGGCACGGGCGCGACCACGTGCTGCCCGCGTTCGTCCCGCCGTACGCGACGCTGCCGGTGCTCGGCGGGCGGCTCCAGCTCGGCACCTGGCAGTCGATCTGCCTGGTCGACACCAACGGCGACAACCCGAGCCGGCAGGTCCGCTTCTCCTTCCTCCCCGGCTGACGCCGGCCCGGCCGCCGCACCGGTCGTACCGCGACACGCCGCGAACGCTGGTCGCGTCACCCCGCCCGACAGTGGAGTGGGTCAATTGTTGCGCGTACGTACCATCGTCGGCATGACTGACAGCGTCGGGGTCGACCCGGGCGACCGCGCCGAACTGGCCGGGGACGCGGTCCGGCGGATCATGCACATCGCCGCCGCCATCCGGCACCACCAGGACGTGGAGATCGCCGGGCTGGGACTGACACCGGCCGCCGCCCGCGCCCTGCACCAGCTCGACCCGGACCGTCCGTCGCCCGCCCGGGACCTCGCCGAGCAGCTGCGCTGCGACCGGTCCAACGTGACCGCCCTGGTCGACAAGCTGGAGCAGGCCGGGCTGGTGGAACGCCGGCTCGACCCCGCCGACCGGCGGCAGAAGACACTGGTGGTCACCGAGGCGGGCCGCCGGATGCGGGAGCGGGTGCACCGGGTGGTGTCCGACTCCCGGCTGCTCGCCCCGCTCAGCACCGGGGAACTGGCCGCCCTGCGCGAGCTGGTGTGGAAGGTCTCCGACGGTGGCTGCCCGGAGGGTGAGGTGTGAGACCGCCCGGGCGGATCGTGTCTGAGTGGGCGACCCTGGCCTCCGTCGGTAATGCTGATCGACGTGACCACCCCGCAAGATCTCGACGACCGGTTCCGGGAGACGCTGGGCGCGCTGCCCGAGCCCGAGCGGCGGCGTGACCCGGCCGAACCGGTGCGCGCGGGCGCCGCGCTGACCGGGCGGCACCTGCTCGCCCTCTTCGACGCCCAGGTCACCAGCCGCCAGCTCGACCTGGCCGGGCGCTGGCTGCGCAGCTTCGACGAGGGCTACTACACCATCGGCTCGGCCGGCCACGAGGCAAACGCGGCGGTCGCCGCCGCGCTGCGCCCCACCGACCCGGCGCTGCTGCACTACCGCTCGGGGGCGTTCTACTGCACCCGCGCCGCCCAGGCCGCCGGCGAGTTCCCCGCCCCGCGCCCCGCCGACGGCACGCCCACCTCCGGTGGCCCCGTCGCTGCCGCCGACTTCGACGACGGCGGTACGGCCGGCTCCGGCGGCCCCGACGACGGCGTGTCCGGCTCCGGCGGTCCCACGGCTGCGGACGGACCGGACCAGTCCGCCGCCCACGACCCCGACGACGCGGCGGACCGGACGGGTGGCGCGCCGGAGCACGCCGCCGGTACCGGCCCCGCCACCCCTGCCGTCGCCGAGGCCGGCGGGCTGACCGGCACCGTGACGGCGGGCTACCGGGTCGGGGCGGACGGCACCGCCGAGGCGGTCACCGTGGAGCTGCCGGCCGATCCGCCGTCCGCCGACGACGCGGCGGCGGCGCGCCCCGACGCCGGCACGGCACCGGAACGACGGGGCGAGGCCGCCGCCGAGGGCGCACCGGGCGGACCCGACGACGACGCGTACGCGGACGCGGCCCGGGACGTGCTGCGCGGCATGGTCGCCTCGGCGCGGGAGCCGATCGCCGGGGGCCGGCACAAGGTCTTCGGCCGGGCCGACCTGGCCGTCGTGCCGACCACCTCGACGATCGCCTCGCACCTGCCCCGGGCGGTCGGCCTCGGGCTCGCCCTGGAACGGCTGCGCCGGGTGGAGACCGCCGGCCGGCGCGGCGGCGACAGCCCGCTGCGCTCGCCCTGGCCCCGGGACGCCATCGTGGTCTGCTCCTTCGGCGACGCCTCGGTCAACCACGCCAGCGCCACCGCCGCGCTGAACACCGCCGGCTGGTACGACCACACCGGACTGCGCATCCCGGTGCTCTTCCTCTGCGAGGACAACGGCCTCGGCATCAGCGTCCGCTCGCCGGAGGGCTGGGTCGAGCGGGCGTTGCGGGCACGTCCCGGGGTGCGGTACTTCGCCGCCGACGGCGCGGACCCGGTCGGCACGTACGCGGTGGCGGCCGAGGCCGCGGCCTGGGTACGGCGGCACCGGCGGCCGGCGGTGCTGCACCTGCGCACGGTACGGCTGATGGGACACGCGGGCGCGGACGCCGAGACCGCGTACCGCAGCACCGCCGAGATCACCGCCGACGAGGCGCGCGACCCGCTGCTGGCCACCGCCCGGACGCTGGTGGAGGCGGGCATGGCCACCGGGGAGGAGCTGCTCACCCGGTACGACGAACGCGGCTGGCAGGTCCGCCGGATCGCCGAGGAGGTGCTGGACGAGCCGAAGCTGGGCAGCGTCGCCGAGGTGGTGGCCCCGCTCGCGCCGCGCCGGCCGGCCCGGGTCGCCGCCACGGTGGCCGAGTCGGCCGCCCGGGCCGCCGGTCCGGGCGCCGCCGCCCGGGCCGAGGTGTTCGGCGGGAAGCCGCCGGAGCTGGCCGGCCCGCTCACCCTCGCGCAGAGCGTCAACGCGGCGCTCGCCGACGCGATGCTGGCCCACCCCGGCATGGCGGTCTTCGGCGAGGACGTCGCCGCCAAGGGTGGGGTGTACGGGGTGACGAAGGGGCTGCGCGAGAAGTTCGGCGCGGCCCGGGTCTTCGACACGCTGCTCGACGAGACGTCGGTGCTCGGGCTCGGTCTGGGCGCCGGGCTGGCCGGGATGCTGCCGGTGCCGGAGATCCAGTACCTGGCGTACCTGCACAACGCCGAGGACCAGTTGCGCGGCGAGGCGGCCACCATGCAGTTCTTCTCCCAGGGTGCGTTCCGCAACCCGATGGTGGTGCGGGTGCCGGGGCTGGCGTACCAGGAGGGCTTCGGGGGGCACTTCCACAACGACAACTCGGTGGCCGTACTCCGGGACGTGCCCGGCCTGGTGATCGCGGTGCCGGCGCGGCCGGACGACGCCGCGCCCCTGCTGCGGACCTGCCTGGCCGCCGCGGCGGTGGACGGCACGGTGAGCGTCCTGCTGGAGCCCATCGCCCTCTACCACGTCCGTGACCTGTACGAGCCGGGTGACGGCGAGTGGCTCGGGCAGTACGCCGAACCGGGGGCGTGGGCGGCCGGGCACGTGCCGATCGGCCGGGCCCGGGTCTACGGCGTCGGCTCGGCCGAGGACGTCACGATCCTCACCTTCGGTAACGGGGTGCGGATGTCGCTGCGCGCGGCGGCCACCCTCGCCGACGAGGGGATCGGCACCCGGGTGGTGGACCTGCGCTGGCTGGCCCCGCTGCCGGTGGCGGACATCATCCGGGAGGCGTCGGCGACCGGCCGGGTGCTGGTGGTGGACGAGACACGCCGCTCCGGCGGGGTGGGCGAGGGGATCATCGCGGCCCTGGTCGATGCCGGATATGTCGGAGCCGCGCGGCGGGTAGCTGCAATCGACTCGTTTGTACCATTAGGCCCGGCGGCGCGTCAGGTTCTCGTCTCCGAGGAAGCCATTACCCAGGGTGCCCGCGCGCTGCTGGCACGGTAAATTCCGTTCCACCCGGTGCGCCACTTGCGCGGGGAGCCGCAACTGTGTGGACTTGGCCCGACGGCGTCGACGACGCAGTCGGGCGAGGATGAGATGAGGAGGCACGCGACAGTGAGCGCGACCGCTGGTCAGGCCGCCGACGGGGTACGCAGCCTGGCGGACCGGTTCGGGATCGAGCCGGGGATGGTCGTCATGGAGATGGGGTACGACGACGACGTCGACCAGGATCTCCGCGACGCCCTTACCGACCGCTGTGGAGATCTGGTCGACGAGGACACCGACGAGGTGGTCGACGCGGTGCTGGTGTGGTACCGCGACGGCGACGGTGACCTCTTCGAACTCCTCGTCGACGCCCTCGGCCCGCTGGCCGACGCCGGTGTCGTGTGGCTGCTGACCCCGAAGGCCGGCCGCGACGGGCACGTCGAGCCGAGCGAGGTCGCCGAGTCGGCGCAGACCGCCGGCCTCCAGCAGACCTCCACCGTGAACGCCGGTCGGGACTGGAGCGGCGCCCGCCTCGTGCTGCGGCGTGGCTCCAAGGGCAAGAAGTAGCCCGAGCGCCGTGGCCCGGCGGCGGTCGCCGCCGGGTGTGGCAGGCTGATGCCACCTCCAGAATCGACCCAAGGAGCTCGCATGCCGATCGAGGTTGGCGCCGAGGCGCCCGACTTCGTGCTCAAGGACCAGAACAACCAGGAGGTCCGGCTCTCGGACTACCGGGGCAGGCGCACCGTGCTGCTGGTCTTCTACCCGCTCGCCTTCACCGGCATCTGCCAGGGTGAGCTCTGCGAGGTGCGGGACAACCTCAACGAGTACGTCAACGACGACGTCCAGGTCCTCACCGTCAGCGTGGACTCGGTCTACGCCCACAAGATCTGGGCCGACAAGGAGGGCTACCAGTTCCCGCTGCTGGCCGACTTCTGGCCGCACGGGGCGGTCGCCCAGGCGTACGGCGTCTTCAACGACGTGGCGGGCATCGCCAACCGGGGCACGTTCGTGATCGACAAGGCCGGCGTGGTCCGGTTCGCCGAGATGAACATGCCGGGCGAGGCGCGCGACCAGCAGGGCTGGCGCAAGGCCCTCGCCGAGGCCGTCGCCGGCTGACGTCCCCACCGGGCACACCGTTCGACCGGGCCGGAGGCCGGCAGGTAAGCTTGCCACCCTCCGGCCCGCCGTACGGGGCGTTCCGGGCGCGTAGCTCAGTGGGAGAGCACTCGCCTTACAAGCGAGGGGTCGCAGGTTCGAAACCTGCCGCGCCCACCCTTCACCACCAGCACCCCGAGGAGATCACCTCCCGGGGCGGCGCCCGCACTCCGCGCGTATCGGTGCCGGCTCGCACTCCCGCCGTCCCGCGTCGCGCGGAGCGGGAGGACGTTCCTCACGGCCGGAAGTACTCGGACATCAGGTGGCTGACCCATTCCGGCTGCCGGACGTCGACCGGCAGGAACTCGGTCATCGTCGGCTTCAGGTCGATGACGGGGGTGCCCGAGACCGCGTCGAGGCCGACCACGGTCAGTTCGCGGCCGCGTACGGATTCGATCGCGCAGCACGTCACCCCGATGCGGTTCGGTCGGCGGGGACCGCGACCGGCGAAGACGCCGACGGGCGGCAGGTCGGCGCGGCCGCGGTTCGGGCGGGGTTCGCGGTAGTCGTCGTGCTCCGGGAACCGGTCGAAGACGAAGAGAACCTCGACGTGCGAGAACTCCTCCAGGCCCTGCAGGCACGCCTCGCCGAAGCGCTCGTCGACGGTGATCGTGCTGCGGACGGCACCCCAGTTGTCGGTGTGCTGGGCATCCGTCCGGTCGTTGCGGACCGTACCGATCGGTCTGATCTCGAAGCTGAGCATGCGGCGTTCCCTTCAGTGGGTGCGGTCGTGGCGGCGGTGGTTCGGGCCGGGGATCAGGGGACGATCACCACACCGCCCCGGACACCGCCCCGAGCCAGCCGGTCGTGAGCGGCCGCGGCTTCGGCGAAGGGGTACACGCCGGCGACCCGAAGCGGGATGTCGCCGCTGGTGACGAGGTCGACCAGTTCGCCCAGCCGCGCTCCGTCCGGCAGCACCTCCAGCGCGACGGTCCGGATTCCCCGCACCGGTTCCGGGCGCAGCGGTGGCGACGCGGCCACGTAGCCGCCGCCGTCGCGGACGAGGTCCAGCAGCGAGGGGCCGATCACCGCCAGGTCGACGACCGCGTCGAACGTCCCGCTCAGGTCGTCGGAGCGCGACAGGAATGCCGCGCCCAGCGACTCCACGAACGCACGGTCGTCGGGGCCGGCGAGTCCCGTGGCGAGCAGGCCGGCCGCTCGGGCCAGCGACAGGACGAACCCGCCGACCTGCCCGGCGGCGCCGGTGACGAGCACCCTCGAGCCCGCCGGGAGCGCGAGCAGGTCGAGTGCCTGGGCGGCGGCGAGGACGTTGGTCGGCAGGGTCGCCGCCTCGGTGGCGGGGACGCCGGCGGGCGCGGAGGTCAGCCAGGCCGCGTCGAGCACGACGAACTCCGCGTGGGCGCCGACCGTGGTCCGCAGCCACGGCGAGAAGCCGATGACCTCGTCGCCGATGGTGAACTGCTCGACCGCCGGGTCGACCGCGTCGACGGTGCCGGCCACGTCCCAGCCCGGCGTGTACGGCAGACCGGTCGGCAGCGGGGCCGGGAACCGGCCGGAGCGGATCATCAGGTCGACCGGGTGGACCACGGACGCGGCGACCCTCACCCGTACCTGCCCCGGTCCCGGCTCGGGCACCGGCACGTCGGCCACGTGCAGGACCTCCGGCCCGCCGAACTGTGCATAGCTGACTGCGCGCATCGCTGTCTCCTCGATGGACTCTCGTGATCATCAGGACCGTACGGATCAGCGGGCACCATGAGAAAGTAGGTACCGCGAAGTGCCTAGGGCACCGGTGGAGGCGAAGATGGCGACGATGAGCGCGGCGCAACGCCGTGAACAGGCCAAACGCGACTACGACGCGTTCCTGGAGCGGTGCCCGACCCGTGAGCTGCTGAGCAGGCTCACCGACAAGTGGGTCGCACTGGTGATCCCCGCCCTCACCGACGGCCCGCAGCGGCACAGCGAACTCGCCAACCGCATCGCTGGCGTCAGCCAGAAGATGCTCACCCAGACCCTGCGTACGCTGGAGCGCGACGGCCTGGTCACCCGCACGGTCACGGCCTCGGTGCCGGTCCGCGTCGACTACGAACTCACTCCGCTCGGCCACGAACTGTTCCCGGTCATGATCGCGATCAAGGACTGGGCGGAGACGCACATGGATCGGGTCTTCGAGGCCCGCGCCCGATTCGACGCACGCTGACCTCGTTCGGGGATGCCGGGCTCCGTTGTCCCTGCCGTGTCGGTTCGCCGCCGTCTACGACGGTGGCACCGTGAGTCTCGTCCGGATCGCGGACTGCGCCGGCCGGCCGCTGACGCTCGACCGGGCCGTCGTCGCCGACGACGAGGCGTACGCCGCGTCACGCCCTCCACGCGGGACGGGCTACCGGCCGTGCGGCGCCGACCGGCTCGAACGCGCCGAGTTACGGGGTGCCGCCGGGGTCGGCCGTCCGCCGCGCGGGATGGGCGGGCGAGGTGGCGTCGACACGACCGGCGGCGGACGGCGTCACGGTTGTCCGTGCTGCGGCTCGGGGGCGGTGAGCAGCCGGAAGATCTGTTCGACGTAGTGGTGGCGGTCCGCCGCGCTCCTCGGCAGGGTGCCCGGCGCGACGTGTGCCAGCTGCGCGTGGCCCAGGTAGGCGGTGACCGCCAGCAGCGCGCGGTGCCGGGCCTCGTCGGCCGGCCAGCCGAGTTCGGCGAACAGCCCCGCGGTGTACGCCACCCGCCGCTCGGTGACCCGGGCGAGCACCGGGGCGACGTGCGGATGGTCGGCGGTGGCCAGCATCGCCAGCTCGACCGAATTGTCCTCCTGGAGCACGGTGGACTCCAGGACGAGGCCGAGGAGCAGCCGGAGGCGGGTCAGCGGGTCGGGTTGGGCGTCGACGTGGCCGATGACGGCCTCGGTGTGCTCCCGCTCCCAGCGCAGCACGGCCGCCTCGATCAGGGCGTCCCGGTTGGCGAAGTGCCAGTAGAAGCTGCCCTTCGTGGCGCCGAGCCGGGCGGCGAGGGGTTCGACGGCGACCGCCGCGAGACCGCCGCCGGCCATCGCGTCCAGCGCCGCGGCGGTCCAGTCGTCGGCCGTCAGCCGGGACGTCGTCCGCTTCCCGTCACCGTGCTCGACACGTCGCGCGCTCATGACTGTACGGTAGCGTACGGAAAACATACGGGAGCGTACGGAGGCGAACGATGGCTGCCACGGTGCACAACGTCCACGAACGAGCGCTGCCTGTTCCCGCCGCCGTGGTGGGCCGGCTGGTGGACCGGATCGGCGCCGCCGACGACCCGCTCTGGCCCGTGCCCGCCTGGGTGCCGGTCCGGTTCGACCGGCCGCTCGCCGTCGGCGCCGACGGCGGGCACGGCCCGATCCGGTACCACGTCACCGGGTACGAGCCGGGCCGGCGGGTCGAGCTGACCTTCCATCCGCGCACCGGCCTGATCGGCACCCACACCCTGGAGGTCGAGGAACGCGGCCCGAACGCCTGCGTGCTGCGGCACCGGTTGAGCGCCCGGCCGGTCGGGCGGATGCGACTGCTCTGGCCCACCCTGGTCCGGGTCTGCCACGACACCGTCATCGAGCACCTGCTGGACAACGCCGAACGCGCCGTCACCGGCGCCGTCGCGCAGCCCGTCCGATACCCGTGGCGAGCCCGGCTCGCCGTCGGCATGGAGAGCGCCCGGGTACGCGGCGTGCCGATCCCCGCCGCCGCGACCCTGCTGCCCGGCTCCGTCCACCGGCCCGACCTGGCCGACGCCTTCGCGCTGCGGGTGCCACCCGGCACCACGACCGACCCGCAGGACTGGGCGGACGCGGTCTTCCGCAACCCGCCCCGGGTCGTGGTCGCGCTGCTGCGGCTGAGGAACCGGCTGGTCACCCCGTTCGGCATCGAACGCGGCGACGCCTCCGCCTTCGACACCATCACCCGTACCGACCGCGAGGTGCTGCTCGGCACCGATGCCGGCCACCTGGACTTCCGCGCCGGCGTCCTGGTCGAGCCGGACGCCGACGGCACGACGGTCACCGTGGCCACCCTGGCGGCGAGCCGGTCCCGGTCCGGCCGCGCCTACCTCGCCGCCGTACGCCTGGTGCACCCACTGGTGGTCAGGGCGATGCTGCGCCACGCCGGCCGGACCACCGTCGCCCCGTGGCGCTTCACGGCCCTCGTCCGGACAACCGCCTGACCAGCGTCCCGCCCGGGTACCCGGCGGCGGAGCCGGCGAGCCCGGACGGGGTGGGTCGACGGCGTCGACCGGCGCGACCACCCGAGCCGCGCGGCGGGCCGGGCGTGGTGGTCCGTGCCGGACGGCCGGCACGGACCACACCACCGACGGGTCAGCTCGCGCAGACGGCGTACGCCCGGACCTTCCAGTTGCTGCCGAAGCCGTCCTCGTCCTCGGCGGCGGCGACCGTGACCGTGGTGGAGGTCCGGGCCCGCATCTCGGTCAGCCGGACCTCGCCGTCACCGCCGAGGATCTCGCCGCCCACCCCGTGCACCCGGGTGCCCAGCGGGCAGGTGGCCGTCACCGACCGGGTCGCGGCGGAGCTGTAGAGACTGTCGTCGGTGACCCGCTGCTCGCCGGGGAGCGGGTCCGCGCAGATCGCGGTGGCGTCCAGCCACCACGACTTGTCGAAGCCGGTGCCGTCCTCGGCGCCGGCCACCACGACGCTGCCCTGGTGGATGCGCAGATCCTCCAGCACGACCTCGCTGTTCGGCGCCCCGACGACCGCGCCGCCGACCCCGATGGCGTGCTTGCCGAGCGGGCAGGACTTCTCGAACCAGTTGGACGAGCCGAGGCTGGGCGCCGAACTGCCGGACACGGTCACCAGGCCCTTGGGCGCCGGGGCGCACACCGCGCTCGCCGTCACCGCCCAGTTGCCGGCGACGCCGCTCTCGTCCTCACGGCCGGTCACCGAGAACGTCGTTCCGCCGATCAGCGGCTTCATGATGTCCATGCCGACCTGCCCCAGCCCGGAGCCGGTGATCGCCCCGCCACCGCCGATGACCACGGTGCCGGCCGGGCAGGTCGCGTTCTGCGACTTCGCGATGCTGTTGCTGGGGCCGGTCGTCGTCGTGATGCTCAGGCCGGGCACCGCGGCCACCGGGCCGGTGAGGGCCAGTTGGCCGAGCACGAGCGCGCCCAGCGCGGACCCGACGACGGCGGGGGTGCGACGCGTCCACCGGGTACGGTTCGATCCTTCTCGCATGACGTCTTTCCTCTCCTACGGATGTGCGACATCGGTAGGAGCGAACCGGGGTCGGGATGCCAACAGAAAGTCCCGAAGAAAAATTCGGCGGGTTCTACTGGACCGGTCGACGAGCAGCGGGGGACACGATGGACACGGCGGCGCAGGACGACACCGCCCTGGTCGAGGCGGTGCGCCGGGGCGAGCGCGCCGGCCTGGAGGGCATCTACCGGCGCTACGCCGACCGGCTGTACACGTACGCCCGGACCGTGCTGCGCGAGCCGGAGGCCGCCGCGGACGCCGTGCACGACGCGTTCCTCGTCGCCGGGCAGCGCATCGGCCAGCTCCGCGAACCCGACCGGCTGCGTCCCTGGCTGTACGCGATCGTGCGTACCGAGTGCCTGCGGCAGCTGCGGGAACGGTCCCGCTCGCGGCCGCTGGAGGAGGCCGGCGAGCCGGTGGCCGACCTCGCCGACCCGGCCACCGGGGTCAACGCCGAGCAGGTACGCCACCTGGTGCACGCCGCCGCCGACGCGCTGAACCCGGGCGACCGTGAGGTGGTCCACCTGGCCATCCGGCACGACCTGTCGTCCGCCGACATCGGCGCGGCCCTCGGGGTGCCCACCAACCACGCGCACGCCCGCCTGTCGCGCGCCCGCTCGCAGCTCGAACGGGCGCTGGGGGCGCTGCTGGTGGCCCGCACCGGGGCACGGGACTGCCCCACCCTCGCCGGCCTGGTCGACGGCTGGCAGGGCCGGCTCACCCCGACCCTGCGCAAGCGGGTCTCGCGGCACATCGAGGGCTGCGCGGTCTGCGGATCGCTGCGACGCGAACAACTCAGCCCGGCGGCGCTGCTCTCGGCGTACACGGCACCGGCCTTCCTGGTCGTCGCCGACACGGTGTGGCCGCGCCTCGTCGGCGCGACCCCGGCCGATGCGGCGACCGGGCCGGGCGCGGTGACGGCCGAGCCGACGACGGACCTGCCGCCCGCGCCCGACGAACCCGGCGGGTCACCGGAGGACGGACCGGCGGACGGACCCACGTCGGCGGCGTCCCCGGATGGTGCGGCGGCGTCCGCGGATGGTGCGGCGGCGTCCGCGGATGGTGCGGCGGCGTCCGCGGATGGTGCGCGGGACCCGGTGGCGGTGTCGGGGGCCCCGGCGGACCGTGCGGGGGCGCGGCGGGGTGCGGCGCACCCCGTCCGGGTGACCTCGCCGCCGCGACGCCGCCGCAGGCGCCGCCGGGTGGCCGCGACGGTGGCGCCGCTGGTCCTGCTCGCCGTGCTGGGCGTCTGGGCGCTGGCGCCCGGCCGCCCGACCGCCGCGCAGGACGGCCCCGGCCGGCCGGTGTCCGGGGCGCTCGGGCCACGGGCCGGCGAGCCGGCGGCACCCGCCGCCGCACCCCCGCCGCCCGGCGCGGCCACGGCCGCCGGCAGCCCGGGCACGCCACCGCCGTCCGGCATCGCCCCGAGGCCCGGCCCGGTGGACGCGACCGAGGCGGACCGCCCGGGTGCGACCGCCGCGCCCGATGTCGCGCCGGGCGGTGGCGCGCCGGCCTCGACCGTGGCACCGGCCCCGGTGCCGACCGCGCCCCGGCCCACCGGCCCCACGCGGGTCACCGCGCCGTTCACGGTCTCCGCCACCGGTGCGGTGCGGTGCGGTGCGCAGACGTACGGCCTCGCCGTACGGGTCACCGGCAGCGCCACCCTCCGGGACGCCGAGGTGCGCTGGACACCCGCCGGGGGCAGGACGTCGGTCCGGGCCACGACCGTGGACGGGTCGGCCGCGCGGGCGACCATCGGGTCGCTGAGCGCGTCGACGCTGACCTGGTCGGTACGGGCGACCGCCACCGACGGTCGCACCGCGCAGAGCCCCACCTACACCGTCACCGACCCCTGCGTCCGGCCGGGATAGCCGCCGACGGCCCGTTTCGGCCGGTCCCGCGTCGCCCGGCGGTGGAACCCGCGCGCGTCACCGGTGCGGGGCCGGCGAGGCGTACCAGAATCACCTGACGGGGGACGACGGGAGGCGGCGGGTGGGCTACGCGGACGTGAACGGCCTGCGCCTCTGGTACGAGGTGCACGGCGCCGGCCACCCGCTGGTGCTGCTGCACGGCGGGTACGGCGCGGTGGAGATGTTCGCCCCCGTCCTGCCCGCCCTCGCCACCCGGCGGCGGGTGATCGCCGTCGACCTGCAGGGGCACGGCCGCACCGCCGACGTCGACCGTCCACTGCGGTACGAGTCGATGGCCGACGACGTCGCCGCGCTGCTGCGCCACCTCGACCTGCCCGAGGCCGACGTGCTCGGCTACTCCCTCGGCGGCGGGGTCGCGCTGCGTACCGCGATCCAGCATCCCGGGCTGGTGCGCCGGCTGGTGCTGGTCTCCACGCCCTGCCGCCGGCAGGGCTGGTACCCGCAGGTGCTGGCCGCGATGGCCGCCCAGGACGAGCGGGTCGGCGAGCAGATGCGCGGCACACCCCCGCACGAGCTGTACGCCCGGATCGCGCCCCGCCCCGAGGACTGGCCACGGCTGTGGGCCCGTACCGGTGAGCTGCTGCGCCGCGAGTACGACTGGTCGGCCGAGGTGGCCGCGCTCACCACTCCCACCCTGCTGGTCTACGCCGACGCCGACTCGATCCCGGTGACCCACATGGCGTACTTCTTCGGCCTGCTCGGTGGCGGGCACCGGGACGCCGGCTGGGACGGCACCGACCGGCCCGCCTCCCGGCTGGCCGTGCTGCCCGGCCTGACCCACTACGACGTCGTCGCCTCACCGGCCCTGCCCGCCGCCGTCCTGCCCTTCCTCACCCACCAGGTCCGCGCCCCGCAGTGACCGCCCCCCGACTCCGGCAGTCAGGCCGAGGGCCTCCGGCGTCGCCGCGCCCACCGGAGCCCGAGCAGGCCGAGCGCGACCGCCGAGGCCAGTCCGGTCCACCACCAGAACCGGCCGCCAACCCCGGACGGCGGGTCGGCGGCGCGCACCCGGCCGGCGCGCACCACGTGGTCGGCGACGTCGAGCGCCAGTACCTGGTCGGGGGCGGTGAGCAGGGTGGTCGGCACGGCGGCCCCGGGGGTCAGCGCCAGCACCCGCACGCTGCGGACGTGCCCGTACGCGGTCCGCTGGTCCAGCTCCAACGGCTGGTCGAAACGGGCCGGCGCAGCGGGCTCCGGCCGGTACGCGACCACCCAGGCGGACCCGTCCGCCGCCCAGCCGAGCAACCTGATCGTGGTCACCCCGTCCACCGCAGGCAGTGGAGTGGGGCCGAGGTCGCGTCCGGTCCCGGGATCGACTCGGCGCAAGCTCCACCGGTCGGTGCCCTCGGCCCGGGTGACGACGGTGAGGGAACCTTCAGGCGTCCATGCGCCCTTGCCGGCCAGCCAGGTGTCGGCGGGCAGCGGGAATGAGGAGAGTCGCCGGCCGTCGAGTCCGGCGACTGCGACGGTCCGGCCGAACTGGTAGGCGACCCGGTCCCGGGTGAAGGCGACGGTTCGGCCGAACTGTGCCTCCTGTGCGCCGTCGGCCAGGTGGGTCCACCGGCTTCCGTCGACGGGAACGATGCTCAGCACGGAGCGGTAGGTGGCGCCGTCGGCGGCCACCGGCACGGTGTCCCGGAGCACGAGGCGGGTCCCGTCGACGGACCAACCCACCGGTTCGGTGAGCACGCTGCGGTCCACCCGGGTGGGCAGGAAACGGGTCCGGCCGTCGACGAGGTCGACCACGTCGACGCCGGGCTCGTCGGAGCTGCCTCCGGGGTGGGCGATGCGCCGGCCGTCGGGGGAGAGCACGGCCTGCTCGCCGACGGGTGCCTCGGTGCCGGTGGTCAGCACGCGATACCTGTCCGATCCCGCGGCGACCACACCGACGCGCATGTCGTCCCACCAGCCGTGCAGCCGGGGTGCCTGGCCGCTGAAGATGACGGCGGCCGGGCCGAGCCGGGGCCGGTCGGTGGCGTGCAGCGACCCGAGCACCGGCAGGCCGACCCGGTCCGGCAGCGCCACCTCCGCCCCGGCCGCCGGGTCGAGCCGGGCCGGCCCGGCGGCCGGCACCGACAGGCCGAGCGCCAGCACCGCGACCACCGCCGCCACCCCGGCCAGGGCGGCCCGCCGCCGGGTCCGCCGGGCCGTGGCCAGGGCCCGTTCGTGCACCGGGTACGCCGGCACGTCCGCCGCCGCCCGGTGCAGGGCCTCGCGCAGTCGTACGCTCATCGGGCGCTCCTCTCCGGGACGGCCTCGACCAGGTCCGGGGCGATCTCGCGCAGCCGGACGACGGCGTCGTGGCCGTGCCGTTTCACCGTGCCCACCGAGCAGCCCAGCACCTCGGCGACCTGCGCCTCGGTCAGGTCCTCGTAGTAGCGCAGCACCACCACGGCCCGCTGGCGCGGGGTGAGCCGGCGCAGCGCGGCGGCCACGCTCAGCCGCAGGGCGGTGCCGTCGCTGTGGTCGGTCCGGGCGCGCTCGGTCGGTTCCGCCTCCAGCCGTTCGGTGACCCGGCGTCGCCGCCACCAGGAGACCTGCTGGTGGTACATGACCCGCCGCACGTACGCCTCGGGATCGCCGTCGCGGATCCGCCGCCAGTGCCGGTAGCTGCGGGCCAGCGCGCTCTGGAGCAGGTCCTCGGCGTGCTGGTGGTCCCCGGTCAGCAGGTACGCGGTACGGGACAGGGCGGCGGACCGCTGCACCACGAACTCGTGGAACGACTCGATCATCTCCACCCCCTCACCGTCATCAAACGCGGGTCCGGGCGTGGATGGTTGGGGCGGGTGCGGAAGACGTCCCTCCGCACCCGCCCGGCGGGTCAGACGGTGAAGCCACCGTCGACGGTGATCGTCGCGCCGGTGACGTACCCGGCGTCGGGGCCGGCGAGATGGGCGACCGTGGCGGCCACCTCGTCCGGGGAGGCGTACCGGCCGAGGGCGGTGAAGCCGCGGATCGTCCCGGCGTTCGGGCCGTCGGCCGGGTTGGCGTCCGTGTCGGTCGGCCCGGGTACGACCAGGTTGACCGTGACGCCGCGCGGCCCGAGGTCCCGGGCGAGCCCCTTGGTCATGCCGACCAGCGCGCTCTTGCTCATCGCGTACGCGGCCAGCCCGGGGAAGACCGTCCGCTCGGCGACGTTGCTGCCGATCGAGATGATCCGGCCGCCGGCGCCCAGGTGCCGGGTGGCGGCCTGCGCGGCGACGAAGGGCGCCCGGACGTTGACCGCGATGGTGCGGTCCAGGTCGGCGGCGTCGAACTCGTCGACCGCGCCGACCAGGAACACCGCCGCGTTGTTCACCAGGATGTCGAGCCGGCCCAGCTCGCCGGCCGTCCGGTCGACCGCCTCCCGCAGGGCGGTCGGGTCGGCGTTGTCGGCCCGCAGGGCGAGCGCCCGGCGGCCGGTCGCCTCGATCCGCTTCACCACCGTCGCCGCCTGTTCGGCGTCCTGCTGCCAGGTCACGGCCACGTCGGCGCCGTCGGCGGCCAGCCGCAGCGCGGTCGCCGCCCCGATGCCCCGGCTGCCGCCGGTCACCAGAGCCACCTTGCCGTCGAGAAGTGTCGTCGTCGTCATGGCAACGAGCCTTGTCGGTGACGGCCGGCGGTGCTGGCGGTCATCGGACGCCTCGTTCGAGATGCGCCGGGCCCCTGTGCGCCCCGGTCGAACCTGCGCCCGGGTCGGCGCGGGCCGGACTCCGGCCGACGTGAATCGGCGACCCCGCCGGCCGGGCCGGGGCGACGCCGGCGGGAGCGGCGACCCGGCCGGCGAGGTGCGCGACCACGCCGGCCAGGTCGACGTCCAGGTCGGGGCGACCGTCAGGCGGTGCCGTCCTCCCCGGCGAGGCGCAGGCCGCGCTGCCGCAGCGCCTCCCGCAGCACGCCGATCGCCTTCGGTCCGACGCCGTGCAGGGCGCGCAGCTCCCGCTCGGTGACGCCGGTGAGCTGGTCGAGCCGGGTCCAGCCGGCGGCGGTCAACGCGCGGGTGGCCGGCGCGCCGACCGTCGGTGGGATGTCCGTCGCGGTCACCTGTGGCTCCTCGGGGTGTGGACGGTCCCAGCCTGCCACAGGAGCGCCCCGGTTCAGCGCAGCCGGCGGCGTACCCAGGGCAGCAGCGCGTCGCCCTGGGCCCGCTGGAACGCCCGGACGGTCGAAATGCCGGGCGGCGGCGGTCGCCGGGCGCCGTCGAGGAAGAACCCGGCCAGCCCGGCGTGGACCCCGGTCAGGGCGTCGGGGTCGACGGCGGCGGTGAGCGGCAGCCGGCGCAGCAGCGCCTCGACGTCGTGCCCGCCGTACAGCAGGACGTTGACCAGCAGCAGGGCGGTGTCGAGCCAGGCCGGGCCCCGGCAGGCGTGCGGCCAGTCGACCACGGTGACCGTGCCGGCGGCGTCGAGCAGCAGGTTGTCGGCCCGCAGGTCGACGTGGCAGAGGGTGTCACCGTCGAGTGCGGCCAGGCCCCGTTCGGCGGCGGCGCACAGCTCGGGCAGGTGGGCCCGGGCCCACGGGTCGAGGTCGGCGGGTGGGTCGGCGGCGATCCGGTGCCACCCGGTGAAGTCCGTCGCCAGCCGCTCGGCGGCGGGCGGGACGTGCGGGACCGGGTTGGGGGTGAGGGCGACCGCCAGCTCCTGCACCGTCCGGAGCACCACGGCCAGTTCGTCGTCCCGCCACGGGGTCCGCGGGTGGCGCCCGTCCACGTCGGTGAAGACCAGCGCCACCCACTCGCCGTCGTCGTGGCGGCCCAGCAGCCGGGGTGTCGGGGCCGACCCGGGCAGCCGGGCCGCGACGGCCGCCTCGGCACGGTGCAGCGTGACGCTGTGCGCGTTCAACGTCGGACAGACCGCCTTGACGAACGCCCGCCCGCCCCGCGCGGTGCGGACCCGGTCGGCGGTGCCGGGGGAGTACCCGCCGGGCTGGGAGACGGCGTCGACCACCCGGTCGCCGAGGATCTCCTGCACGGCGGACCGGACGTGGGCGGGCAGGTCCCGCCAGCCGATCCGGCTCTTCGTCGGCTCACCCATCCGTCCACCGTGGTGGACCCGCCGGTGCCCGACAACCGGATAACCGGCTCACCTGGCGAGGTAGCGCAGGACGACCAGCCCGCTGTCGAAGGGGCGGGTCTCCACCAGGCGGAACCGGCGCGGGTCGAACTCCCGGTCGACGATCGGGATGCCGCTGCCGAGCAGGACCGGGTGGAGCTTGACCACCAGTTCGTCCACCTCGCCGAGCAGTTGCCCGGCGAGCCGGCCGCCGCCGCAGAGCCAGATGTCCCCGCCGGGCTGCCGCTTCAGCTCCTGCACGAACGCGACCGGGTCGCCGGCCACGATCTCCACGTCCGGGTGGTCGGCCGGGGCCAGGGAGCGGGAGAAGACGTACTGCTCCAGGTGGGCGTACGGGCTGGTGACGCCGACCTTCAGCGCCGGGTCGTAGGTGTGCCGACCCATCACCACGGCGTCGAAGCGGCCCTGGGGCCGGTCGATGCCGAAGTGCTCGTGCAGGAAGGTGGGGAACGTCTGGGGCCAGTGCGCCACCAGGTGGTCCCGGACGTCGTCGTGGAGCGGGAGGTCGTCGTACGACCCGTCGGGGGCGGCGATGAAGCCGTCGAGGGTGCTGGCGATGTAGTACACGAGCTTGCGCAACCGAACTCCTCAATCACTACTGCTGTCGTGGTCGATAAACTACAACATCTGTCGTGGTTGCGCTAGGGTGATGTCGTGGCGAGGAACGTGGAGCGGCGGGCGGCGTTGGCCGACGCGGGGTTGCGGGTGCTGGCGGCGACCGGGGCGCGGGGCCTGACCCACCGCGCCGTCGACGCCGAGGCCGGCGTGCCGGTCGGCACCGCGTCGAACTACTTCCGCTCCCGGGACGCGCTGCTCGGCGCGCTCGGCGAGCGGATCATGGAACGGTTCGCCCCGGACGAGCACCGGCTCGCCGAACTGGCAGCCCGCGAGCCCTCCCTGGAACTGGTCACCGACTACGTGCGCTACATCGTCGAGCGGACCACCGCCCAGCCCGAGCTGACCCGCGCGCTGATCGAGCTGCGGCTGGAGGCCGTCCGCCGCCCCGGGCTGGCCCGCGTCCTCGGGGAGACGCTGCGCCGCGGGTACCGCGACGACGTCGCCTTCCACGTCGCGGCCGGGCTGCCCGGCGGGGCCTTCGAGGTGGCCCTGCTGCGCTACGCGGTGGACGGGCTCCTGCTCGACCTGCTCGGCACCTCCATCGACGCCGGATTCGACCCGGACGAGGTGGTGTCGGCCCTGGTGTCCCGGCTGCTCGCCCCAGCCCGCTGAGGCATGGCCCGGCGCGCAGCGGGAAACCGCCCCGGACGTACCCGGGGAGGAGTGACGGATGAGGGACGACACCGGACTGACCATCGGTGTGCTCGGTTCGTACGGCGGCCGGAACCTCGGTGACGAGGCGATCCTCACCGGCCTCCTGGCCGACCTGCGCCAGCAGGAGCCGAACGCCCGGATCATCGTCTTCTCCCGCAACCCGGCCCACACCGCCCTCGCCCACCCGGACGTGGAGGCGGTGCCCTGGGAGGGCGTCAGCCGGGTCGACTCCGCCGAGGTGCTGGCCCAGCTCGACCTGCTGATCCTGGGCGGCGGCGGCATCCTCTACGACAGGGAGGCCCGCCGTTACCTGCGGGTCGTCCGGGTCGCCCAGGAACGCGGACTGCCCCTGCTGACGTACGCGGTCGGCGTCGGGCCGCTCAACGACGGGGTGGACAGCGGCATGGTCCGGGAGACGCTGGCCGGGGCGACCGAGGTGACCGTACGGGACCAGGAGTCCCGGATGGTGCTGGAGGAGGCCGGCCTGCTCAACCCGATCACCGTCACCGCCGACCCGGCGTTCCTGCTGGAGCCGGAGGAGTTCCCCGCCCGGCTGCTGCGCGAGGAGGGCGTCCCGGCCGGCCGGCGCCTGGTCGGGCTGAGCGTCCGGGAGCCCGGCCGGGCCGCCGAACGGCTCGACGTCGACGGGTACCACCGGCTGATCGCCCAGATCGGGGACTTCCTGGTGCAGCGGATCGACGCGTACGTGCTCTTCGTGCCGATGGAACGCGACGACATCCGGCACTCGCACGGCGTGCTGTCGCACATGGTCGCCGCCGAGCGGGGCCGGATCCTGCACGGTGACTACTCACCCCGGCAGGTGCTCGGCCTGATGAAGCACTTCGACCTGGCCGTGGGGATGCGGCTGCACTTCCTGATCTTCGCCGCCATGGTGGGCACCCCGTTCCTGCCCCTGCCGTACGCCGGGAAGGTCTTCGACCTGGCCCAGCGGCTCGGGGTGCCGGCGCTGCGCGGCGTGGAACGCGAGGTGGAGGGTCCGCTGCTCGCGGAGGTCGACCGGCTCTGGGACGAACGGGAGTCCCGCGCGGACGAGACCGCCCGGCGCGTCGCCGACGTCTGCGAGCAGGCCCGCGGCACCTCCCAGGTCACCCGCGCGGTGCTGGAGAGCCTGCGCAACCGGACCCTGGCCCGGATGGCCGCCTGACCGCCCGCGTCCGACGGGCCGGGTGACCGGCCCGCCCCGCGCCGCCCGCTCGCGTTGCCCGCCCCGCGCCTCCCGGCCCGATCGCCCCGCGTCGTCCGGTCCGGCCGCCCCGCGTCGCCCTGCCGGCCGGGGTCAGACGGCCGGGCCGCGCCAGCGGTAGCACCACTGCTCGCCGACCGACTCCAGCTCGTAGATCTGGGCGTCGACCAACCCCTCCGCGCCCAGGTGGTGATGGGTCAGCGGCGGACGGTCGTTGCTGTCCAACTCGGCGTCGACCGTCTCGCCGTCGGCCGGGCCGTCCACCAGGGGAATCCTCACCGTTGAAGCCATGGGCCCATCCTGCCCGGCGCAGCGCCGGTCCGCAGGGTTTGCCGGGGCAGCGGGCCCGACCGCCCGCCGACTAGGGTCCGGGGATGGCGGAGATCCCGATCGACCCCACTCTCGCGCCCGTGCTGGCCCGCACCGGCGACGAGCGCGCCGTCCTCGAGGCGTTCCTCGACTTCCACCGCTCCGTCGTGCTGCGCAAGGTGCGCGGGCTGACCGACGCCGCCGCCACCCGCCGGCTGGTGCCCTCCGCGACCACCCTCGCCGGCCTGGTCAAGCACCTCGCGATCATCGAACGCAACTGGTTCCCGATCCTGCTCGCCCCCGCCCCCGGCGAGCGGTTCCCGACCACCGAGGAGGACGCGGCCGAGAGTTTCGCCCTGGCCGAGGGGGAGACCCTGGAGTCCCTCGTCGAGGCGTACGAGGCGGCCTGCGCCCGCTCCCGGGAGGTGGTCGCCCGGTTCCCGCTGGACCACGTCGTCGGGCAGCCGCAGCTCGGCGAGGTGTCGGTGCGCTGGATCCTGGTCCACATGATCGAGGAGACCGCCCGGCACGCCGGGCACGCCGACATCCTGCGCGAACTGACCGACGGCGAGACCGGCGCGGTCTGAGCCCGTACCGGCCGCGCCGGACGGGTGCACGCAGCGGCGGGTCAGCGGGTCGGCAGCAGGCCGGGCGGGTACTCCATGCCGTCGTGGGTGCAGGCCGCGGCGGCGACCCGGGCGGCGTGCGCGGCCGCGTCGGGCACCGTGCCGCCGGCCAGCCGACCGGCGATCAGCGCGGCGGCGAAGGCGTCCCCGGCGCCGTTGCTGTCGACCACCGGGGCGGGCGGCACGGTGGCCGGCACGTGGTGACGGGTGCCGTCGCCCGGGTACAGGTCGGCGCCGTCCGCGCCCCGGGTCACCAGCACCGTACGGGGCGCCAGCGCGGCGGCGAGCGCGGGCGCGTCGTCGCCCAGCCGTACGCCACTGACGAAGACCAGGTCCGCCGCCTCGGCGAACGGGCGGTGGTAGGGGTTCTGCCCGTCCCAGTCGTGCAGGTCGGTGGAGAGCGCCACCCCGTCGGGCAGTGCCGCGCGCAGCACCGGCAGCCGGTCCCGCGCCCAGTCCATGATCGAGACGTGCACGTGGGCGGCGTCGCGGACCAGCGCGGCGAGCCGGTCGTCGCCGAACGGGGCGTCCGCTCCCGTCCACGGGGCCGGGTCGTACAGCGACATCCGCCGTCCCGCCGGGTCCACCAGGTTCACCGACTGCCGGGTGCCGCCGGGGCTGTCCCCGAGCACGGTGTGCACCGAGGTCCGGGCCAGCGCCGCCCGGACCACCGCGCCGGCCGGGTCGGCGCCGAGCACGTCGACCAGGGCCACCCGCAGCCCGAGGGCGTGCGCGGCCAGCGCCACCCCGGCGCCGGTGTTGCCGATCCGGGCCCGGATCGGCGGGACGGTCATCGAATCGGCGGCCGGCGGCGGGATGGCCGGCACGTGCACCCGCAGGTCCACACCCAGGCCACCGATCACAAGGAGGTCGAACATGGCGCCGACGGTAGCCTGGCCGCGCCGCCTATCCTGGGCCCGGGCGTCGACGAGGGGGAAGTGTGCTGGTCATCCACGGGGTGTGGCTGGTCGGTGCCGGTCTCGCCGTCTGGGCCGAGGACAGCGCACTGCCGGCGCGCGCGCCGCGCCGGCCCGGCCGCGCGCCCCGCGAACGTCCGCACCCGTTCGCCGCCGACCACGCCACGCTGGCCGCCGCGCTCGGCGACCTCCCGGCGGTGGCCGGGTCCCTGCCGCTCACCCTCCCCACCCGCGCCGGCTCGCCGCTGGACTCGCCCGAGTTGGTCCGGACCACCGTCGTCGAGCCGGTGCGCGGTCCGGTCGCCCTCGCCGGGTGGCGCGCTCCCGTGCTCGCGTACGACCCGGACGACGCGCTGGCCCTGCTGCGTACCCTCGACGGCTGCCCGGCCGTGCCGGGCGCCACCCTGCGTCACCTCGCCGAGCTGGCCGACTTCGCGGTCGACCTGGTCGCCCGGGGGCGGGTGCTGCCCGGCCTCGCCGACCGGCCGCCGATGTCGCCGGCCACCCTGGTCGGCGCGACCACCCCCACACCCGCCGCAGTCGGCGGCGCGGACGTGCACACCGCCGCCGCGCCGGGTGCGGCCGGTGACGCGGACGCCACCGGCGTCGCCGTACCCACCTCCGGCGACCCGGACGCGGCGGCCGGGCGGTGGCGGCTCCCCGGCGTGGCCGACGGTCACCGGCCGGCGTGGGCGGTGTGGCGACCCCTGCTCACCGGCGCCGACGCGAGCTGGGCCCGGTCGCTGGCGCTGGCCCTGCCCCCGGCCGCCCGCGCCGCCGCCGTCGGGCTCCCGCCCGGTACCGGCGTCTCGGCGGGCGCCGGCGTCTCGGCGGGCACCGGTGCCCGCCCCGGCCGGGACGACGGCGCCGGGGCGCTGGTCGCCGACGCGCTGGACGCCCTGACCGACGCCGCCGCCCGGCGCGCCCTCACCGACGTCGACCTGGCCCGGGGCGGCCGGCGCGACGGTGTGGTCGGCGGCTGGCTGACGGCGCTGACCGGCCCGGACCGGGGGTTCACCGCCGAGCCCGACGCGCTGCGCACCCTGCGTACCGAACTGGACGCCTGGCAGCGCGACGCGGCCGGTGGCGCGGTACGGGCCAGTTTCCGCCTGGTCGAGCCGGAGGCCGAGGAGATCGTCGACCCGCTCGTGGTGGTCCCGGCGGACCCGGGCACGGTGGTCCGCCGCGACGGCCGGTGGCGGGTCGAGTTCGGTCTCCAGGCCGCCGACGAGCCCGGCCTGCACGTCGGGGCCGGCCAGGTGTGGCGGGCGCCGGAGACGGTACCCGCGCTGGTCGGGCCGCTGGGCAGCCCGCAGGAGACGCTCCTGGCCGAGCTGGGCCGGGCCGGCCGGCTCTGGCCGGAGCTGGACGCGGCGCTGCGCACCGCGACGCCGGAGGAGTTGGCGCTGGACGCCGAGGGGGCCCACCGGTTCCTGCGCGACGGCGCGCCGGTGCTGCACGCCGCCGGGTTCGGGGTGCTGCTGCCCTCCTGGTGGCAGCGCCCGTCGGCGCGGCTCGGCGCGCGGCTGCGGGCGCGCGGGCGGACCGCCCCCGGCACGGTGGCCGACGCCGCCGGTGGGCTCGGCCTGGACGCCCTGGTCGACTACCGGTGGGAGGTGGCGCTCGGCGACGAGACGGTCGACGCCGACGAGTTGGCCGCGCTCGCCGCGCTGAAGACGCCGCTGGTCCGGCTGCGCGGCCGGTGGGTGGAGCTGGACCCGAAGCGGCTCGCCGCCGGACTGCGCCTGCTGCGCTCCGCCGGCGAGCTGACCGTCGCGGACCTGCTCCGGCTCGGCCTCGCCGAGGGCGACCGGCCCGAGGAGCTGCCGGTGCTGGAGGTGAGCGCCGACGGCCCGTTGGGCGACCTGCTCGCCGGCGAGGCCGAGCGCCGGCTCACCCCGCTCGACCCGCCGCCCGCGTTCAAGGGCACCCTGCGGCCGTACCAGCGGCGCGGGCTGGCCTGGCTGACCTTCCTGCAGTCGCTCGGTCTCGGCGGGATCCTCGCCGACGACATGGGGCTGGGCAAGACGGTGCAGCTGCTCGCCCTGCTCGCCGGGGACCCGCCCGACGCCGGGCCGACCCTGCTGGTCTGTCCGATGTCGCTGGTCGGCAACTGGCAGCGGGAGGCGGCGAAGTTCACTCCCGGGCTGCGGGTGCACGTGCACCACGGCGCGGACCGGGCCCGGGGCGCACAGTTCGAGGAGGCGGTGCACGCCGCCGACCTCGTGCTCACCACGTACTCGGTGGCCGCCCGGGACGCGGTCGCGCTCGCCTCGCTGGCCTGGCACCGGGTCGTCGTGGACGAGGCGCAGGCGATCAAGAACGCCTCGACCCGGCAGGCCGAGGCGGTGCGGTCGCTGCCGGCCCGGCACCGGGTCGCGGTCACCGGCACGCCGGTGGAGAACCGCCTCGCCGACCTCTGGTCGATCATGCAGTTCGCCAACCCGGGGCTGCTCGGTCCCGCGTCCAGCTTCAAGCAGTCGTACGCGGTGCCGATCGAACGGCACGGCGACGCGGAGACGGCCGCCCGGCTGCGCCGGATGACCGGTCCCTTCGTGCTGCGCCGGCTCAAGACCGACTCCTCGATCATCTCCGACCTGCCCGAGAAGCTGGAGATGGAGGTGGTCTGCAACCTGACCACCGAGCAGGCGTCGCTCTACCGGGCGATCGTCGACGACATGCTGGCGAAGATCGAGTCCAGCGACGGGATGGAGCGGCGGGGTCTGGTGCTGGCCACCATGACCCGGCTCAAGCAGGTCTGCAACCACCCGGCCCAGTTGCTGCGGGACGGCTCCGCCCTGCCCGGGCGCTCGGGCAAGCTGGAACGGCTGGACGAGATCCTCGACGAGGTCCTCGCGGCCGGGGAGAAGGCCCTGCTCTTCACCCAGTACGCCGAGTTCGGCGGGATGCTGCGCGGTCATCTGTCGGCCCGCTTCGGCCGGGAGGTGCTCTTCCTGCACGGCGGGGTCGGCAAGGCCGACCGGGACGCGATGGTGACCCGCTTCCAGTCCCCGGACGGCCCGTCGGTCTTCGTGCTGTCGCTCAAGGCCGGTGGCACCGGGCTCACTCTCACCGCCGCCAACCACGTGGTGCACGTGGACCGCTGGTGGAACCCGGCGGTGGAGGACCAGGCCACCGACCGGGCGTTCCGGATCGGCCAGCGCCGGCGGGTGCAGGTCCGCAAGTTCGTCTGCGCCGGCACCGTGGAGGAGAAGGTGGCCGCGATGATCGCCGACAAGCGCAGCCTGGCCGCCTCGGTGGTGGGCAGCGGCGAGCAGTGGGTCACCGAGCTGTCCACCGACCGACTGCGTGAACTGTTCACCCTGGAGGCCGGGGCGGTGGTCGAGTGAACCACCCGGACTCCACGCCCGGCCCGGACTCCACGTCCGGCCCGGACTCCACGTCCGGCCCGGATACCGGATCCCGCGCGGACGGTGCCGGGGCCGGTGGCGGTGGCGGCCCGGAGGGCGCGGGGCGGTTCGCCGACTTCGGCCGTCCGCGCCGGGTCGACGGCGGGCTCAGGGCGCGCAGCACCCGGGGCGCGATCGGCGTGTCCTGGTGGTCGCGGCGCTTCCTGGAGGTGCTGGAGTCGTTCGCGCTCGGCACCCGGCTCACCCGTGGCCGCTCGTACGCGCGGCGGGGCCAGGTGCTCCGGCTCGACGTGACGCCCGGCCGGGTGACGGCGAGCGTGCAGGGCTCCCGGGCCGAGCCGTACCGGGTCACCATCGCGGTGGCGCCGTTCCCGGCGGCGCTCTGGGACACGGTCGAGCGGGACCTCGCCGGGCAGGCGTTCTTCAGCGCCCGGCTGCTCGCCGGTGACCTCCCGGCCGAACTGGAGCAGGTGTTCGCCGACGCGGGCGCGCCGCTCTTCCCGGCCGGGGTCCACGAGTTGACCCAGCGGTGCAGCTGCCCCGACTTCGCGGTGCCCTGCAAGCACCTCGCCGCGACGTTCTACCTGCTCGCCGAGGCGTTCGACGCGGACCCGTTCCAGTTGCTGCACTGGCGGGGCCGCAGCCGGGACGAACTGCTCGACCGGCTGCGTACGCTGCGCGCCGCAGCCGCCGGGCTGGACGCGACCGCCGCGCCGTCCGGAGCGGACGTGGCAGTGGCCGCCGCGCCGTCCGGAGCGGACGCGGCAGTGGCCGCCGCGCGGACGGGCACCCGGGGCGGTCCGACGGACGAGGCCGCTCCGGCCGCCGGTGCGGCGCGGGTGCTCGCGGGTCTGCCCGCGACCCCGCTCGACGAGGCGGTGGACCGGTTCTGGCTGCCGCCGGTGCCGCTGCCGGACCGCCCGCCCACCCTGGCGACCGGCCCGGAACTGCTGCTGCGGCAACTCGGCGCGCCCGCCCCTGCGATCGGCGGTCCCGGGCTGCTGGAGCGGCTGCGACGCGGGTACCGGAGCTTCGGCGGCGCGTGACGCGGTGCCCCGGCCGGTCCGCACGCGCCAGGGCGGTGTCCCTTTCCGGGCCGCACGCCAGGGCGGTGCCCCCGTCCGGGCGGCACGCCACGGCGGTGCCCCTGTTCGGCCGACCGGGCCACGGACTCGACCACGCAGCTGCCCGGAGCACCGGATCTTGGACAGTTACCGTCCCGAGCGGACGCCAACTGTCCAAGATCTCGGTGTCCGGATGGAGCGGGTACCGGCTGCCACGGTTACAGCCAGCGGCGGCGGAAGCGCCACATGAGCGCGGCGTTGACCGCCAACACCACGGCACAGATCGCCCCCGCCAGCCGTCCGGCCAGTACGGTCATCGCCGGCAGCGACGCCCAGAGCACGATCGTGAGCAGCATCAGCCAGCGCCCGCGCCGGGCTCGCGCCCGATGGTCGAGTCTCGCGAAGAACTTCGGGTCGCTCTCCCGGAGGTGCCGGGTGATCTGTTCGAATCTGCGCTGATCCTCTTTGCTGAGCATGGCGGTGCCTTCCCCTCACGGCTTCAGCGGTTCGGCGGCTTACCCGCTGCGGCGGCGGCTCACGCACTCCTGCCGCTGCTACTTTCGCGACCGGCTCGGGGCCTGCTCAGAGGCGGTTCAGCACAGGCTTATCCCTTCCTTAAGTTTCACTGTGCCGGTGAACGTCGCGTCAAGCGCCACGTGCGCGGGAAACGTTACGCCGAGGTCGTCCGTGGGCGTGTCGGCCCTGCTCGGGGCGGTCCTGCCCAGCCGGGGTGAAAAGGCCTCACCTTCCCTGCTGTTGAGGGGTGTCTTAAGTGCCGTCGTGGGCCGCTCCCGACCGTCTTGAGGCCGGTCAACCGCTTGGTTACTTTCCCGTAGCAACCCCCTCAGGCAACAGTCGCCGCACTCTCCGCCCCGCTCCGGTCGCAGCGTGTCGGCGCCTTCAAGAAATCGGGATTGGTGCATGGCCGACCAGAACGTGCCACCGCGTGGACCGTGGGACGACCGCGGTGGGAACCCCGGACGACACCCGTACGCCCCGCAGTACCAGGGACCGGGGGACCTGACCCCCGGGTACCCGGCCGCACCGCCGGCCCGGGGTCCGCAGTGGGTCGGCCCGGAAGGGCTCGGCCGGCAGAGCTTCCACCAGCCGGCCGGCACCGGACTGCCCACCCTGGACGATGACGACGAGCCGGGCCGCCGCACCGGCCGGCGGCGTGCCCTGGCGACCATCGGCGGCGTCGCCGCCGTGGTGGCCGGCGGCGCGGCCCTCGCCCCGACGGTGCGCGGGTTCTTCGACGACGGCACGGTCGCCGGCGACGCCACCGGCACCACCGTCACCGACGGCACCGCCGCCCGCCCCAGCGGCCAGCAGCCGAGCCGGGTGCGCACCTACACCGAGCAGAACGAGAGCTACATGGGCTCCCGGGCCGGGGCGGTGCTGAAGAAGAACAGCCCCACCGGCGGCCGGCTCTTCTCCGGCCCGGCCTCCGCCGCCGCCGAGACCCCGGTGACGGTGAAGACCGTCCTGGCCAAGGACCCGATCCGGCACCTGGCCAGCCGGGCCACCTTCGGCGCCACGCCCAAGGTGCTCGCCGACATCCGGCGGATGGGCATCGACGGCTGGATCCGCTGGCAGCTCGACCCGGAGAAGATCGCGCCGAGCCCGGCCGAGCTGAAGCTCGCCGAGCTGCCCAGCCTCAAGCTGAGCCCGCAGCAGCTGCGCGAGCAGCGCGACCAGCTCAACGAGCGGGGCGTGCAGCCGGAGAAGGAGATGGTGGACGCCACGCTGGCCCGCCAGATCTGGTCCGAGCGCCAGCTCTTCGAGGTGATGGTCGACTTCTGGAACGACTTCCTGCACGTCGCCGCCGACTTCGACGGCGGTGAGGCCTACCGCAACTCCTTCGACCGGGACGTCGTACGGGCCCACGCCCTGGGCAGCTACCCGGACATGCTGGTCGCCGCGAACCGGCACCCGGCGCTGCTGCTCTACCTGAACCAGAACGACTCGCGCGCCGACGCGGTCAACGAGAACCTGGCCCGGGAGAACCTGGAGCTGTACTCGGTCGGCGTCGACGGTGGATACACCGAGAAGGACGTGCGGCAGGCGGCCCTGTTGCAGACCGGGCGGGGCGTCCAGGACGGCAGGTACGTCTTCCGCGCCAACCAGCACTACCGGGGCAAGGTGAAGATCCTCGGCTTCACCCACGCCAACGCCTCCGACGACCCGAAGCAGGCCGACGCGGCCATCGACGCCTACCTGCGCTACATCGCCCTGCACCCGTCGACCGCCCAGTACGTGGCACGCAGCCTGGCCACCCGGTTCGTCTCGGACACCCCGCCGAAGTCCCTGGTGGACCGGCTGGCCAAGACGTACACGGTCAACAAGGGCATGGTGAAGCCCCTGCTGATGACGCTGTTCAGCTCCTCGGAGTTCTGGGCCGCGGTCGGGCAGAAGGTGCGCCGGCCGATGGAGTACCTGATCGCCACCTACCGCACCCTCAACGTCCGGCCCGAGGCGTCGCCGGCCTTCAAGCAGGACGGCGGACGGCCCGCCTTCGCCCGCGGCCTGCGGCAGATCCACGACAAGCTGCGCCAGCTCGGCCAGTACCCGATGGGCCAGCCCACCCCGGACGGCTACCCCGACGTCTACGTCGCCTGGACCTCCGCCGGAACGATGGTCAGCGGCTGGAACGAGGCCGGGGACCTGCTCGCCGGCTACCGCACCGAGTTCACGTTCACGCCGGCCGAAAACCTGGTGGCCCGGCCGCCGGCGACCGCCGGGGCGTACGTGGACGCGCTCGCCCAGCGGCTGGTGCACCAGAAGCTGAGCGCCAAGGAGAAGGCGCTGATCCTGAGCGTGGCCGGCGTCCCGGCCGGTGCGAAGGTCGACGCGACGTTCAACGGGGCCGTCACCGCCGTCGCGCGGGCGATCCTCGCTTCCCCCCAGCACCACCTCCGGTGAGGCACCCGATGGAGAAGACTGTGCACTCGTTCCCCCTGCACCCCGAATGCCCCGACGTGCGGCGGCTGGCCGACGACCCGGCCGAGGCGCTGCTGCGCGCGGAGGCCGACGTCGTCGCCGCCGAGAACGCCGCCGAACGGGACCGCTACCGCCGGCTGGAGGACCTGGAGGAGGCCCAGCAGGACGGGCGGGGGGTGACCCGGCGGACCTTCGTCGCCGGCGCCGCCGCCACCGCCACCGCGCTGGCCACCGCCCAGTTCGTCACCACCTCCGCGTCGTTCGCCGCGACGAAGACCGGCACCCTGATCCACGTCTTCCTCTACGGCGGGCTGGACGGGCTGAGCCTGGTCGCCCCCGCCGAGGACCCGGTGCTGGCCAAGGCCCGCCCCGACCTGCTGCTCGGCGACGACTCGCTGGCGCTGGGCCGCGGCTTCAAGCTGACCAGCGCGTTCGCGCCGCTGGAGAAGTGGCTGCGGGCCGGGCAGCTCGGGTTCGTCCCGGCGGTCTCCGACGAGCGGCTGTCCCGCAGCCACTTCCAGGCCGCCGACGCCTGCAACCTCGGCGGCCTGCCCGGCGAGACCGGTGGCCGGGGCTGGCTGGACAGCCTGGTCGACGCGCTCGGCAAGGGCACCGCGTTCCGCAGCGTCGGCATCGGCAGCACGCTGCCCCGGTCGCTGGTCGGCACCAACGGCGCGCTCTCGATCAACAACGTCGGCTCGCTGCGGCTCAACGGCGACGAGAAGTACCGGGCGGCCACCGAGAAGGCGATCCGTGGCCTGTTCACCGGGATCAACCACCCGGTCCAGGAGGCGGTGCTCGACGGCATGTCGGCGCTGAGCACCGCGCAGAAGCTGTCGGCCCGGCCGTACCAGCCGGCCGCGGGCGTGGAGTACCAGGGCGTCGGCTCCGCGTTCCAGCAGCTCGCCCAGCTCATCAAGGGCGGGGCGAACGTCCGGGTGGCCACGGTCGGCATGGGCGGCTACGACACCCACGAGAACCAGGGCACCCGTCCCGGCGGGCAGCTGCACCGGCGGCTCAACGAACTGGCCAAAGCGCTGGCCGCGTTCTTCACCGACCTCGGTGAGCAGGCCGCCGACGTCACGGTCATGGTCTCCAGCGAGTTCGGCCGGCGGGTCGCCTCCAACGGCGGCGGCACCGACCACGGCCACGGCGGAGTGGTGACCATCCTGTCCGGCCGCAAGCTCGCCGGCTCGCTGCTCGGCGCCTGGAACGGATTGAACGATCTGGACTCCGGCGACGTACCCGAGTACAACAACATGTTCAACGTCTACGGAAGCGTGGCGCAGGGACGGTTCGGCCTGACCAACGCCGAGGTGGACAAGATCTTCCCGAGGCAGAAGTACACCCCCATGAAGCTGTACGCGTGACGTACCAGGACACCTGGGCCGCCGGCCGTCGTACCGGGACGAGTTCCCCGTACGGCGGCCGTTCGGCTGCCCCCGTACCCCCGACGCCGGCGCCGCCGCGACGCGGGCCCGGCGGCCGGCGGGCCCTGGCCCTGCTCTTCTGGACGGGCCTGGTGGCCGCCGTGCTGCCGTGGTGGCTGGACACCCCGGCCGGGTCGATGAAGGACACCGGCGACCTGCTCACCGCCGCCGGGCGGATCACCGGGCTGGTCGCCGGCTACCTGCTGCTGGTGCAGGTGCTGATGATGAGCCGCCTCGGCGTGCTGGAACGCTGGGTCGGCGGCGAACGGATCTCCCGCCTGCACCGCGACCTCGGCGCCACCCTGCTCGTCGCGGTGCTGGCCCACCTGTCGCTGCTGCTGGTCGCCTACGCCGAGGCCGACGGGCAGTCCGTGCTCGGCGAGGTGGGCGTGCTGCTGCGCGACTACGAGGACATGCTCTCCGCGTTCGTCGCCGCCGGCGTCATGGTGCTGGTCGGGGTCACCGGCGTCCGGGCGATCCGCACCGTCCTGCCCTACGAACTCTGGTACCACCTGCACCTGGCCAGCTACGCCGCGCTGCTGCTCGGCTTCGGCCACCAGTTCAGCAACGGCGCGCAGCTGCACCCGCCCGGACCGGTGCGCACCGGCTGGATCGCCGCCTACCTGCTGGTGCTCGCCGCCCTGCTCTGGGGGCGGGTGGTCGCCCCGCTGCGCTTCAACCTGCGGCACCGGCTGAGCGTGGCCGACGTGGTGGCGGAGAGCCCGGACACCATCTCGATCTACCTGACCGGCCGGCGGCTCAACCAGATCGACATGCTCGGCGGGCAGTACTTCCGTTGGCGCTTCCTGGCCCGGGGCTGCTGGTGGCAGTCGCACCCGTTCTCGCTCTCCGCCGCGGCCAACGGCCGCTGGCTGCGGCTGACCGTCAAGGTCGTCGGCACGCACACCGCCGACCTGCGCGACCTCGACCCCGGCACCCGCGTCTGGGCGGAGGGCCCGTCCGGCACCTTCACCGCCGCCCACCGGACGAGGGAGCGGGCGCTGCTGATCGCCGGCGGCAGCGGCATCGCGCCGCTGCGGGCGATGCTGGAGGAGCTGCCGCCCGGCGCCGCGCTCATCTACCGCGCCCGTACCCCCGCCGACGTGCTGATGCACCAGGAGCTGGACTGGCTGGCCCAGGCCCGGCACACCTCCGTCTGGTACGTGATCGGCTCCCGCGACGACCCCGGCCCCCGGCAGGTGATGAGCCCGGACGGGCTGCGCCGCCTGGTGCCGGACGTGGCCCGCCGCGACGTCTACCTCTGCGGCCCGGCCGGCCTGGTCCAGGAGTCGGTCCGGGCGCTGCGCGCCGCGGGCGTGCCCCGCCGGCAGATCCACCTCGCCACGTTCGAGCTGTAGAGAGGCACCCCAGATGCGTCGCGCGCTCCTCGCGATCACCGGCCTGGCCGCCGGCACCACCGCCCTGGTGGTGCTCAAGGGCCCCCCGGGGGCCGGCCAGGTCGCCGCCGTCGCGCAGCCACCCGTCGCCCCCGCCCCCGCCGACCCGTCCGCGCGGCCCGAGGCCACCCCCACCCCGGCCGCCTCCGGTCGGGCCCCGTCCGCCCGCCCCACCGACGGGGCGAAGCGGAGCCCGACCGCCCGGGCCGACACCGCCGCCCCCCGACCGGCGGCGCCCGCCCCCACCACCAGCGCGCCGAGGCCCACCCTGCGCACCGTCAGCGGCCCGCAGGTCAGCTACGAGTACGGCACCCTGTCGGTCCAGATCACCCTCTCCGGCACCCGCATCGTCAACGCCACCGGCATCGGGTTGCCGCAGAGCGGGCAGTCGGGGCAGCGCAGCGACAACGTGCAGGCCACCTACAGCGGGACGTCCGGCGAGGTGGTGCGCCGGCAGAGCGCTGACCTGGACACCGTCTCCGACGCCACCGCTACCAGCGAGGCGTACCAGCGGTCGTTGCAGGCCGCGATCGACCGGGCCCGCTGAGGTGCCGGTGGCGCCGGTCCGGCCCGGCCTGCGCCGGGTCGCGCAGATCATGGGTACGGCGATCAGCCTGGACCTGGCCGACGACCTGCCCGCCGCGACCCTGCACGAGCTGGCCGAGCAGACCTTCGACTGGCTGCGCGAGGTCGACGCCCGGTTCAGCACCTGGCGCGACGACAGCGAGGTGTGCCGCCTCGACCGGGGCGAGCTGGCGCCGGCCGAGGCGTCGGCCAACCTGCGGGCGGTGCTGGACCGCTGCGCCGACCTGTGGCGGGCCACCGACGGGTTCTTCGACGCGTACGCCACCGGCCGGCTCGACCCGTCCGGCTACGTGAAGGGCTGGTCGGCGCAGGTCGCCTCGGACCGGCTGGTCGCCGCCGGGGCGGGCAACCACTGCCTCAACGCCGGCGGCGACGTGGTGGTGCGCGGGCTGTCCCCGACCGGACTGCCGTGGCGGATCGGCGTCGCGCACCCGTGGGACCCGACGGCTACCTGCCTGGTGCTCGCCGGCACCGACCTGGCGGTCGCCACGTCCGGCGTGCAGCATCGGGGCCACCACGTCCACGACCCGCGCCGGGGTGTGCCGGCCCGTGGACTGCGCTCGGTCACCGTGGTCGGGGCGGACCTGGGCCTGGCCGACGCGTACGCGACCGCCGCGATGGCGATGGGGGAGTCCGGCGTCGGTTGGCTCGACCGCCTCGACGGCCACCTGCACGCCGTCGTCACCGACGACGCCCGCCTCCTCCACTCCACGGCCCTCCCCCTCGCCCCCTGACCCGCCTCCACCCCGCCCTCTTCCCGCTGCCTCCACCCCGCGCCCTTCCCGCTGCACTTTCAGAGAAAGAGTGGCTAACGACGGCGGAATAGCGCCACTTTCTCTGAAAGTGCGCGGCCAGGCGGCGGTGGTGGGGGAGGGTCAGCGGGCGGGGCGGCGGGTGCCGGCGGGGTGGGTGGCCGAGGGGCGGGCGCGTTCCGGGCGGGATCCGCCCGGGCGGGTGCCCGACCAGCGGTACGGCCGGCGGTGGTGCGGTGGCGGTTCGGCGCCGCCGGGGTGCCGTGCCGCGTCGTCCCTGGACATCTCGTACCCCCGCTCCTGGCGCGAGCGCGCCGTCACCGGTTCAACGACCCGGCCGCCGGGCGGGTCGCTGTCGGACCTCGTGGAGTCGGATCAGTGACCCCGGCGGGGCAGCGGTAGCTGGCCGGGGAGCAGGTCCGGGGTGAGCGTCACCCCGGTGGCCCGCAGCGCCTCGACGATGGTGTTCTGCACCAGGTACGAGTCGGGCAGCCGCCAGCGCGCCTGCTCCGGGGCGACCGCCCACCGGACCGGGCCCTCGGGCAGCCGGGTCGGCGGGGCGGCGACCCACGAGCCGGGCCCGTGGCGTACGACGTGGAAGCAGTGCTCCAGTTCGGGGCGGAGCGGGTCGCCGGGGCGGACCAGGAACATCCACCGGCCGGTCGGGGTCACCAGCACCGGGCCGCGCACGCCCGGGCCGGCCGGGTGCGACGGGATCGCGTCGAGGACGTGCCGGCCGAGGTGTGCCGCCACCTCCAGCACGTCGAAGGCGCGTCCGGTGGGCAGCAGCACCCCGTGCGGGCGGCTGCGCCACCAGGTCGCCACCCGGGCCGGGTCGGCGCTGGCGGCGTGCTCCCAGTCCTCCAGGGCGGGGTGGCAGCCGACGGTCGGGCAGCCGGCCCGGCCGCAGACGAAGCGGCTGCGGGCCAGGCAGGCGCCGGGGGTCACCTCCCAGCCGTGCACGGCGTACCGCACGGCGATCCGGCGCAGCCGGACCCGTTCGATCGACGACAGTTGAGCGACCCGCGGTCCGACGTTCCCCCACATTCTCCTGATCTCCCCTCGCCCCGAACGAACGTCCCGTCAGGCAACATGTCGAGCGCCGTCACTGCCGTAACCCGCGATCGTTGAGCTGTCGAACGGCTCGTGCAACTTGCACGAAAAGTACGAGGACTGGCCGTACGGCTGACGCACAACCTGTGCGACCAGCGAAAACCTGATTCGGACGGACCGCCGCGCCCGCGGGGGGTCGGCCGGGTGATCCACCGGACGGCTGACGAGGGGGAGGAGCAGGGGATGGACGAGCTACCCATAGGGCGGCGGGTCGCCTACTGGCGCGGGCGGCGCAAGATGTCCCAGCAGGTCTTCGCCGACCGGCTGGGCAAGTCCAAGAGCTGGGTCGACAAGGTCGAGCGGGGCGTGCGCCGGCTCGACAAGTTCTCCGTCCTCTACGAGATCGCCGACATCCTCCAGGTCGACGTGCAACTGCTGCTCGGCAAGGACCCGGAGCGGCGCACCGACGCGCTCAACTGCATCGACCAGATCGAGGTGCAGGAGATCCGGGCCGCCCTGGAGCGGTACGACTCGATGAGCGCGTACTTCGACGCCGCGCCGTACCCGCCGCCGCTGGCCGACATGCGCAAGGCGGTCAACCACGCCTGGCTCACCTACCAGTACGGCCGCTACGGCATGCTCACCCGGGCCCTGCCGAAGCTGCTGCGCGACGCCCAGGCCGCCGACGCCGGCTTCGGCGGCGACCAGGCGAAGGAGGCCGCCCACCTGCTCGGGCAGGTCTACCAGATCGCCTCCTCGGTGCTGCGCAAGCTCGGTGAGTGCGACCTGGCGTGGCTCGCCGCCGACCGGTCGATGGCGGTCGCCCAGCGCGCCGACGACCAGCTGCTGGCCGGCGTGGCCACCACCCGGGTCTGCAACGCCCTGGTCGCCATGGGCCGGGCCCGCCCCGCGCTGGAGCTGAACGTCACCATCGCCAACCGGCTCGCCCCCGGCGGCATGAACGACGCCGAGCCGGACCGGCTCTCCGTCTACGGGATGCTGCTGCTGCAGGGCGCGATGGCCGCCGCCCGGATCGGCGACTCGGCGACCGTGGACGACCTGTTCAACGGCGCGCACGAGGCGGCCACCATGCTCGGCAGCGACCAGGACCACTACTGGACCTCGTTCGGCCCGACCAACCTGGAGCTGCACCGCGCCGCCGCCGCGGTCGAGCTGGGTGACGGCGGGCGGGCCGTGGACATCCACCAGCGCATCCCGGAGCCGGCGTTCAACGCGCTGCTGCCCGAGCGCCGCGCGCACCACCTGCTCGACATCGCCCGGGGGTACGCCCAGATCGGCGACGTCGCCAACGCCGGGGAGATGCTGCTGCGCGGCGACCGGCTCGCCCCCTCGGAGATCCGCTGCCGGCCGATCGCGCACGAGGTGATGTCGGACGTGCTGCGTCGCACACGGGGTGCGCCGCCTCCGCCGATTGCGGAGTTGGCTGAGCACATGGGAGTCGGAGTATGAACGCGGTGCCGGCCGGATGAGCGGTCCGCACCCCACCAGCGAGCGCCGTGAGGTGCTCTACGTCATCGCCTGCGGTTCGCCGCTGGCACGTCACATCGGTCGCCTCGTCGAGCTGGCCCAGCGCGACGGCTGGGACGTCTGCGTGGTCACCACGCCGGACGGGGCGAAGTTCGTCGACCGGGCCGCGCTGGCCCGGCAGACCGGCCACCCGGTGCGCACCCACTACAAGAACGCGGGTGACCCGGACCTGCTGCCCCCGGCCGACGCGATGATCGTCTGCCCGGCGACGGTCAACACCGTCAACAAGTGGGCGGCGGGGATCACCGACACGCTCGCGCTGGGCCTGTTGATCGAGGGACAGGGCAAGGGGCTGCCGGTGGTGGCGGTCCCGTTCACCAACGCCGCGATGGCCGCGCACCCGTCGTTCCAGGCCGGCCTGGCCCGGCTGCGGGAGTGGGGCACCACGGTGCTCTACGGCGAGCACGTCGTCCCGCTGCACCCGCCGGGCACCGGGGAGCGTCACCTGCACGCCTTCCCGTGGGAGGCGGCGGTGGCCGCCCTGCCCGACCGGTGCCGCCTCACCCCGGCCGCCTGACCGGGCCGCGGCGAGCCGACCCGGGCCGGGCCGCGGCGAGCCACCGTTCGCGGTGTGTCACGGTGTTCGCGAGCAAGGACACCGCGACACACCGCAAACGGAGTCGATCATGTCCGTCCGGCCACCTCGACGGGTGGCGGCTGTGCCGGGGAACACGGGCGGCGGGCGTGGCCGTGCTTCCCGGTCCGCGCCGGTAAGCTGACCGGCCGTGAGCACAACCGCAGCCCCACCGACCGTGGCCGACGTGGTGGCGGCGCTGGAGCGCCGGTACCCACGGGCCTGGGCCGAGGAGTGGGACCGGGTCGGCCTGGTGCTCGGCGAGCCCACCACCGCCGTACGCCGGGTCGCCTGCGTGGTCGACGTGGTGCCGGAGACGGTCGCCGAGGCGCTCGCCGCCGGGGCGGACATGATCGTGGCGCACCACCCGCTGCTGCTGCGCGGCGTCTCCTCGGTCGCCCCGACGACGTACAAGGGGCGGATCGTGCACGACCTGATCCGCGCCGACGTGGCCCTGTACGTGGCGCACACCAACGCCGACGTGGCGGACCCGGGTGTCTCCGACGCCCTCGCCGCCCGGTTCGGGCTGACCGGGCTGCGCCCGCTGCACCGCCCCGCCCCGGGCTCGGCGGCCGACGGGCCGGGCCGGGGGATCGGCCGGATCGGCGAGCTGCCCGCCCCGATGACCCTGGCCGAGCTGACCCGGCACGCCGCCGACGTGCTGCCCGCCACCGCCTGGGGCGTCCGCGCCGCCGGCGACCCGGAGCGGGTGGTGCGTACCCTCGCGGTCAGCGGCGGCTCCGGCGACTCCTTCCTCGCCGAGGCGAGCGCCGCCGGGGTGGACGCCTTCCTCACCGCCGACCTGCGGCACCACCCGGCCGGTGAGCACCTCGCCGCCGGTGGCCCCGCCCTGCTGGACGCCGCCCACTGGGCGACCGAACGACCCTGGCTGGACGACCTGGCCGCCCACCTCCGGGCCGACCTCGGCGTGCAGACCGTGGTGTCCGATCTGGACACCGACCCCTGGACCGTGCACGCCGCCGCGCCCACACTGGACGACAAGGAGCCCCACCGTGAAGGCTGAACCCCAGGTCCAGCGCCGCCTGCTCGACCTCCAGGCGATCGACACCTCGCTGGCCCAGCTCGCCCACCGTCGCCGGGCGCTGCCCGAGCGGGCCGAGCTGGAGGCCCTCGCGCGTGAGCTGTCCGCGCTGGAGGACGAGCGGGTCCGGGCCCAGGTCGCCGTCGACGACCTGGACCGCGACATCGCCCGGCTGGAGAAGGACATCGACCAGGTCCGCGCCCGCAAGAGCAAGGACGAGGACCGGCTCGCCGCCGGCACCGGCCCGGCCCGGGAGCTGGAGGCGCTCCAGCACGAGCTGGTCTCGCTCAACCGCCGGCAGGGCGACCTGGAGGACGCCGAGCTGGAGCTGATGGAGCAGCGGGAGACCGCGCAGGGCGTCCTCGACGGGATCGAGGCCAAGCTGGCCGACGCGCGGGAGCGGCGCGCGGCGGCGGAGCAGCGCCGCGACGACAGCCTGGCCGAGATCGCCAAGGAAGAGGAGTTCAAGAAGGCGGCGCGCAAGCCGCTCGCCGCCGACCTCCCCGCCGACCTGGTGACCCTGTACGACAAGATCCGCGAGGACACCGGCCTGGGCGCGGCGCTGCTCACCGCCGGGCGCTGCGGCGGCTGCCGGCTGGAGCTCTCCGGCGCGGACCTGGCCCGGATCCGCAAGTCGGCCCCGGACGACGTGGTCCGTTGCGAGGAGTGCCGCCGGATCATGGTCCGCACCAACGAGTCGGGTCTGTAGCCGGTGGCGGTGCGCGCGGTCGTCGTCGAGGCCGACGGCGGGTCCCGGGGCAATCCCGGGCCGGCCGGCTACGGCGCGGTGGTCCGGGACCGGGACTCCGGTGAGGTGCTGGCGGAACGCTCGGAGGCGATCGGGACGAACACCAACAACGTGGCCGAGTACCGGGGGCTGATCGCCGGTCTGGAGGCCGCCGCCGAGCTGGGCGCGTCCGAGGTCGAGGCGCGGATGGACTCGAAGCTGGTGGTCGAGCAGATGTCCGGCCGCTGGCAGATCAAGCATCCGGGGCTGCGCCCGCTCGCCGCGCAGGCCGCCGCGCTGGTCGACCGCTTCGACTCGGTCCGGTTCAGCTGGATTCCCCGGGAGCGCAACAAGCACGCCGACGCGCTGGCCAACGCGGCGATGGACGCCGCCGCCGGCACAGTGGTCCAGCGGGTCGAGGCCGAGGCGCCGCGTGCGGTGGCGGCTCCCGACTCGCCGGCCCGCGTCGCCGCCCGCGAGGCGGCCGCCCGCGCCGCGACCCGTACCGGCGGCAGCGACCCGGCGACGGTCAAGCCCTCCTGGGAGCCTCGGCCGAGCTTCACCGCCACCCGGCTGATCCTGGTCCGGCACGGCGAGACCGAGTGGACCGTCCAGCAGCGCTACGCCGGCCGCGCCGACGTGCCGCTGTCCGACACCGGCCGGGCCCAGGCCCGGGCCACGGCCGCCCGGGTGGCCCAGCTCGCCCCGTCCGTCGCGGCCGTGCTCAGCTCACCGCTGTCCCGGTGTACGGCCACCGCCGAGGCGATCGCCGCGGCGCTGGGCGACCTCCCGGTACGCCGGCAGGACGACTGGATCGAGTGCGACTTCGGCGACTGGGACGGTCGCACCTTCGCCGAGGTGCGCGAGGGCTGGCCGGGTGAGCTGGACGCCTGGCTCGCCTCGACCCGGGTCGCCCCGCCCGGCGGGGAGTCCTTCGCCACCGTCGCCGAACGGACCGCCCGGGCCGTGGCGGGGCTGCGGGAGGCGTACCCGGGGGAGACGGTGGTCGTGGTCTCGCACGTCTCGCCGATCAAGCTGGCGCTGCGCGACGCCCTCGCGGCCGGCGACGACTTCCTGCACCGGCTCTACCTGGACGCGGCCGGCATCTCGGTGTTCGACATGTGGCCCGACGGCGGGGTCGCGGTCCGCTCGGTCAACGACACCGCCCACCTCGCCGCCCGCTGATCTCCTGGCCGCCCGGCCGTCGACCTGTGCCGTTCGGCGCAGGTTGGCGGCCGTTCGGCGCAGCGGACTCCTCCGATCGAACGTGACCGCGCTCACACGGCCGTAGCCTCCGGCCGTCACATGGCGAGTTACGACTTACCGGAGGTGTGTATGGCTGCACCGGACCCGGAGACGCCGCAGGCGGCGTCGTCCAGGGCGAAGGACCACAGCCCCTGGAACTGGTTGCTCTTCATCCCGATCGTGGTGCCGCTGATCCCGGCCCTCTTCAACGCGGACTCGCCCAGGATCCTCGGCTTCCCGCGCTTCTACTGGCTGCAACTGGCCTACATCCTGCTCGGCGTGGCCACCACGACGCTGGTGTACCAGATGACGAAGAAGCGGGGCGCCGTGAGCGCGAGGAGTGAGCCGGGCCTGCGAGCCCCGCAGCCGCGATCAGAGGAGGACCGCTGATGTGGCGCGACCATCTCACCGAGATCATCATCTTCACGGCGCTCTTCCTGCTGGTCAGCGCGATGGGGTTCGTGGCGGCCCGGTGGCGGGCGCCGCGCGACATGGCCCACCTCGACGAGTGGGGGCTGGGCGGGCGCAACTTCGGCGGCTGGATCACCTGGTTCCTGGTCGGCGGTGACCTCTACACGGCGTACACCTTCGTGGCGGTGCCGGCGCTGGTGTTCGGCGCGGGCGCGATGGGCTTCTTCGCGGTGCCGTACACGATCGTCATCTACCCGCTGGTCTTCCTGGTGCTCTGCCGGCTCTGGTCGGTCTCGCACCGGCACGGGTTCGTCACCCCGGCCGACTTCGTCCGTCGCCGGTTCGACTCGCCGGTGCTGGCGCTGCTGGTGGCGATCACCGGCATCGTCGCGACCATGCCGTACATCGCGCTGCAACTGGTCGGCATCGAGGCGGTGCTCAAGACGATGGGCGTGACCGGGGAGAGCGCGCTGGCCCGGCACCTGCCGATCATCATCGCCTTCGCGATCCTCGCCGCGTACACGTACCAGTCGGGGCTGCGGGCGCCGGCGCTTATCGCGTTCGTCAAGGACACCCTGATCTACATCGTGATCCTGGTGGCGGTGCTCTGGCTGCCGTACAAGCTGGGCGGCTGGGGCGCGATCTTCGACTCCGCCGAGGCGAAGTTCGCCGCGTCACCGAACCCGAACGACGGCGTCCTGCTCAACGCCAACAACCAGCTCCAGTACGTCACCCTGGCGTTCGGCTCGGCGCTGGCGCTCTTCCTCTACCCGCACAGCATCACCGGCGTGCTGGCCAGTCGGAACCGGGACGTGATCAAGCGGAACATGTCGGCGCTGCCCGCGTACAGCCTGCTGCTCGGGCTGATCGCGCTGCTCGGCTACATGGCCATCGCGGCCGACGTGAAGCCGCTGCCGGGGGCGACGGCCGGCAGCACGGACGGCAACACCATCGTGCCGGTCCTGTTCGACCAGCAGTTCCCCGACTGGTTCGCCGGGGTGGCGTACGCGGCCATCGGCATCGGCGCGCTGGTGCCGGCGGCGATCATGTCGATCGCGGCGGCGAACCTGTTCACCCGCAACATCTACAAGGAGTACCTGAAGCGGGACGCCACCGCGGCCCAGGAGGCCAACGTCTCCAAGATCACCTCGCTGGTGGTGAAGGTCGGGGCGGTGGCCTGCATCGTCTTCCTCGACCCGCAGTTCTCCATCGACCTCCAGCTCATCGGCGGCGTGATCATCCTGCAGACGCTGCCGGCGGTGGCGTTGGGCCTCTACACCCGTTGGTTCCACCGGGGCGCGCTGGTCGCCGGCTGGGCGGCCGGCATGAGCGTGGGCATGTGGATGCTCTACCAGATCGGCAACCCGGTGACCGGCCGCAAGCACTTCGCCGGCTCCGCCTTCCCGCTGTCGGAGTTCGGCTTCGACACCAAGAAGACGATCTACGTGGGCATCGTGGCCGTCCTGGTGAACCTGGTGGTCGCGGCGTTGGTGACGCTGGCGCTGCGGGCGGCGAAGGTCGCCGACGGGGTCGACGGCACCGCGTCCGACGACTACTTCGCCGACGAGGGTGACCCGCGGGTCACCCCCGGCCCGAACCGGGACGCCGACGCCGCCCCGGAACCGGTCGCCTGACCGGGCAGGCCGGGCCCCTGCCCACCGCACCCGGTGGCGCAGGGGCCCGGCCGGCTGCGGCTGCCGGGGTACATCCAGGTCGACCGACCGGGGGCCGGGCGGTCAGCGGAACGCGCGCCAGAGCAGGTAGAGGCCGATCACCGTGCCGAAGGCCACGATCACCGTCCGGAGCACCACCGACGGCAGCCGGCGGACCAGCCGGGCGCCGGCGTACCCGCCGACCAGGGTGGCCGGCGCTACCACCGCGACCGCCGCCCAGTTCACCGGCCCGAACAGCGCGAACACCGCCACCGTGGTCACCCCGACCACGGCCGAGAGCAGGTTCTTCACCGCGGTCACCCGGGCCAGCGTCGCGTCCAGCACCAGGCCCAGGCCGGCGACCAGCATCACCCCCAGCGCCGCGCCGAAGTAGCCGCCGTACACCGCGCCGACGGCCACCATGGCCTGCACGCCGACGGTACGCCGACGCGGCGACAGGTCGCGCGGATGCCCGACCAGCCGGCGCAGCGGCACCTGGAAGGCCAGCACCGCGGTCGCGCCGAGCACCAGGAACGGCACGACCAGCTCGAACGCCCGGGCCGGGGTGGCCAGCAGCAGCAGACAGCCCACCAGCGTGCCCACGACGGCGGTCGGCACCAGCGCGGCCAGCTTCCGGCCCGGCGGCAGGTCGACCCGGCTGCCCGCCACACTGGACAGGTAGCCGGGGCAGACCGAGACCGAGTTGCTGACGTTCGCCGGCACGGGCGGCAGCCCCACCGCGATCAGCGCGGGAAAGGTGATCAGGGAACCACCGCCGGCCACCGCGTTCACCGTGCCCGCGGCGAGACCGGCGGCGAGCAGGAGCACGGCGTCGGAGAGATCCATGGTGCCCCGAGGCTAGTACGCTCCGGTCGAGGACGCTCGGTCTCACCGCTCTCTCAACCTTCCCGGCCCCTGCCGCGTCGTTCCCTTCGACGGCGCGCGACGGAGGGAGCCGAGGTGCGGGATCGACACGGGGGGCCGGGGCGTGGATGACGCCGAGTTCCGGGAGTTCGTCGAGGCGAGGTACGCCGAGCTGTTGCGCACGGCGTACCTGCTGACCGGCAGCCGCGACGCCGCGCAGGACCTCGTGCACGACGCCCTGCTCAAGGTGATGCGGCACTGGCGCCGGGTCGACGAGCCGATCGCGTACGTGCGCCGGGCCATGGTCAACGAGCGCACCAGCCGGTGGCGGCGGATCGGGCTGCGCGAGCTGCTCACCTCCGCCGTGCCCGACCGGGCCGGCCCGGACTCCGCCGACGCCGTCGTCGCCCGCGACGAACTGCTGGCCGCGTTGGACCGGCTGCCCGCCCGGATGCGCACCGTGCTGGTGCTGCGCTACTGGGAGGACCTGCCCGAGGCCGAGGTGGCACAGGCGATGGGCTGTTCGGTCGGGACGGTGAAGAGCCAGGCCGCGCGTGGCCTGGCCCGGCTCAGGGACGTGCTGGGAAGCGGGGTCGCCGGACGGCCGGAGCTGACCGGCAGGCTGATGGGGGAGCGGGCGTGAGCGTGGACGAACTCCGGGTGGGACTGGCCCGGATCGCGGCGACGGTGGTGCCGGACGAGGACCCGTACGGTCGCCTCCTGCGACAGGCGCGGCGGCGCCGGCGGCGTCGGCTCGCGAGCCTCGGCGCGGCGCTGGCCGCCCTCCTGACGGCCACCCTCGCCGGCCCCGGTCTCCTCGGCGCCGCCGGCCCGGACCCGACGGCGGACGACATCCACGGCCACCCGGTCGACTCCGCGTGGACCTGGCGACTGGTCGACTCCCCGACCCGGGGCAACCTGGCCGGGGACACCCGCTTCCTCGCCGAGCTGACCGGGCGGCTGCGGTCCACCGACCGGCTGTCCGTCGCCCCGGAACTGTCGACCGTGAAGGTGCTCTGGGCGGACGACTCGACCGGCCTGCGCAGCGTCGTCCTCGCCTACCACTCCGACACCGCCGCCGCGCTGGTCAGCCTCCGGGCCGCTGCCGGCACGCCGCCGGGGGAGCTGGTGCGCGGCGGCACCATGGAGGCGAACCTGCCGGCGGAGCCCTTCGTCGCCCTGGACGTCAGCCACGACGAGCACCGCCGGCTGCTCGGGCTGGCGCCGACCGGCTGCATCCTGTCGTACGACCGCTCGGGGCGGCTCAGCGGCGCAATGCACCGGCGGTGGCAGCCGGCACCCGACGGTGACCACCTGATGGTCGAGCACACCCTCGCCCGGGGCTGGTGGCGGGTCGAGTGCGACGGCCGCCTGCGGCAGGCCGGCCCGATCCAACCGCACGGTTGGGGCATCGACACCGCTTGGCGGCGGGCGCCGGGCGTCCGGCCCGACCCGGCGGTGACCGCCGCATGGCCGACGGTGCGCGGCGCGGACATCGCGTACCGCAACCTGGTGGACCTCAGCGGGCTGGTCGGCGCATCGTTGCCGGAGGTGCGCTGGGCGGGCCGGCTCGACGGGGACGAGGCGGTCCTCGCCGGGACGGCCGGGCGGGACAGCCCGCTGGTGCTCCAGGTGGGCACCGGCGGTGGGGGACTGGTCGCGCTCGCCCCCGCCGGGCAGGCCGGACCGGACACCCCGCGCGCGGACGAGCCGGGGCAGGGCAGGCGTCCGCTGGTCGCCACCGGGGTGACCGTCGCGTACGACGTGGCCGCCGTCCGGGTGCCGGCCGTCGTCGACGGGTACCCGGTGCTCACCGACCGCCTGCTGGTGGTGCCGCGACCGACCGCCGTACGGGTGGAGGCGGTCGCGGACGGCCGGGTCCGCGCCACCGCCCCGGTACGCGACGGCGCCGCCGTGCTCACCCTGCCGCTCGGCGCGCGGGTGACCCTGCGCGCGGTGGACGGCACCGGCGCGGTGGTCGGCTCGGGGCTGCTGCGGGAACCGGCCCATGGCGAGCGGCTGTTCGACGAGCCACTGGTCCGGGACTGGTAGCGCGATGCCCCCGCCGCCGTCGGTGACCCGGTGGCGGGGTGGAAATGGGCACGGCCACCGCGTCGTTAGGATGAGAGCGCGACGGACGAGTCGACCGGGCGGTCGCGTCGGCGGGCTCCGGCCCGCCGCCGAGGAACGTCCGGACTCCACAGGGCAGGGTGGTTGCTAACGGCAACCCGGGGTGACCCGCGGGACAGTGCCACAGAAAACAGACCGCCGGCCCGATAAGGGACGGTAAGGGTGAAACGGTGGGGTAAGAGCCCACCAGCACCCCGGGTGACCGGGGTGGCTCGGTAAACCCCACCCGGAGCAAGGCCAAGAAAGGGCCGTCACCGCAAGATGACGGCTCGGCGCAGACGCTCGAGGGCTGCCCGCCCGATGTCTGCGGGTAGGCCGCAGGAGCCTGTCGGCGACGGCAGGCCGAGATGGATGGCCGCCGCCGGCGCGGATCCCGCGAGGGGTACGCGCCGCGCACAGAATCCGGCGTACAGGTCGACTCGTCCGTCGCCCACCGGCTCAGAGCCGTGATCAAGGCTCTGAGCTGGTGCTTTGTCTGGTGCAATTGGTTGGCCTTGGTCATCGTTGGGTGGCGTTTGACGGCCTGGCCACGGCCTGGGACGGCCTGCGCGAGGGCTCAGCAGACCTTGAATTCGATCTGCTCCCCGGCTTCGTCCTGAGGGCCTTCAGCGGTGCGTGGGCTCTGCCGGTGTGCCGCCGGCCGTCGTAGAGGTCGGGCACATCCCGGCGGTGGGGCCGGCGCCGCGACCGGGTGACCCGGTGGCAAGCCAGTCCCGGGGTTGGACTGGCGCGGCAGACGGAAGCCCCAACGCACCCGCTGGCTTCCGTAGCGGCCTCGGTGGTCCCATTCGTGGATGAGGTGGGATGAGTGCGTGCCGGAGCTGCTGGCGCACCTGGGGGAGATGGGTCTGGTCGGGCTGGTCAAGATCGACGGGGAGCGGGAGCGCAAGCCCTGGACCGTGGTGATTTCGGGTCAGCGGCTCGATGGTGCGGCGATCAGGGTCGACGGCCACAGCCTCGATTACTGCCTGCGGCATGCGGTCGCCGCGCTTCACCAGCTCTTCCCGGACGAACTCGCGCTGAGCTCAGATCCGACGATGGGCGGTGTCCCGGCGGCTGTCGGTGGCTCACCGCCCCGGCGCCGTAGGCGGCCGGGGCGGCTTGCCGCCGGCCGGGCTTGCCGCCCCGCACCGCGCGGAGCGCGGTGCCTTGATCTAGAAAAGAGCTATTCGGCAGTGCTTCGATAGAACTATTCGCCTGACGTCCACGTCGTGCGCCAGGGTGTAGGTGCCGGTAGCGCGACCTATCCGTCGATGTTGCAGGCCAAGGGTAGTTCTCTGGTCGACGCGGAGGCTACCGATTCATGTCGGTTATCTGACTGATAATCGGCTCTACCTGGGTCCGAGTATAAGGTCTCAAGCTGCCAGATCGCATCGGAGTGATCGTGGATTGAGGAATCGGAAACCATGAACATCCTGTCGCAAGTGGTTCCTGGTCTACGTGACACGCGTACACCATTCTCGGTGGGCCTACTTTGGTCAGGTACGTTGTGGCTAATTTTTTTTCTAATCCCGAAGCAGGATTGGCGAAGCTCGCAGATCAAGCCCGTAGTAGAGCCACTTCAGGATCTTCCCGACCAAATCCTGCTTGTTTTTGGCCTTTTCTTAGTCTACTTGCTGGGCATCTTGCTGGAGATGCTAAGTAGGATCTTCTGGGGGCTATGCACGCTCGCCTTCGTGCTTTTCGTTGCTGGAGTGATACTTCTTACTTTCCGTAGCACCAGGGCGGCAGTCTCGCTTAGCCTGCTCCTTCTTTTCGCATTCGTATCCTATGTCGCTCTAGCTGCATCGAGACTGCGGCGGAAGCTTCAAGATGAGCCGTACCTAAAGGTGCTGGAAGACACCACTTTTCAGGTGCTAGAGTCGCTTGGGGCGCGTATAGCTACATTTTTTCGACAAGTTCGGGAAATTGCGGAACCGGATTACGGGAGCTTTCAAGAGCTGCTCAAGACTGATCTTGAGTTAGCGTTCGGAGAAAACCCAGACATTCTTAACAATGCGCTAGAGGCTATGACTCCAGCGACTCTAAGTAAGGCGACCGAAGCGACTCGCGTTAGCAACCATGACCTCTACGCATTCGCTAGCGAGGCTGAAAAGCCAAAGATTGTGCGAGCGTCTGATGCTTCACTATTAAATTTCTACATACGTCGCGACGAGCGCATTGCCCAGTTGGCACGCGAGGCAATGGCCCAGAAATTGAGAGAAGAATCAACGGCTCGAGTGGAGTTTGCTATTGCCGTATTCAATCTGGCGGCTCAGCGGGACCGACTCCGCGCGCGGATGGAACAGGCTGAGGTGGCGCTACGAGTAAATTACAAGGATCTCTACAATGAGATTGACCGCATCCGGTCGGAAGGAGAGTTCCGCAAAGGTGTCTCCTGGCCGTTGGCAGCCTTTTCGATTTCGGCAGTTCTAACAATATACGACTTCCTCGGCTTTAGGGTAACCTCTAACGGGGTGGTATTGCTGGTTTTCGCAGCATGTGCGGCGGGCGTGATGATCTATGCCGCTGGAACGGGTCGCACTCGACGTGCGAACCAGTTGCTGTACGCTTGCCTATTGCAGAATCTGGTAGGCGTGACGCGAGAGAAGCTCTACGGCGACGAGCTGTTTATTCCACTCGAACGGCCCCGTATCGAGCGAACTCCAGAAATTAGGAGACGAGTCAAGGAAATTCTGCGGCAAGCAACTCTGCATGGGTTGGATCGGGTTGCGTCAAGAATTAGACCCAATTCGCCGCAAGGTGCTTCAGGGGCATCGCCTGATCCGAAAGATTCTGATCTTCTCGCGCAGATCACCAGTAGAGATGAAAGCAAGGTCACTCGGAATCACATGTGATCCGCCCTCTTTGTTGCATTATTCCTTACAGCATGTGTATGCGGATCTGTCTGCGAATGTAGCAACTTTACGCCTCCCTTAAGAACGTACAGTTCTCTGCGAACTGAAGCGTCGCCCTTCTTGTCCAGTTGATATCCGTCCAGCCATGTCCATCCATCGTAGGTGTGGAGGTCGGAGCGGATCTTGATAAGGCGGAAGAAGATCGGTCGTACGAATTGAGGGCTGGCTGTGCGGGTCAGATGTAACACGTCACCGGCCTTCACGTCGGCCCTTCCTGTCTCGCCAGGCGCGTAGGGTCTCGCGGGCGGCCGCGAGGCGCGGGCATCCGTCGTCAGAGCACTTCGAGCAGACCGAACAGTGGTGGAAGTCGATGACGTAGCCGGCCATCAAGACGGGGAACGGGGGTTCTGGTCGCCACTGAGGGATAGGCATGGATCACCTCTGGTTGAGGCGCTTGAGGGCCTTTGACGAACGCCAGGCGGCGGCCATGGTCATCAAGGGCTGTTCTGGAACCGGGACGGCGGCTCGGCCGATCCACCTCTGCGCCTTCAGATGATGCTTGGATGGGACTGGCTCACCGGCCACATAGTCCACCGGCTGACCAGGGCGCTGGAACCACTTGAACCTAGTCATGCGTTAAGAGTAAACGACTAGAGTGCTAGAGAACTAGGTGTCCGTCAACTTGATACATGCCTAGTCGACGCATGCCTAGCGTCAGCGTCATGGGCAAGAAGCTGCGGTTGGTGGGTTCGGGCGAGATCCGGATCATGCTGGGCGGCGTCTCCCGGCAGCGCGTCTACCAGATCACCAACCGACGCGATTTCCCTGAGCCTGTGGCAACGCTCCAGATGGGCAACGTGTGGCTCGCCGAGGACGTTGAGGCGTGGATCGCCACCAGGCGCGGAGACTTGGACTAGCTTGCCGCCGGCGCCTGGCTGTCTTGCGCGGTGTGCGTCGAACTCAGGACTGAGGCAAGGAGAACGCCCCGGTCATGATCTCCCGGGGCGCTCGTGTCCGGTGGTTGCGGTGCTACAGCTCGTCGACGGCGAACGCCGCCACCATCTCGGCCATGCTGTCGATGACTGCCTCTGCGGCGGTGAACCGTTCGCGCTTGCCGGGCTTGTTGGCGTACCCGATGGCGGCGATTCCGGCGGCGTGGGCGGCTTCGATGTCGGTAGCGGAGTCACCGACCAGCACGCATTCCGCTTGCTCGGCGCCCAACTCGCGGATGGCTGCCAGCACCGGGAACGGGTCCGGCTTCATCTTTTCGGGAGCTGCCTCGGGCCGACCGATGACCGGGTGTACGTAGCCGGTCAGTCGGCGGGCGGCCAGGTAAGCATGGACGGACCCAGCCGATTTTTGGAGACGACGGCGACTCGGCGGCCAGTCTGGTGGGCGGCGACGATGACCTCTCGGCCGTACGGCGTGGGCTGGGCGGTGCGGGCCGCGGTGACCTCCTCGCGGGTCATCGCCTCGTCAATCAGATGAACGACCGCGGGGCGTCCAAGCGCTGCGGTGAAGCGCAGCACGGCGAGCGGGTCGCGTTCGGCCAGGATCTCGGGCGGCAGCGCCGCAGGCTGATGTACACCTTGGTCGAGTGGCAGCCGTACGAGTGACTCTGCGCGTTGCGGATGTCGTTGTCCGTGCGTCAATCAAGGGCACGTATCAGTGCCGGGGCGACCGCCGCGCCGGCTGCGAAATTCGCTGTCCGGTCGTCGGAGCACAGTGGTACAAAACCGGATGCATGCGATCCTCACGTTCTCTGATCATCTGCGGCTGATCAACGAACGGTCGACCGCCTTCCGCGCTGCGGTCGCCGCAGCACCCAGCCTCGACCTGCAGGTGCCGACCCATCCTGAGCGGACGCTGTTCGATCTCGTGCAACACGTGGGCATGGGCCGCCGCAAATCAGCCGCAATCGTCGCCGCAGGACCCGCAGACGCGCCTCCGGAGAAGTCGGCTTGGGAGGACGGCATGGGTGCGCCTCGGGAACGCGAGGCTCTGCTGGCCTGGTGGACCGAGTCCGTCGAGCAGTTGACGAGCGCGCTGCGTGAGGCCGGCCCGGATCGCGGTTGTTGGACGTGGTGGGACGACTCGCCGTCACCGCAAACCTCTGGTGCATGGGCGCGGCGCCAGGTTCCCGAGATCGCGGTGTACACCTACGACGCCCAGCTCACGGTGGGTGCCCCGCAGCCGCTACCGGAGGAGGTCGCCCTCGACGGTTTCGACGACTGCCAGTTCACCCTCTGCGCGACGACGGTCGCCTGGCCGCACGCCCCCGCCATCGTCGATTACCACGCCACCGAGGGCCACTCCTGGCGCCTTCGGCTTTCCCCCGACGGCGCGCAGGTCGCCCACCTCACGCCCGCTGCCGGCGAGGACCCCGACACGGCCGACGCCTCCGCCCGTGGCACGGGCAGTGACCTGGTCCTGTTCTTCTACGGCCGCATACCGCTGGATTCGCTGACGTTCGAAGGCGACCGTCGCATCTTCGATCAGCTCGCCGCCTGGGACCCGTCCGTGTGACAACCGACGACATGCGATCTTCGCACCTGCGACGCCTGACGGCCTGGCGACGGCCTGTAGCGGCTGTCGCCACGCTTCGTGGGAGACGGGATCTCGACCGGGTGACGTCCTGCATGGCACGTCGTTGGCTGCAAGTTCTGGCATGGATGGCTCCCGCGTGTCTGCCCCCACCCGGGCGGTCTGCGGCACGGGTATCACGATCGCCTCGAAACGCAGTGCCGCGAGATCCTGGGATCGGCCCGAAGCCCGGGCCGATCCGAGTACTCAGCGCCTGGTCTCGTACCTGGTCAGGACCACGCCGCCCGGGAACGTCCGGGTCTCCACCAGGGTCAGGTCCACCCGGTTGTCCAGGGTCGCGAAGAACGGCGTGCCGCCACCTACCAGGACCGGATGGGTGACGATCGCGTACTCGTCGATCAGCCCGCCCCGCATGGCCGCTGCGGCGAGCGTGGCGCCGCCGATGTCCATCGGGCCGCCGTCCTCGGCCTTGAGCCGGGTGATCTCGGTGACCGCGTCGCCGGTGACCAGGCGGGTGTTTTCGCCGACCGTGCTGGTCGTCGAGGAGAACACCACCTTCGGCATGTCCCGCCAGCGGCGGGCGAACTCGATCTGCGCCGGTGTGGCACCCGGCTGCTGGTCGGCGGTCGGCCAGTGGGAACTCATCGTCTCCCACAGTCTGCGCCCGTACAGCGCCGTGCCTGTCGCCGCCACCCGGTCGGACCACCACTGGAACAGCTCGTCGCTCGGCACACTCCAGCCGAGGTCGTCGCCGGGCGCGGCGATGTAGCCGTCCAGGCTCAGGTTCATGCCGAAGGTCAGTTTTCGCATGGTGCTCAGCCTCCCGTGAGTCGGTACTCGGCGTACCGGTTGACTCGTCCGTCGCCCACCATCTCAGAGCACCGTCCCGCAGTGGGCCGGGCGATCCGCGCCGGCCTGGATCTGCTGGCCGGGCTCTCCTGCTCATCGGGTGCGGCGGAGGGCCGCGTCGAGGTCGTCGAGGTGACGTGAGACGGGGCCGGCGGTGAGCATGCCGCTGCCGGCCCCGGCCAGCTCGTCGGCGGCCGGCGTGAGTGCGATCCGGGCGCGTCTCATCACCGTCCGGTCGTCCAGGGCGATCGCGGCTCGGAAGGTGAGGCACCACAGGGCCTCGAACAGCAGGTCGCGCGGTGGATCCGGGACCTGCCGCAGCGCCGCGGCGGCGTCGGCCGGGCGGTTGCGTCCGAGCAGGACGAGGGGACGCGCCCAGGGCGTGTGCGGGCCCCAGTCGGTCCCGTCGTCGAAGTGGGCCGGCTCCCCGTGCGACACCCGCAGGCACAGCAGGGCCAGCGGTAGGAGGCCCCGCTCGACGCCCGGCATTCCGGCGTCGGCGAGCCGTGCCGCCCCGTCGCGGTAGGCCGCCTCCGCGGCCTGTGGCGACGGCTCGGTCGCGGCCAGTCGCAGGGCGCGGTACCACTGGGTGAACACGCCGACCAGGGGTCGGTCGTACCGCGCGGCGAGCCGGTCCGCTGCGGCTGCGTGCCGGTCGCCGGTGGCGAAGTCCGCGAGCGCGCTGCGGGCCTGCAGCCGGACGAGATGACCGAGGATCTCGAACGTCCCCAGTCCGTGCCGAGCGGAGAGCGCGACGAGCTCGGCACCGATCCGGTCCCGCTGGGGAGCCAGGCCCGCGCGGTGAAAGGTCTGCATGAACACGCCGTTCAGCGCGAAGGCCAGCAGGGCCGGGTCGCCCAGGCGGCGCGCGATCCGCTCCGCCTCCTCGGCGGCCTCGGGCCCGCGCGCCGTGCGGGTGCCGCGGGACTCCACCGCGATCGTGGCCAGCAGTCGGGCTCGGGTGGCCTCGGACGAGTCGGAACCAAGGGCGGTCAGGGCCCGCTCGGCCGCCGCCACGATCTGCGCCGCCTGCGCCGGATCGTCCGACCGCGTCCAGATCGCGGGCACGTCGTAGCCGCCGATCACCCGGGCGGTCAGATCAGGATCGCCCAGCTGCTCGGCGGCGGCGATGGCCGCGATCCGCTGCTCCCGGGCCGCCGCGAGTCCGCTCGCCCCCGTCACGGCGAGACTTCGCAGCAGGCCGACCGTCGACTCCAGCCGAGAGCCGGAGCCGGACGCCACCGTACGGTCGTATGCCGCTGCGGTCTCCGCCCAGACCCGGTGCGGTCCCGATGAACCCGGACCGTCGCCGACCCGATCGGCCTGGCGGAGGATGTCGGTCTCCAGGCGGCGCAGTCGCGGGCTCGGATCGACGCCCAGCTGTTCCAGGAGCAGGCTGCGGGCTCGGCGCAGCACCGCGAGCGCATCACCCTGGCGTCCGGTGCGGTACAGGGCGAGCGCCAGCAGCCGCCACGCCTCCTCCCGCCACGGATGCTCGGCCACGTGCGCGTCGAGATCGGGTACGACGTCCGAGGCGCGCCCGACGTCCAGTCGCGCCTCGGCCCGCTGCTCGATCGCGTTCAGCCGTAGCTGTTCGAGGCGGGAGCGTTCGACGCGCGACCACGGCTCGTCGTCGACGCCGGCCAACGCGGGCCCCCGCCACCAACTCAGGGCACGATCGAGCCTCTCGAGGGCCTCGTGCGGGGACGCCGTGGACGCGGCGGCGACCTCGTCCTCGAACCGCCAGGCGTCGACCGCGTCCGGTGCCAACCTGAGCGCGTACCCCGGGCCCTCCGTGACCAGCAGCCGAGCCGACTCGCGCGGTGCACGCTGCGGCTCCAGCGCGCGCCGCAACGCCGCCACGAACGTGCGGACGCTGCCCACCGCGCCCGGTGCGGGCTCCTGCCACAGATCGTCGACGAGGCGGTCGACCGGTACGACCCGACCACGCGCGACGACGAGTCGCGCCAGCACCGCGCGGTGTTTCGGCCCTCTCAGGTCCAGCGGCGCGCCGACGCCGTCCCAGGCGACGACCGGCCCGAGAACACCGATGCTGACCTGCACTGACCGAACCGCCCTCCGCATGTGCGCTCAACGTATCGCGCTCATCGTCTGCTCATCCGTGACCGGCAGGCTGGGGATCGTCCGGCCGACGAGAAAAGGACGATCATGACAATTGCCATTCCCGGGTTCGACTACCAGCGCGTCGCGGTCGACGATGACGTGACCGTGAACGTGGCGGTGGGAGGTACGGGCAGCCCGATCGTGCTGTTGCACGGTTTTCCGCAGACCCACCTCATGTGGCGGCACGTCGCCGGCGACCTCGCCACCGACCACACCGTGATCTGTCCCGACCTGCGCGGCTACGGTGCCAGTGACAAGCCCGAAGCGCGCGAGGCCGACACCTACTCCAAGCGGACCATGGCCGCCGACATCGTCACCCTCGCCGGCAAGCTCGGCCACGAGCGCTTCGCCCTGGCCGGGCACGACCGCGGCGCCCTGGTCGCCATCCGCGCCGGCCTCGACCATCCCGCCACGATCACCCACCTCGCCGTCCTCGACGTCCTGCCGACGCTGGACATGTGGGACATCCTGCACGGATCCTCCGCCGCTGTCGCCTTCCACCTGTACCTGATGGCCCAGCCGCCCGGCCTGCCCGAGCAGATGATCAGCGCCAGCCCGGACGCCTTCTTCGGCTACTTCCTCGACCTGTGGGCCAAGAACCCCCGTGCCATTCCCGCAGACCTGCGGGCGGAGTACCTGAGAGCCTCGCGCGAGGCCGTCCCCTCGATCGTCGCCGACTACCGGGCCTCGGCCGGCATCGACATCGAACACGACCGGGCCGACCGAGCCACCGGGAATCGGCTGCCCATGCCGGTCACCGTCGTCCAGCAGGACTGGGGAGCCGCACTCGGCTACGACGCCGCCGCGCTGTGGCACACCTGGGCGGCTGATCTGGACCACCGAACCACGTCCGTCGGGCACTTCATGGCCGAGGAAGCGCCAGACGAGATCGTCAAGGCCCTGCGCTCCCTGCTTGCGCGGTAGCGAATCGTCCGCCCGCCGACGGCGCCGTAGTGCTCGTGGGGCTGCTGGCCGTCTGGTGGGGCGGCAAGTGGTGACGCCAGCGCTTCGGGATGTCACCCGGGAGGGCCGGCGGTTCGCGGCTCCATGCCTTCGGCGGTTCCGCCGATCAGCTCCATCCATCCCCGGTCCAGCCCGCCGAGATCCAGGGCGGCGCGTATCCGGTGAGCAGCGCCAGGCCGGCAACGATGGTGGCCACGACCGCCCCGATGATTACGCCTTGGCCGGTGCGCCTCGTGCTCTCCGTCGTGGTCAGGAGCCATGCGATCGTTCCGGTGAGAGGGAGCAGGCAGCATCCGGCACCGGCGTAGTAGAAGGTCCATTCAGCGGGTGAGTCCCTGCCGTCCCAGAGCGAGTTGGCGGCGACGAGCCCGCCGCCGACATGGGCGACACTGCTCAGGCACACACCCATGGCGGTCCGCACGATCTCCGATCTCTTCACGGGCTCGTGCTCCTCCAACTCGGCGCGAGTGACGTTCGGGACGGGGCGGGGCAACGTCACGCAGATCCTGACGCAGGAGCCACGTGCGGCGGAAGGACGCCGACGAGGCCGTGGTGGAGAGACGCGCATCCCGGACAGGCGCTGGCCCGCCGGGTCGGTGTCGGGACCGGTCTCCGGTGGTCGGGCCGCCCTACACTGCCGGCGGTGGACCCCCGCGCCGCCCGGTTCCTCGCCTGGCCCTTCGCCCTCGCCGCCGCCGCGCTGCGCTTCGCCTCCGAGTGGTGGCTGGAACCGCTCACCTGGCGGCTCACCTCCGCCCCCACCGGTCTGGTCGCCTGGCTCGCCGTGGGCGCGGCCGGCATCCTCGTCCCGCTCGGCGTCTACCTGCTGCTCACCCGCGACGCCCGTCGCCGTCCGGCCACCTTCGAGGTCGACCGGAGGGCGCGTCGGTTCACCGCCCCGACCGCCCCGGCGTGGGTCGGACCGTGGTCGATCGTGGTGGGCTGGCTGACCGGCGGTCTCGTCACCCTCGAGCGGGTGCCCGGCGAGGACCGGGTACGCCTCGCCGACACCGGCGCCGTCCTGCTCGTGAGCCTGGTGGTCGTCGCGCTGGTCCTGGTGCTCATCGGGGTCGTCCTGTGGTCCGACCGGCCCCGCCTGACGCTCGATCCGCAGGGCATCACGGTGCGGGGCCTGTTCCGCCGCACAACCGTGCGGTGGGACCGGCTGGTGCCCGGCGGCCCGCCCGGCACGGACGCCAGGGTGCTCGTCCTGGCCGAGCTTCCCGACCCGCCGGGGCCGCGCGCGGTGCCGCGTACGCTGCCGGTGGGCCGGGCGCACGTCGACCCGGTCTTCCTGGCCGGCGCCGTCCACCACTACGTCACGGCCGCGGAGCACCGACCGACCATCGGCACCCCGGCCGAACTGGACCGGCTGCGCGCCGCCCTGGCCTCCTGAGCCGCGCGTCCGTCACCCCGACCGGTCGGCTCGACCCGTCGCGGGACGCCCGCCGGAGCCCGGCGGCTGTGCTGGTCGTGCGGGCGCCGGCCGACTGGTCCGGAACCGAGAGCGGCGGCCACCCGGTGATGGGTGACGCCGCCGTCTCTCCTGGTTCCGCCGGCCCTCCGCCCCCGGCGGAACTACAGCGGCAGCCGAACGATGTGGTACTCGACGTCCGGCGCCGGCGCGGTGTCGAACCGGCCGTTGACCACGTACAACGACGAACCGAGGCGATCCCCGGTAGCCGGCACCTGGAACGCCGGGGAGTCGAGTTCCCGGACCAGGGTGCCCGACGTGAACGTCGCGTCCAGCCGGATCTCGGCCGCCAGGTTGGTGAGGTTGCGGATGACGTGCAACGTGTGGCCCCGCAGCACCAGCCCGTCACCCCGGGACAGCGAGTACCCGCCGAGATCGACGACGCGACTGCCGCCGGTGGTGGCGTCCACGCGGACCAACCGTCCGAGGAGCATCTGCACGACCAGCAGGTCCCCGTCGGGCAGCGCGACGATGCCGTTGTTGAAGGCGCCCGCGTCGGCGGCGGGACCGGACAACGTCAACACCTCGAAGGCGTCGGCCTCGGGCAGCCGATCGCCGGGTCCCACCGGGACCACGTAGAGGACCGGGCGGGTCGAGTCCGTGAAGTACGCCGCCGTCCGTGTGATCACCACATCGTTGATCAGACTCCCCGGCTGGTCGGTGAACCGGTACTGCTGGAGCCGGGCGCCGGTACGGGCGTCGTAGACGGTGGCACCGCCTCCCGAGAAGTCGGCGGTCCAGAGCCGGTTGTGTCGGTCGACCTTCAGACCGGCCTTGTCGGTGCCGGGCGTGCCGGGGATGAAGACCGCGCCCCGGCCGGTACGGAGGTCACCTCGCCAGACGGCGCCATCGAGGATCGATCCCACGTAAACGGTGGTGCCTCGGCCGATGGTCAAACCTTCCGGTGCGAAGCCGTCCGGCAACGAGATGGTGGTCGGGAACGCACCGGTGGCGGCCGCCGGCCCACCGGTGCTGCCGGTCACCACGACCGTGATCAGCGGCACGAGCAGTGACGCGAGAAATCTGCGCAAGTGGAACCACTCCCTCACTCGTGGTGGGTCTGTCACAGAAGGGAGCACCTGGATGTGCGGACCGGTTGTCACGGGCGGGCGACTCTTCGATGTCGGTGCTCGGCAGCAGCCGGACACGACGGGGTCGCCCGAGCGTCACCGGACGGATCGGCCCGCCTCGGCGAACTCGTCCCAGGTGGTGCCGGCGGGCAGGTACCACGCGCCGGCCTCGCCGCCGAGGGCACGGGCGATCACCAGGTGGGCGTGCGCGTCCAGCTCGGGCAACCGGTCCGGTGGGAACCACTCGACCGCCACCGACTCGTCGTCGTTGACCCGGGCGGTGCCGGAGACCAGACGGCAGTGGAAGCCGAGGTTGAGGTACTCGCAGCGATCCCCGTTGGGGTACGTGTGCGGGTGCGAGACGACGCTGCTCAGCCGGATCGGCTCGACGACCAGCCCGGTCTCCTCCTCGACCTCGCGCACCACGGCGGTGGCCGGCTGCTCACCCGGCTCGACGAAGCCGCTCACCACCGACCAGCGACCGTCGTCGGCGCGCCTGCCGAGCAGCAGCGCGCCCGCGTCGTCGCGGACCACCGCGCTGACGCTCGGCAGCCAGAGCAGGTCGTGGCCGACGTGCTCGCGCATCCGCAGGATGTAGTCCGGTACGCCCATCCGGCGACCCTAACCGCCGCCCGCGCCGCCCGTCCCGCCGTGCCGCCGACCGCCCGTCCCGCCGTGCCGTCAGGTCGGGCAGGACACCCGCTCCATCGCCGCCGGCCCGGGGCCCGGACCCACCACCTGCGCGAAGCACCCCGCCGCGGTGGCCCGCTGCCAGCCGAACAGGCTCGTGGCGGTCTTCGCCACGCGTACCTGGAAGACCAGCCGGACCCCGGCGGCGCCGGACTCCACGGCGAGCACCTCGACCCCGTCGATCCCGTCGGCGACCCGGCGCAGCGCCGCCTGCCCCGCCGTCGGATCGGCCAGCAGTTGTGACCGGGTCCGCTGCGCGGTCGCGGTCACCGCCCGGTCCGCCCGCTGCTCCAGCCGGTGCTGCGAGCGGTCCCGCAGCACCGGCGCCACCACCGTCACCACCGTCACGGCCAGCACCGCCACCACGCCCACGGCGACCAGGCCACGCCGCGCCCGTGCCGATCTTCCTCCCCCGAAACGCACGCCCGGATTCTCCGCCACGGACCCCCGCTCCGGCTGCCCCGTCGCACCGGGGCACGGGTTCCGCCGTTCCGGGCCCGCCCGCCCGACAGCACGTCTACTGTGGAGAGGGCACGGGTATTTGCGCGATCCGGTGGCGGCCGGGCTGCTCCCGGTGCACAGTGATCTCATGAACGACAGCGGAAGTGGTGGGCACTACTACTGGTGCACGCGACACCACCGGGTCGAGACCGATGCCGACGTGTGCCCTGCGAAGCACGTTCTCGGACCGTACGACTCGGCTGCCGACGCGGAGGGCGCCCTGCAGAAGGTGCGGGAGCGCAACGAGGCGTGGGAGGCCGAGGACGCCCGCTGGGCCGGGGAGGGCAGATAAACGGCGCGGGACGGCCCGCGTCGAGGAACTCCGTGCCTCCGTGGCGGGGCACGCGAGCGCATGTCCCCAAGGAGGGAACCGAGATGGCCGAAGCACAACAGGCCACCACCCGCCCGGCCGCCAAGAAGTCCGCCGCGGCGGCGCGGACCGCCGGCGCGACCCGGAGCACCGCGGCACGCCGGACCACCACGGCCACGGCGGCGGCCCGGAAGGCGCCGGCCGGCAAGGCGTCGCCCAGCGCGGCGGGCGCCGGGTCGGGGCGGTCCCCGGCCACCACGGCGACCGCGACCAGGCGGACCACCGCCGCGAAGAAGACGACCACGGCGGCGAAGAAGGCTCCGGCGAAGAAGACCACCACCAGGACGACGACCAGGACGGCCCCGGCGACCAGGACCACGGCGAAGAAGGCCCCCGCGAAGAAGGCCGCCACCCGGACCACGGCCGCGGCGAAGAAGACCACCGCGGCCAGGACCACGGCCGGGGCGAAGAAGACGACCGCCGCCGCGAAGAAGACCACGGCCGCGGCGAAGAAGGCCCCCGCGACGGCGAAGAGGACCACGGCCGCGGCGAAGAAGGCCCCCGCGACGGCGAAGAGGACCACGGCCGCGAAGTCGACGGCCGCCGCCCGCAAGGTCACCTCCACCGGCCGCAAGGCCACCGCCGCGGTCAAGAAGACCACCGGCGCGGCGAAGAAGACCACCGCCGCGAAGAAGACGACCACGGCGGCGAAGAAGGCCCCGGCGAAGAAGACCACCGCCAGGACGGCGCCGGCCTCGAAGACGACTGCCAAGAAGGCCCCCGCGAAGAAGGCCACCGCGACCTCCTCGACGACCGCGCGCAAGGCGGCGGCGAAGAAGGCGCCCGCGAAGAAGGTCACCGCCAAGAAGGTCACCGCCCGCAAGGCCCCTTCGCGTACGGCCACCGCCCGAGCCGCCGCGCCCGCCGGCGCCCGGTCCCGCGCCCGCAAGGCCACCGGCTGACCGTACGACGAACGCCGCCGACACGCCGGAGAGCGGATCTTCGGCCGGGCTGCCAGGATTGAGCCCGTGGTCATCCGACGTGTAGTGGCGCCCCGCATCGACTTCGGCGCGCTGCGCCGTGAGCTGGGACTGCCCGAGGGCTTCCCGGCCGCGGCGCAGCGCGAGGCGGACGAGGCGGCGGCCGCCGGGCCACCCGCCGGGGCCGACCGCACCGACGTCGCGTTCGTCACGGTCGACCCGGCGACCTCGCGTGACCTCGACCAGGCGATGCACCTCAGCCGCCGCCCCGGCGGGGGCTACCGGGTGCGGTACGCCATCGCCGACGTCGCCGCGCACGTCCGCCCCGGCGGCGCGCTGGAGGAGGAGACCTGGCGGCGCGGGCAGACCGTCTACCTGCCCGACGGCAACGTGCCGCTGCACCCGCACACGCTCAGCGAGGGCGCGGCCAGCCTGCTGCCCGACGTCGACCGGGCGGCGGTGGTCTGGACCATCGACCTCGACGGCGACGGCGCGACGGTCGCCGTCGCGCTGGAGCGCGCCCGGGTACGCAGCCGCGCCAAGCTCGACTACGTCGGGGTGCAGGCCGCCGCCGACGCCGGGACGCTGCCCGAGCCGATCGCCCTGCTGCCCGAGATCGGTGCCCTGCTGACCGAGCGTGGGCTGCGCCGGGGCGCGGTGAACCTGCCCCTGCCCGAGCAGGACGTCGAGCCCGACGGCGACGGCTGGCGGCTGGTGCTGCGCGGCCCGGTGCCGATGGAGGACCACAACGCGCAGATCTCGCTGCTCACCGGGATGGCCGCCGCCGACATCATGCTGGCCGGCGGGATCGGGCTGTTGCGGACGATGCCGCCGCCGAAGCCGGAGGCGGTGGCCCGGCTGCGCGCCGCGGCCGCCCCGCTGGGCGTGCAGTGGCCGGACGGGACCGGCGTCGGTGAGCTGCTGGTCGGGCTGGACGCCTCGCAGCCCCGGGCGGCGGCCTTCATCGACCAGGCGGCCGAGCTGATGCGGGGCGCGGCGTACACGGCCTTCGACGGCCCGCCGCCCGAGCAGCCCGGGCACGGCGGGGTGGCGGCGTCGTACGCCCACGTCACGGCCCCGCTGCGCCGGCTGGCCGACCGGTACGCCACGGAGGTCTGCCTGGCCCTGCACGAGGGGCGGGCGGTGCCGGACTGGGCCCGGGCGGCGTTGCCGAAGCTGCCCGAGGTGATGGCCACGACGGACCGTACGGCGGGGGCGGCCACCCGGGGCGCGATCGAACTGGCCGAGGCGGTGCTGCTGGAGCACCGGGTGGGGGAGACCTTCTCCGCCGCCGTGCTCGACGTCGACGCCCCGCCGAACGGGCAGCCGAAGCCGGGCCGGCAGCCCGGCGGCACGGTGGCGCTGGACGACCCACCGGTCCGCGCGCGCTGCGTCGGCGAGCTGCCGCTGGGCGAGCGGATCCGGGTCCGCCTGGTCACCGCCGACCCGGTGCGGCGCGCGGTGACCTTCGAACGCGCCTGACCCCGCTCGCACGCCGTCCAGCGCCGCGAACCGGCAGGCGGGCAGGACAGGCCGGAGAGCGGCAGCGAAGGTAGCGGCGGGTCGGGCCGGGGCAGGCCGGGCCGGACAGCGGCAGGGCGGCAGGGTGGGCAGCGGCAGGGTGGGGCAGCGGGCATTGTCACAGCGCCGGACGCTGCTGGCGGGCGGGACGGTTTGCGAGGATGACCGCATGGCTTACGACGCGACCACGCTGCCCGACGTCTCCGGGCTGACCGTCGGCATCATCGGTGGCACCGGCGACCAGGGGCGGGGTCTCGCCTACCGGTTCGCCCGGGCCGGACAGACGGTGCTGATCGGCTCCCGTACCGCCGAGCGCGCCGCGCAGGCCGCCGCCGAGATCGCGGCGCTGCCGGGGATGCCGGCCGGGGCCGAGGTGAGCGGGGCCGGCAACGCCGAGGTCGCCCGCCGCAGCGACGTGGTCGTCGTCGCGGTGCCCTGGGACGGGCACGCGGCCACCGTCGCCGAGCTGGCCGAGCCGCTCGCCGGCAAGATCGTGGTGGACTGCGTCAACCCGCTCGGCTTCGACAAGCAGGGCCCGTACGCCCTGACCGTCGCCGAGGGCAGCGCCGTGCAGCAGGCCGCCGCCCTGCTGCCGGACTCCCGGGTCTGCGCGGCCTTCAACCACGTCAGCGCCCCGCTGCTGGCCGACCCGGAGATCGACCGGATCGACCTGGACGTGCTGATCTGCACCGAGGACCGGGAACTGGTCGACATCGTCGGCGCGCTGGCCGCCCGGATCCCCGGCATGCGCGGCATCTACGCCGGCCGGCTGCGCAACGCCCACCAGATCGAGGCGTTCACCGCCAACCTGATCGCCATCAACAAGCGCTACAAGGCGCACGCCGGCATCCGCGTCACCGACCTCTGACCGCCGCGCCGGGAGGCGTGGAAGGACGACCTGCCACGACCCCCGGCGGATACGGCTCAGAAGTTGAGGTCGACGCCGACCTTCCTGCAGGCGGCGTTGGCCTTCGTGCCGGCCTGCTGGAAGGCGGGGCTGTCCGCCGCCGTGGTCATGTCCGCGGCGGTCGCCACCTTGCCGGCCTCGGTGCCGAACGCGGTCAGCGCGGCGGTCACCTCGCTGCCGGCGGCGCCGGTCGCGGCGGTCGCCGCCATCCCCTTCGCCATGTCGGTGTACGCCTGCTTCAGCGCCGGCGTCGGGTCGGCGCCCGACGTCGCGGCCTTCACGACGGCGCTGCGCGAGTCGTCGGCGATCTTCTTCGCCGACGCGCAGAGCTTCTTGTCCGCGGCGGGATCCGCGGCGGCGGCGGAGGGGGACTCGGACGGGGCCCCGGTGGTGGCGGACGCGGTGGCCGACGGCGAGGGCAACGTCACCGGCGACGGTTCCTCCCCGCCACACGCGGAGAGCGCCACCACGGAGGCGCAGGCCAGGACAATGGTGAGGAAACGAGCACGATTCACGGGTGGGTACCCTAGCCGCTGCCTCCACCGGGGACGGATCGGCCCGGCCGGTGGACGACGGGCGGGCCGCCGTCCACCGGCTCCGGGCTCAGAAGGTGTGCTCGGCGGCGGGGAACTCGCCGCCCCGGACCTCGTCGGCGAAGCGGCGGGTCGCCTCGGTCAGCACGCCGGCCAGGTCGGCGTAGCGCTTGACGAACCGGGGCGCCCGGCCGGTGCGCAGACCGGCCATGTCCTGCCAGACCAGCACCTGCGCGTCGGTGTCCGGCCCGGCGCCGATGCCGACGGTGGGGATGGGCAGCTCCGCGGTGATCCGCTTGGCCACCTCGCCCGGCACCATCTCCAGCACCACCGCGAACGCGCCCGCCTCGGCCACCGCGTGCGCGTCGGCCAGCACCTCGTCGGCCGCGTCGCCGCGCCCCTGCACCCGGTAGCCGCCCAGGGTGTGCTCGCTCTGCGGGGTGAAGCCGATGTGGGCCATCACCGGGATGCCCGCGCCGACGATCGCGGCGATCTGCGCGGCGCAGCGCCGGCCGCCCTCCAGCTTCACCGCGTGGCAGCCACCCTCCTTCATGAACCGCACCGCCGTGCGCAGCGCCTGCGTCGGCCCCTCCTCGTACGAGCCGAAGGGCAGGTCGCCGACGACCAGCGACTGCTTCGTCGCCCGGACCACGGCCCGGACCAGCGGCAGCAGTTCCTCGGCGGTGACCGGCAGGGTGGTCTCGTAGCCGAAGACGTTGTTCGCCGCCGAGTCGCCGACCAGCAACACCGGGATGCCGGCGGCGTCGAAGATGCCGGCCGTGTACTGGTCGTACGAGGTGAGCATCGACCAGCGCTCGCCGCGCTCCTTGGCAGCGATCAGGTCGCGGGTACGCACCCGTCGGGTGGCCGGACCGCCGTAGAGGGCGGTCACCTCGGGCGGGGTGGACTCCACCATGACTGTCTCCTTTCCTCGAGGCCGCCTTCGCGGTCCCCGGGTTCCGCCGCGATCGTCGCACCGCGCCGGCCGTCGGCGGCAGGGCGGAGTGCAGGATTTCACTCCACCCCGCCGCCTCACGGCCCACGTGGCGCGCCCCCTCGCCGGTGCGGTGAGCGCCCGGACGCGGCGGGAGCGGATCAGCCGTGCTCGCGCCAGCGGTTGGTGATCGGCAGCCGGCGGTCCCGGCCGAACGCCTTCATGGAGATCTTCGTGCCCGGAGCGGACTGCCGCCGCTTGTACTCGGCGATGTCCACCAGCCGGAGCACCTTGTCCACCACCGCCGGGTCGTGCCCGGAGGAGATCAGCCCGTCGCGGCCCAGGTCGCCGTCGACGTAGCCGATCAGGATCGGGTCGAGCACGTCGTACTCGGGCAGGCTGTCGCTGTCGAGCTGGCCGGGGCTCAGCTCCGCCGACGGCGGCTTGCCGATCGAGCTCTCCGGGATCGGCGGGGTCTCGCCCCGGGCGGCGGCGTCGGCGTTGCGCCACTTCGCCAGCCGCCAGATCAGCGTCTTCCAGACGTCCTTGACCGGGTTGAAGCCGCCCACCGAGTCGCCGTACAGGGTGGAGTAGCCGACCGCCAGCTCGCTCTTGTTGCCGGTGGTGAGGACGAGGTGGCCCTCCTGGTTCGACAGCGCCATCAGGATCACGCCGCGGACCCGGGCCTGGAGGTTCTCCACCGCCACCCCGGACAGCGACATGTTGGCCAGGAAGGTGTCCACCATCGGCTGGATCGGCTCGATCCGGTAGTCCAGGCCGGTCCGCTTGGCCAGGTCCTCGGCGTCGGCGCGGGAGTGCTCGGAGGAGTGCTGGCTGGGCAGGGAGACGCCGACCACCCGGTCCGGCCCGAGCGCGTCCACCGCGATCGCCGCCACCACCGCCGAGTCGATGCCGCCGGAGAGCCCGAGCACCACCGAGGGGAAGCGGTTCTTGTTGACGTAGTCGCGCAGGCCCAGCACCAGCGCCTGCCAGACCTCGGCCTCGTCGGCGACCGGCGCCATCGTCCCGCCGTCGGCCGCCGGGCCCGCCGGGGCCGCCGGGATCGCCTCGACGGTACGCCGCAGCACCTGCATCCCGTCGGCCAGCTGCTCGGTCTCCGCCCCGACCGGGCCCGCCCCGGGCAGCTCGACGTCGTGCACCAGCAGGTGCTCGACGAACTGCGGGGCGCGGGTGAGCAGCGTGCCGTCGGCCGTCACGATCATCGAGTCGCCCTCGAAGACCAGCTCGTCCTGGCCGCCGACCATGTTGACGTACGCGATGGTGGCCCCGGCCTCGGCGGCCCGGCGGCGCACCAGCGGCAGCCGGACGTCGTCCTTGTTCAGCTCGTACGGCGAGCCGTTGATGTTGACGACCAGCCCCACGCCGGCCTGCCGGGCCACCGCGAACGGGCCGCCGGCCTGCCAGAGGTCCTCGCAGATGGTCAGCGCGACGTCCACCCCGCCGACGCGCACCACCGTCAGCGCGTCGCCGGGCACGAAGTAGCGGTCCTCGTCGAAGACGCCGTAGTTGGGCAGGTGGTGCTTGAAGTAGGTGGCGGCGATCCCGCCCCGGTGCAGCAGCGCGGCGGCGTTGCGCGCTCCCCGCCCCGGCTCGGCGTCCCCGGCGACCTGCGGGGGACCGTCCGCGTCCAGGTAGCCGACCACCACCGGCAGGTCACCGAGACCGTCGGCGGCGAGGTCGGCGGCGAGCTGCCGCAGCGCGGCCTGCGACGCCGCCACGAAGGAGCGGCGGAAGACCAGGTCCTCGACCGGGTAGCCGGTCAGCATCATCTCCGGGAAGGCGACGAGCTGCGCGCCGGCGTCGGCGGCCCGGCGGGTCCAGGAGCGGACCAGCTCGGCGTTGCCGGCGAGGTCGCCGACGGTCGGGTTGACCTGGGACAGGGCGAGACGCAGGGTGGGCATGTCCTCATCTTGCCCCAGCCCGCGCACGCCGATCCGGCCCCTCCGGGGAGACGGCCGCCACCCCGGCGCGGTCGGACACCGTCCGGCGGGACACGGCAGGACGGGCGGCGGCCGGTCGCGTAACGTCGGCGTAACGAGGCCCGGGGACACTGGGCGGTCAGGTCGGGTGAAGCCCGGTCGAAGGCGGACAAGAGTGTCGCGGAAGGTTGGGGAAGTGGACCGTCAGCAGGAGTTCGTCCTCCGTACGCTGGAAGAGCGCGACATCCGGTTCGTCCGGCTGTGGTTCACCGACGTGCTCGGCACCCTCAAGAGCGTGTCGGTGGCGCCCGCCGAGCTGGAGGCCGCCTTCGAGGAGGGCATCGGCTTCGACGGCTCGGCGATCGAGGGCTTCGCCCGGGTCTTCGAGTCCGACATGGTGGCCATGCCCGACCCGACCACCTTCCAGGTCTTCCCCTTCGAGGGCGGGGTCAGCGGCGAGAGCGCCCGGATGTTCTGCGACATCCTGCTGCCCGACGGCAGCCCGTCCTGGGCCGACCCGCGCCACGTGCTGCGCCGGATGCTGTCCAAGGCGGCCGAGAAGGGCTTCACCTTCTACACCCACCCGGAGATCGAGTTCTTCCTGCTGGAGAACGGCCCGATGGACGGCTCGGTGCCGACCCCGGTGGACACCGGCGGCTACTTCGAGCACACCACGCACGCCGTCGCCCGTGACTTCCGCCGCCAGGCGGTGCTCGCCCTGGAGCGGATCGGCATCTCGGTGGAGTTCAGCCACCACGAGGTCGCCCCCGGCCAGCAGGAGATCGACCTGCGCTACGCCGACGCGCTGACCACCGCCGACAACATCATGACGTTCCGGCACGTGGTGAAGGAGGTGGCGCTCTCCACCGGCGTGCAGGCCACCTTCATGCCGAAGCCCTTCACCGACCAGCCGGGCAGCGGCATGCACACCCACCTGTCGCTGTTCGAGGGGGAGCGCAACGCCTTCCACGACTCCGGCGACCCGATGAAGCTGTCGAAGGTGGCCAAGTCGTTCATCGCCGGCCTGCTCACCCACGCCCGGGAGTACACGGCGGTCACCAACCAGTGGGTCAACTCGTACAAGCGGCTCTTCCCGCAGGCGCTGCCGGACCGGATCACCGAGAGCCCGGCGTACGTCTGCTGGGGGCACCTGAACCGTTCGGCGCTGGTCCGGGTGCCCGCGTACGGCAAGCCGAACTCGGCCCGGGTGGAGGTCCGCTCGCCGGACTCGGCGACCAACCCGTACCTGGCCTTCGCGGTGATGCTCGGCGCCGGGCTCAAGGGCATCGAGGAGGGCTACGAGCTGCCCCCGGGTGCCGAGGACGACGTCTGGTCGCTGTCCAGCGCCGAGCGCCGGGCGATGGGGTACGAGGCCCTGCCGGAGAACCTGGCCGAGGCGATCGACGTGATGGCCGGCTCCGAACTGGTCGCCGAGGTGCTCGGTGAGCACGTCTTCGACTTCTTCCTGCGCAACAAGCGCGCCGAGTGGGAGCAGTACCGCCGCGAGGTCACCCCGTACGAGCGGCAGCGCTACCTGTCCCTGTAGGCCGGTCGGTCTCGGCCGTGCGGGTCTGCCGGTGGTGGCGCGTGGGCGCTATCGTCTCGATCACCGTGCCGGCGCCCCTGCCGGACGAGGGTGGTCGGGAGGCAGTCGGTGCTGGAGGATCTGCTCAGCGGGGCGTGGCAGAGCGTGGTGTTCGGGGTGGTCGGTGTCGCCCTGATGGCCGCCGGTTTCCTGTTGGTCGACCTGCTCACGCCCGGGAGGCTGCGGGAGCTGATCTGGGTGCGCCGCAACGGCAACGCGGCGCTGCTGCTGGCCGCCAACCAGCTCGGCATCGCCGGGATCGTCTTCACCGCGATCCTGACCAGCTACAGCGACTTCACCAAGGGGCTCGCCTCCACGGTGATCTTCGGGCTGATCGGCCTGCTGATCATGGCCCTGGCGTTCTTCGTGCTGGACCTGCTGACCCCGGGCCGGCTCGGCGAGATCATCTGCTCGGACGAGCCGCACCCGGCGGCCCGGGTCAGCGCCGCCACCCACTTCGGCGCGGCGCTGATCGTCTGCGCCTGCATCGCCTGAGCGCGGCTGTCGTACCCCCGGCCTAGCCTGCCGGGGTGAACCGCACGGACCGTCTCTACGCCCTGGTCGAGGAGCTGCGGGCGGTGTCGCCGCGCCCGCGCAGCGCCCGCTGGCTGGCCGGGCGGTTCGAGGTGAGCACCCGCACCATCGAGCGGGACATCACCGCGTTGCAGGCCGGCGGCGTGCCGATCTGGGCCGAGCCGGGCCGCACCGGCGGGTACGTGGTCGACCGCGCGCACACCCTGCCGCCGGTCAACCTGACCGCCGCCGAGGCGGTGGCGATGGCCGTCGCACTGCACCGCCTCGGCGGCACGCCGTTCGCCGGGGCCGGGCACACCGCGCTGCGCAAGCTGCTCGCGGTGCTGCCGGCCGCCGACGCGGCGGAGGCGCACCGGCTCGCCGGCCGGGTGCACCTGATCGGCGACGGGCCGGCCACGCCCGTCCCGGCCCGCGTCGCCGACGCGGTCGCCGCGGGCCGGGTGCTCCGCCTGCGGTACGCCGACCGCACGGGCGCGGATTCGGTGCGGGAGGTCGAGCCGTTGGCCTACCTCGGCAACCCGACGCACTGGTACCTGGTGGCCTGGTGCCGGCTGCGCGACGGGCTGCGCTGCTTCCGCACCGACCGGATCCTCGGCGTGGTGTCGCTGGCCGAGGAGGTGCGGCGGGAGCTGCGCATGGAGGACCTCGACATCCCGCGGGCGCGCGACGTCCGCCCGCTCAGCCTGGTCTGAGCCTTGTCGCTGGTTGGGCGGGGCGCGGGTGCGGGTCAGCCCAGCGCTTTGCGCAGCAGCGCCGTCAACTGATCCTGTTCGTGGGGTGACAGTCGTCCGACCGTCGTGCGGGCGAAGGTGAAGGCGGCTGCGAAGCGCCGGTTGATCTCGTCTCCTCGGGGGGTCCGCGCGACGAGCCGCGCACGGCGGTCCCGGGGATCTCGTTCGCGGGTCACGAGGCCGAGCGCTTCGAGACGTACGACGATCTGGGTGATGTTCGAGGCGTCGCAGCCGAGTTCGTCGGCCAGGGCGCCCATGCCGCGTCGCTCGTCGAGTCGCCCCAGCAGGCATGCCTGCGCCGAGCTGAGCGACAACTCGGCCGCGGCCGCCTGGTAGGCGCGGTCGTACAGGTCGACCAGATCGAACAGGACCGCCTCGGCCTCGGACGAGGTGGCCACGGGTCCGCTCGGTAGTGCCATGGCTCCGAGTCTATCGGGATCCCCCTAATGCTTGATGGGCTCAAGTAACTGTGGTCCAATGATCCTTGATTCGATCAATCAAATGGGAGGGTCGATGAACGGCAGAGTCGAGCGCACAGCTGGTGGCGTGATCGTGGAGCCGCCGCTGATGAACGCGGTCGTCCTTGATCGATTCGGCGGCGTCGACGAACTCTCGTCGCGCCGGATACCGCTCCCCGAGGTCGGGGATGACGATGTCCTCATCCGGGTGGAGTACGCAGGGGTCGGGTCCTGGGACGCGGCCGAGCGGAAGGGGGACTTCGACGGCGCCTTCGGCATCCCGACGACCTTCCCCTACGTCCTCGGCTGGGATGCCGCGGGCACGGTGGCCGCGGTCGGGCGCAACGTCGCCGGGTTCGACGTGGGCGAGCGTGTCTATGCGGCCACGATGCCGGTGGCGCGTGGGGGCTTCTACGCCGAGTACGGCGTCGTCGAGGCGGAGTTCGTGGCGCGCGTACCCGACCGGGTGCCCACCGAACAGGCCGGCGCGATGGCATGGGACGCGCTGACCGCACTGAGCGGCCTCGAACTGCTCGACCTGCGGTCGCACGAGACGCTCATGGTCTTCGGGGCCAGCGGCGGTATCGGCCACCTGGCCGTGCAACTGGCGAGGCACAGGGGCATCCGGGTGCTGGCCGTGGCCTCCGGTGACGACGGTGTCGCCCTGGCCCGGCGGCTGGGGGCCGAGAGGGCCATCGACGGCCGTAGGGAGGACGTGTTGGCCGCGGCGTACGAGTTCGCACCGGGCGGCCTCGACGCGGCGCTGGTCACCGCAGGAGGCGGGATCGCCGAACGGTCCCTTCGCGCGATCAGGAAGTCGGGGCGGATCGCCTGGCCGAATGGTGTCCTACCCGTGCCGGTGACGGCGCCGGACGCGACGGTTTCCTACTACGACGGAGATCGGAGCCGCGCCGCCACCGATCGGCTGAACGCGATCATCGAGGCGAACTCCCTCGTGGTCCACGTCGCCCGGACCTTTCCGCTGGAGCGGGTCGGGGACGCACATCGTGCCCTCAGTGATCACTACGTCGGGAAGTTGGCCGTCAAGGTCGCATAGGGCGCACCGGGAGGTTCTCCGGCCGGGGAGGTTCGCCGGGGCCGAGGTGGCCGTCGGGACCGGGCGTCGGCCTCGCTGTGCCGGCCGGAGGCGGGTGCGCAGGTGAGACGAGACGCCCGGGAAACACCGACAGGACGGTGTCGCGGACGAGGTCGAGGCTGACTCCTGACGACGCCGGCCGTCCGGGCCGGCGCGCGGAACAGGAGGCAGCATGTCCACCACGCCCGTGACCTGGTTCGAGATCGGCACCGACCGCCCGGACGAGGCGCAGCGCTTCTACGGCGAGTTGTTCGGCTGGACCTTCGAGGAGCAGGGCACGCCGGAGCGGTCGTACCGGGTGACCGGGGCCGGCGGCGACCAGGGGATCGCCGGGGGGATCTGGGCGACGAACGGGGCCGCGCCGAACTACGCGGTCTTCTACGCCCAGGTCGCCGACGTGGCGCAAACGTGCCGGCAGGCCGAGGCCGCCGGGGGCAAGGTCCTGGTGCCGCCCCGGTCGAACGACAAGGGACTGACCTTCGCCCACCTGCTCGACCCGACCGGCAACCACTTCGGCGTCTTCACGCCGCCCGCCGGCGGCTGAGCCGGCGGCCGGGTGCGGTGGTGGCGTGAGCGGCGGCCACCGCACCCGGAGCCGTCCGGGTGGCCGGTGTGCCGGGTCAGCCGGACGTCGTCTCGACGTAGTTGGCGACGTCGGCCTCGATGCCGGTCCGCGCGAAGAAGGCGGCCGGGGTGAAGCCGGCTTTCCGGTGCCCCGCCTCGGCGGCCGCGCGGGCGGCCGGCAGGTCGTCCTCCGACGACCAGCGCACGATCGTCACCGCGTTGAAGCGTCCGGGCCCGGAGTGCTGCTCCAGCAACGCGTCGTCGAGGAAGCCGTGCTGGTGGCGGAGGATCTCGTGGGTGCGGCGTACGTGTCCCCAGAACTCGTCCCGGACGGCTTCGGGGACCTGGAACTTGTCCACGCGGTAGACCACCGGCATCAGCGCCTCCTCGGTGCGGTATCGACGCCGCTCACGGTAGGACCTCAAGTGGACTTCAGGTCAACCACCGCAGGAGTCCATGCCTCGCAAGGCATTCCCGCAGGTGCAAGCTCTTTCAGTGATCGGTCGCAAAATTCCTCGCGTATGTCGATTGTGAACCTCTAGTTTCGTCCCATTCAAGCTGGTAACTTCCTGGCACCGCGTTCGCAAGTTCTTGCAACGCCTTCAGTTACTTGCGTCCCCCGCACGGACGTGAGTGTCAGGAGAGCCACCATGAGGCGGACCATCACCACCACCCGTCGCCGGTGGGGCGCGCTCGCGCTCGTCGCCGGCCTGGCCGCCGGCCTGCTGCCGCTGACCGCAGCGGCGGCGGCCAACACCGTCACCGTCTACTACCAACCCCCGGCGGCCTGGGGGTCCTCGGTCAACATCCACTACGGCGTCGACGGCGCGGCCTGGACCCCCGTGCCGGGCGTCGCCATGGACGCCGCCTGCACCGGCTGGCGGCGCAAGACCGTCGACCTGGGCGCGGCCGGCGGACTCCAGGTCGTCTTCACCAACGGCGCCGGCGTCTGGGACAACAACAACGGCGCCAACTACCGGCTCGGCACCGGCACGGTCACCGTGGCCGCCGGGAAGATCGGCTCCGGTGACCCGTGCGCCACCGCGAGCCCGTCACCGAGCCCGTCGAGCAGCGCCGGCCCGTCCCCGGGCGGGGCCACCGCCGAGGTGTACTACCACCTCGCGACGCGCGGCTGGAACGCGGCGAACATCCACTACCGGCCGAACGGCGGCACCTGGACCACGGCGCCGGGCGTCGCCATGGAGGCGGCCTGCGCCGGCTGGGCGAAGCGGACGGTCGGCCTCGGCGCCGCGACCGGACTCACCGCCGCGTTCAACGACACCGCCGGCACCTGGGACAACAACAACGGGGCCGACTACACCATCGGCGTCGGGCGTAGCACGGTCAAGGGCGGCGTGGTCACCGCGAACGCCGCCGACCCCTGCGTGCCCGTCGCCCCGGACACCACCGCGCCGTCCGTGCCGGGCGGGCTCACCGCCGCCGTCGACGGGCTGTCGGTGACGCTGGCCTGGACCGCGTCGACCGACGACCGGGCGGTGACCGGGTACGAGGTGACCCGCACCGGCGGTACGACCGGCCCGGCCACCGTCACCACCACCGCCACCCGCCACGTCGCGTACGACCTCGCGCCGCGCACCGCGTACTCCTGGACGGTGCGGGCCCTCGACGCGGCCGGCAACCGGTCGGCGGCGAGCGCGCCCGCGACGGCGACCACCGGATCCGCGCCGCCGGTCGGTGGCTCCCCGCTCGGCGGCGACCCGCGCGAGGACAGCATCTACTTCGTGATGACCGCCCGGTTCGCCGACGGCGACAGCGGCAACAACCGGGGCGGCAGCCAGCACGTGAAGTCCGGCAACGCGGCCAACGACGACCCGATGTTCCGGGGCGACTTCAAGGGCCTGATCGACAAGCTGGACTACGTCAAGGCGCTCGGCTTCTCCGCGATCTGGATCACGCCGGTGGTGCTCAACCGCTCCGACTACGACTTCCACGGCTACCACGGCTGGGACTTCCACCGGGTCGATCCGCGCCTGGAGAGCCCGGGCGCGAGCTACCAGCAGCTGATCAACGCGGCGCACGCCAAGGGCATCAAGATCTTCCAGGACGTGGTCTACAACCACAGCTCCCGCTGGGGCGCCAAGGGCCTGTTCACCCCGACCGTGTACGGCACCCGCGACGAGCAGTGGAAGTGGTACTACGACCAGCCGCAGGCCGGCCGGGAGTACGACCCGATGGTCGAGCACGACGGGAACGACCCGACGCTGACCGCCGCGCAGAACGCCAAGGCCAAGGGCCGGCCGTACACCGGTGACCTGTGGTCGTCCACCCCGCCGGCCGGCAACCAGTGCCTGCGCTGGGGCACCCCGAACGGCTCCTACAGCCAGGAGGGCTACACCGTCCACCACTGCCAGTGGCCCAGCCCGACCAGCAAGCTCTTCCCGGCCGACCTCTACCACCAGTGCTGGATCGGCAACTGGGAGGGCGAGGACTCGCGCAGCTGCTGGCTGCACGAGGACCTGGCCGACTTCAACACCGAGAACGCCACCGTCCAGCAGTACCTGATCGACGTCTACAACAGGTACATCGACATGGGGGTGGACGGCTTCCGGGTCGACACCGCCGTGCACATCCCCCGGGTCACCTGGAACCGGCGCTTCCTGCCCGCCATCCAGCAGCACGCGGTCGCCCGGCACGGCGAGAAGGGCAGGGACTTCTACGTCTTCGGTGAGGTCGCCGCCTTCGTCAACGACAAGTGGAACCGGGGCTCGGTCAACCACTCCGCGCAGTTCTTCACCTGGAAGGAGCGCAAGGAGTACAGCCCGGACGACGTGCGCGCCGCGATCGAGCAGTACGACTACGAGCAACTGCTCGGCCCGAACGGCCAGCCCACCAGCGACAACGCCTTCCTGCGCGGCAACACCTACCACGCGCCGGACCACTCGAAGTTCTCCGGCATGAACGTCATCGACATGCGGATGCACATGAACTTCGGCGACGCGCACAACGCGTTCGGCAACGGCAAGGACTCCGACGACAGCTACAACGACGCCACCTACAACGTCGTCTACGTCGACAGCCACGACTACGGGCCGAACAAGTCGAGCACCCGCTACGCCGAGGGCACCGACGCCTGGGCGGAGAACATGAGCCTGATGTGGACGTTCCGGGGCGTGCCCACCCTCTACTACGGCTCGGAGATCGAGTTCCAGAAGGGCGCGAAGATCGACTGCGGGCCGACCTGCCCGCTCGCCACCACCGGCCGGGCCTACTACGGCGACCACCTCGCGGGCAGCGTCACCGCCAGCGACTTCGGGGTGGTCGGCAGCGCCAGCGGGGCGGTCGCGGCCACCCTGGACAAGCCGCTGGTCAAGCACGTGCAGCGGCTCAACCGGATCCGCCGGGCCATCCCCGCCCTGCAGAAGGGGCAGTACTCGACCGAGGGGGTCAGCGGCGGCATGGCGTACAAGCGCCGGTACACCGCCGGCGGGGTGGACAGCTTCGCGCTGGTCACCGTCTCCGGGGGCGCGACGTTCAGCGGCGTGCCGAACGGCACGTACCGCGACGCCGTCACCGGAGACGTGAAGACCGTCACCAACGGCACCCTCACCGCCTCGGTCAGCGGCAAGGGCAACCTGCGCGTCTACGTGCTCGACCTGCCCGGCAACCCCGCGCCGGGCAAGATCGGCACCGACGGGCCGTACCTGCGCTGACAGCGCCCCCGTCCGCCCGGACGGACAGCTCCGCTCCCGGTTCGCGGCGTGTCGCGGTGTCCACTCGTTCGGACACCGCGACACGCCGCAAACGGGGACGCGTCCGGGCGAGGGCCGCCCGGTCAGCTGCCGGGCGTGCCGCCGTGGTGGGGCCGGCCGCCCGGGCCCGGGAAGACGCCGGACTCGGCGGCCTCGGTGATCGCGTCGGCCTGGTCCTGGGTGAGCTTGCCGTCCTCGACCGCCTGGGCCAGCCGCTCCTTGAGCTTCGCCTGCCGGTCCTCGGCCGACGGACGCTCCGGCCGGTCGGCCTTGCGCTGCTCGTGCAGCTTCTCCAGGGCCGCCGTCACCTTGTCGGTCGGGACGCCCAGCTCCTTCGCCAGCGCCTCGGCGAACTCGGCCTGCCGCTCCGCCCGGCGGTCCTGCCGGTCGGTCTCCTGGGTGGCGCCGGCGCTCGGCGACGGGGTCGCGTCCTCGGCGAAGGCGACCGTCGGGGCGGCGATCCCCACGCCGAGCACCCCGGCAGCGGCCAGTCCGGCCAGCAGGTGTTTCTTCGACATCGTGCGGGACATCGGTGTCTTCCTCTCGTCGGTGTGCGTTGCCGTGACCGACGGTGACCCCGATACCTGGGACGAACCCGTGCCGACCCTATGAATGCGCTGACAATCCCGTCGCACGGACGGCGGGGGCGACGGTCAGGGTGCCGGCGGTGGCGTCGAGGGCCGCGCGTGGGCCGACCGGCACGGTGAGCTGACCGACGCCGTGCCCGATCGGCAGACCGCCGAGGACGGGGACGCCCAGGTCGCCGAGGCGTTCGGTGAGCACGTCGGCGACCGTGGTGTCCCAGCCGTCGGCGCACTCGGTGAACTGACCCACCGCCACCCCGGCGATCCCGTCCAGCGCCCCGGCCCGGCGCAGGTGGGTGAGCATCCGGTCGACCTTGTACGGCGGCTCCTGCACCTCCTCGACCAGCAGCACCGCGCCGGTGAGGTCCGGCATGTCCGGGGTGCCGATCGAGGCGGTGATCAGGCAGAGGTTCCCCCCGAGCAGCGGTCCCTCCGCCCGCCCCGGCACCCGTACGCCGAAGGTCTCCTCCTCGGCGACCGCCGCGACGGTCACCGGCGCGGTGCTCATCAGCGCGGCGTGCAGCGACTCCGCCGAGCGGAGCGGGGTGCGCTCGTCCAGCCAGGCCGCGCCCGGCCCGTGCACGCTCGCCAGCCGGGCGCCCCGCCAGAGCGCGAACTGCACCGCGGTGATGTCGGAGAAGCCGGCCACCACCTTCGGGTCCCGGCGTACCGCGGCCATGTCGATCAGGTCGACCACCCGTTGCGCGCCGTAGCCGCCCCGGGTGCAGATCACCCCGCGCACCTCGGGGTCGGCGAAGGCGGTGTTCAGGTCGGCGGCGCGCAGCGCGTCGTCACCGGCCAGGTAGCCGCGCCGGGCGTACACGTTCGGGGCGAGCACCGGGCGCAGCCCCCAGCCGGTCAGCAGCTCGACGCCCCGGGCCACCCGCTCGGGCCGGGTCGGCCCGGCCGGCGACACCAGCATGACCGTGTCGCCGGGACGCAGGACCGGCGGGCGCAGGCAGTCGTCGGTGATCACAGCGGCAGAGCCTAGTGCGCGGGCGGGCTCACCCGTCGACGTACCGGGCGGCGTACTCGCCGGTGGGCGGGACGGGCGTGATGACGTCCACGAGCACGCCGTCGGGGGCGGCGACGATGAAGTGCCGCTGGCCGAAGTCCTCGGTGCGCAGCGCCAACTCGACCGTGAGGCCGCTGCGGAGGACGAGCCGCTCCCACTCGGCGTCGACGTCGTCGACCTCGACGTTGAGCAGCAGGCCCCGCACCGGCGCACGGTAGGCCTCGGGGAGCGTCGGGTGGGTGTGGTCGAGCAGCGCCAGTTCGTACGCCGGCGGACCGGGGCGGCGCAGGCTCACGTACCAGTCGGCCTCGAAGGTGGTCTCGAAGCCGAAGTGGCGGCGGTAGAAGTCGTGGGACTCGGCGAGCGTGCGGGTGCAGATCACCGGATAGAAGCTGGTCAGGTTCATGTCGCGATTCCTTTCGCATACCATCGGTATGCGAGAGGACGGTAGTTCGCATACCGTCGGTATGTCAATGGAGGGGTGATGGCGCAGGGTGTCCGGGCGCAGCAACGCGAGCAGACCCGCCGGGAACTGCTGCGGCAGAGCCGGCGGCTCTTCGCCGACCGTGGCTACGCGGCCGTCGGACTGGCCGAGATCGTGCGCGTGGCCGGGGTGACCAAGGGCGCGCTCTACCACCACTTCGCCAGCAAGGAGGAGTTGTTCCGGGCCGTGCTCGCCGAGGTCCAGGACGAGGTCGGCCGGCGCGTCGCCACCGCCGCCGAGGCGCACGACGACCCCTGGACCCGGTTCACCGCCGGCTGCCAGGAGTTCCTCACCGCCAGCACCGACCCCGACCTGCAACGGATCATGCTGGTCGACGGTCCGTCCGTGCTCGGCTGGCACGAGTGGCGGGCGCTGGACGAGGCGGCCTCCGGCCGCCACCTGGCCGAGGCGCTCACCGATCTGCTGGCGGCCGGACTGATTCCCGCACAGCCGGTCGCCCCGCTCACCCACCTGCTCTCCGGCGCGATGAACGAGGCGGCGCTCTGGCTCGCCCGCTCGACCGACCCGGCGGATCTCTCCGCCACCCGGGCGGCGCTGGGCCGGATGCTCGACGCCCTGCGCGCTCCCGCCACGGGCGGGACGTGCCGCGCCGACGCCGTCCGCGACACCCGCTAGCCTCGACACGTGGCGACCGCGCTGGTGATCGAGAACGACCCGACCGACGACCTCCGCCGACTGGGGGAGTGGCTCACCGAAGGGGGCCTCGACCTGCGGGTGGTGCGCCCGCACGCGGGCGACGCGCTCCCCGCCGACCTGGAGGGGTACGCGGCGCTGGTGGTGCTCGGCGGCGAGCAGCAGGCGTACCCGCTGGCCGACGGCACCCCGGGGGCACCCTGGTTCCCCGAGGTGGAGGGGCTGCTGCGCAAGGCCGTCCGGCACCGGGTGCCCACCCTCGGCGTCTGCCTCGGCGGGCAACTGCTGGCGACCGCGCACGCCGGTGTCGTCGAGCGCAGCCCGTCCGGCCCGGAGGTCGGGCCCGGCGTGGTGGGCAAGCGGGACGCCGCCGAGACCGACCCGCTCTTCCGGTACGTGCCGCTCATCCCGGACGTCCTGCAGTGGCACGTCGACGAGATCACCGAGCTGCCCCGGGGCGCGACCCTGCTGGCCGCCTCCACCCGGTACCCGCACCAGGCGTTCCGCCTCGGCGACCGGGCCTGGGGCCTGCAGTTCCACATCGAGTGCGACACCGCGATGATCGCCGACTGGGCCCGCGACTCGGCGCTCCTGGCCGAGCTGGGGTACGACCCGGAACTGGTGGTGGCCGCCTGCGCCCGGGTGATGGCCGACGTGGAGGAGGTCTGGCAGCCGTTCGCGATCCGCTTCGCCGCCCTCGCCCTCGGCGAGCTGGACGACGACACCGTCCGCACCGGCCTGCCCCTGCTCGGGCACTGACATGACCCGACCGGCCAGGGGACGCCTCGCCCGGTACGGGTTCGCCGAGGGCGACGGCGGGGCGCGGGCGGCGGACCTGCTCGGCCCGGACGGGCTCGGGCTCTGGCGGACCGAGGAGCAGGAGCCCGCCGACGAGTCGGCCGCCGAGCTGCTGGCGGCGCTCTCCCGGGCCGCCGACCCGGACCTGGCCCTGCGCCAGCTGCACCGGATGGTCGAGGCGGAGCGGCGCGCCACGCCCACCGGTCCTGCGGCCGGCGCGGACGGCACGCCCCCGGCCGGCGGGTCCGCGCTGATCGCGGCGCTCTGCGACGACCCGGGGCTGCGCCGCCGGCTGGTCGCCGTGCTCGGCGCGTCCTCGGCGCTCGGCGACCACCTGGTCGCCAATCCGGAGCAGTGGACCGTGCTGCGCACCGCCCCGGACGGGCTCGCCCCCACCGCCGACGGCACGCTCGACCTGGCCCTCGCCGGGCAGCTCACCGCCGCCACCCAGCCGGTGGCGGTGCTGCGGCAGGCGTACCGGCTGGCGCTGCTGCGGATCGCCGCGGCCGACCTGACCGGCGGGCGCGGCCTGGAGCAGACCATGGCGGCGCTCTCCGCGCTGGCCGACGCCACCCTGGCCGCCGCGTACGAGATCGCGGTCGACGAGCTGCCCGAGGGGACGCCCCGGCCCCGGCTCGCGGTGGTCGCGATGGGCAAGTGCGGCGGCGACGAGCTGAACTACGTCTCCGACGTCGACGTGATCTTCGTGGCCGCCGACGACGCGGACCTGGCCGCCGGCACCACCGTCGCCGCCCGGCTGATCGGCGTCTGCGGGCTGGTCGCCTGGCCGGTCGACGCCGCGCTGCGTCCCGAGGGCAACCGGGGGCCGCTGGTGCGCACCCTCGCCAGCCACCTCGCCTACTACCAGCGCTGGGCCCGCACCTGGGAGTTCCAGGCGCTGCTCAAGGCCCGGCCGGCGGCCGGCGACCTCGACCTGGCCCGGCAGTGGACCGACGCGCTCGCCCCGCTGGTGTGGCGGGCCGCCGAACGCCCCGAGGCGGTCTCCGACGTCCGGGCGATGCGTCGCAAGATCATCGAGAACATCCCGCCGAAGGAGCTGGAACGCGAGATCAAGCGCGGTCCGGGCGGGCTGCGGGACATCGAGTTCGCCGTCCAGCTGCTGCAACTGGTGCACGGCCGCGGCGACGAGTCGCTGCGGGCCCCCGGCACCATCCCCGCGCTGCGCGCCCTGGTCACCGGCGGCTACGTCGGCCGGGCCGACGGCGAGGCGCTGCTGCGCGGGTACCGCTTCCTGCGCGGCGTCGAGCACCGGCTGCAGCTCCAGGCCCTGCGCCGTACCCACACCGTGCCGACCGAGCCGGCCGCCCTGCGCTGGCTCGCCGCCGCGCTCGGCTACACCGCCACCGGAGGCCGCAGCGCCGTCGAGGCGTTCCGCGCCGACTGGGTCGCCCACGCCACCGAGGTACGCCGGCTGCACGCCAAGCTGCTCTACCGGCCGCTGCTGGAGTCGGTGGCCCGGGTGCCCGCCGACGGGCTGCGCCTCACCCCGGAGGCGGCCCGGCACCGGCTGGAGATCCTCGGCTTCGCCGACCCGGCCGGGGCGCTGCGCCACCTCCAGGCCCTCACCGGCGGGGTCAGCCGGACCGCCGCCATCCAGCGCACCCTGCTGCCGGTGCTGCTCAGCGAGTTCGCCGACGCCCCCGAGCCGGACCGTGGCCTGCTCAACTACCGGCAGGTCTCGGACAAGCTCGGCAGCACCCCCTGGTACCTGCGGCTGCTGCGCGACTCCGGGCCGGTGGCCCGCCGGCTGGCCCGGGTGCTCTCCTCCTCCCGGTACGCGGCCGACCTGCTGGCCCGGGAACCGGAGGCGCTGCGCCTGCTGGCCGAGGAGAGCGAACTGGCCCCCCGCCCACGGGAGGTGCTCGGCGAGGGCTTCACGGCCGCCGCCGCCCGGCACGACGACCCGGTCGAGGCCACCCGCGCGGTCCGCGCCCTACGCCGCCGGGAGCTGGTCCGGATCGCCTGCGCCGACGTGCTCAGCCGGGCCGGCGGGCTCGCCCCCCGCCCCGAGCGGGGCTCGTCGGCCGCCCCGCTGGCCGACGTCACCGCCGTGGGCACCGCGCTCTCCGACGTCACCGACGCCACCCTGGCCGCCGCGCTGCGCACCGCGCGGGCGGCCCACCCGGCGCTGCCCGGGCTGCGCCTCGCGGTGATCGGCATGGGCCGCCTCGGCGGGTACGAGTCGAACTACCTCTCCGACGCCGACGTGCTCTTCGTCTACGAGCCGCCCGCCGGGGCGGACGAGAGCGCGGCCAGCGCCGCCGCGCACCACATCGCCGAGGAGCTGCGCCGGCTGCTCGGGATGCCCGCCCCCGACCCGCCGCTCGGCGTCGACGCCGACCTGCGCCCCGAGGGACGGCAGGGCCCGCTGGTCCGCAGCCTCGCCGCGTACGCCCAGTACTACGCCCGCTGGTCGAAGGTGTGGGAGGCGCAGGCGCTGCTGCGGGCCCGCTTCGTCTGCGGCGACGCCGACCTGGGCGCGCGGTTCACCGCGATGGTGGACCCGGTCCGGTACCCGGCCGACGGGCTGACCCGCGAGCAGGTGGTGGAGATCCGCCGGATCAAGGCCCGGGTGGAGAACGAGCGGCTGCCCCGGGGCGCCGACCCGGCCACCCACACCAAGCTGGGGCGTGGTGGCCTGGCCGACGTCGAGTGGGCGGTGCAGCTGCTCCAGCTCCGCCATGCCGGGGCGCACCCGGCGCTGCGCGGCACGCGTACCCTCGACGCGCTCGCGGCGGCCCGCGACGCCGGCCTGGTCGACCCGACCGACGCCGCGGAGATGGCCGCCGGCTGGACCCTGGCCGCGCAGGTCCGCAACGCGCTGATGCTGGTACGCGGCCGGGCCGGCGACCAGCTGCCCCGGCACGGGGTGGAGCTGGCCGGCGTGGTCCGGCTGCTCGGCCACGACGACCCGGGCGAGTTCCTCGACGAGTACCTGCGCACCGGCCGGCGGTCCCGGGCGGCCATGCAGCGGGTCATGGAGAGCTGACCCGCGTCGTCGTCAGCGGCGGCGCACCAGCACGAGGTTGTCGACCAGGTGCCCGGTCTCGCCGTGCGGACCGGTGCCCTCCCGGTGCAGCGTCTCCACCCGCTCGGTGTGCCAGGCGTCCGGATCCAGCGCCAGCGCGGCCAGGGTCTCCTGCGGGGTGGGGAAGCGCGCCTCCGGGTGGTGCGCGCGGGCCCACGGCGGCATCTCGCCGTGCTCGACGATCAGCAGCCGGCCGCCGGGGGCGACCGCCCGGGCCGCCGCCCGCAGCACCTCGTCGCGGGGGAACTCGATCGGTGACTGGAGGAACTGCGCCGAGACCAGGTCGAACCGCCCGTCCGGGAAGCTGCGGGTCAGGTCGTGCCGGCGGAAGTCGATCCGCTCGGCCACCCCGGCGGCGGACGCCTCGGCCGCCGCCCGCTCCAGCGCGGTACGGGAGACGTCGACCGCGGTCACCCGCCAGCCCTGCCGGGCCAGCCAGATCGCGTCGCCGCCCTCGCCGCAGCCGAGGTCCAGCACGGTGCCCGGCGGCAGCGCGCCGGCCACCGTGACCAGGTGCGGATTGGCCCGCCCGCTCCAGTACCGCTCCCGGGCGGCGTACAGCTCGTCCCAGTGCCGGGCGGTCTCCTCGTCGACCGCGTCAGCGTCCGACGCCACCACGGTCACCGCCGGGTGCGCCGCGACCGCGTCCGACTGGGCGGTGCCGGCCGCCCCCGGCGTCCTCACCTCCCGCGCCGCGCGCCGGGCGGCGACCGCCCGGTCGGTGTCCTCGGCGACCAGGTCGGCGTTGACCGCCGCGCCGGCCTTCATGCCGCCGGCCGCGGCCACCACCACGGTGGCCCCCAGGTCGGTCACGTTGCCGGCCACCCACACCCCGGGAACCGACGTGGCCCCGGTCGGGTCGGCCGGCACGTGCGCGCCGACCACCTGGCCGGCCAGCACGAAGTCGTCGGTGCCCAGCCCGAGGCCGGCGAGCAGGTCGGCCCGGGCCCGGAACCGGGGCGCCACCGCCACCGCCTGCCGGGCGACCACCTCGCCGGAGGCCAGTCGGACGCCGCTGAGCCGGTCACCGGTGACCTCCACCGCCGCCACCACGCCCTCGACGACCCGTACGCCCCGGGCGGCGAGCTGCTCCGCCTGCTCCGCCGACAGCGGTGGCGCGGTGTGCGCGAACAGCACCACGTCGTCGGTGAGCTGACGGAACAGCAGCGCCTGGTGGACGGCGGTCGGTCCGGTGGCGAGCACGCCGACGGCCTGGTCCCGGACCTCCCACCCGTGGCAGTACGGGCAGTGCAGGACGTCGCGACCCCACCGCTCGGCGAGCCCCGCCACGTCGGGCAGCTCGTCGACCAGCCCGGTGGTGACCAGCAGCCGCCGGGCCCGGACCCGCCGCCCGTCGGCCAGCTCCACGTCGAACCGAAGCCCGTCCGGGTCGTCCCGCCGACGTGCCGCCAGCACCGTGCCGTCGACCACCTCGACGCCGTACCGGGCGACCTCCGCGCGGGCCGTCGCGTACAGCTCGGCCGGGGGCACACCCTCGTTGGTGAGGAAGTTGTGCACCTGGCCGGCCGGGGCGTTGCGCGGCGCGCCGCCGTCCACCACCAGCACCGAGCGGCGGAAGCGCCCCAACGCCAGGGCCCCGCTGAGCCCGGCCGCGCCGCCACCGACCACCACCACGTCGTACGTCGAGTCGTGCGTCATCGTCCCCGTCTCCTCACCGGCGGGCCCGTCCCGCCGACGTTCCGGATGGTCCGCGCGGACCGGCCGAGATGACAACTATCGTTGCGGGAATGGCAAACGATTCGGCTCCCGGCGACGAGGAGACCCTGACCTCGGTCGGGCCGCGCCTGCGGGCGCTGCGCCAGCAGCGCGGGGTGACCCTGGCCCAGCTCTCGGCGGCCACCGGGATCTCGGTCAGCACGCTGTCCCGGCTGGAGTCCGGTGGCCGCCGGCCGACCCTGGAGCTGCTGCTCGCGTTGGCCCGGTTCCACCGGGTGCCGCTGGACGACCTGGTGGGCGCGCCGGAGACCGGCGACCCGAGGGTGCATCCCCGGCCGGTCCGGCGGGGCGAGGTGACCATCCTGCCGCTGACCCGCCGCCCCGGCGGCGTCCAGGCGTACAAGATGATCTATCCGCCGGGGGCCCGGGCCGGCAATCCCGAGCAGCAGGTGCACGAGGGCCACGAGTGGCTGTACGTGCTCTCCGGCCGGTGCCGGCTGCTGCTCGGCCGGCACGACCTGACCCTGGAGGCGGGGGAGGTCGCCGAGTTCGACACCCGCACGCCGCACTGGTTCGGCAACCCGTTCGACACCCCGCTGGAGATCCTGAGCCTCTTCGGGCCGCAGGGGGAGCGGCTGCACGTCCGGGCCCGGCCGTCCCCGACCCGCCCCGACCCCGCCTGAGCCGCCGCCGGTCGGCACGCCGTCGCACCGGTCGGCACGCGCCCGGTCGGGTCGGCTCGCCGGCCGGTCGGGGGCGGACAGCCCGTCAGCTCCCGAGGGTGTACGTGCCGGCGCGCGGGACGCTGACCGTCGTCCAGTCCCCGTCGGCGGTGACCGTCGCGCCGCCGGAGGCGGTCAGCCAGCGGCTGTGCCGTACCCGTACCGGCACGGTGCCGGGACCGGCGGTCCGGAACGTCACCGAGGCGCCGTCCTGGCGCAGCAGCTCCCCGGGGGCGGCGACCAGGGGCGGCGGGTCGGCCACCGCGTACAGCCGCCACCGGTCGTCCGCCCAGACCTCGGTGAGGTACGGCAGCCCGCCGGCGACCAGTTCCGCCTCGGCCCGGCCCACCCAGGACAGCGGCGCGTCCGGGACGGCGACGTACTGCACGGCGTTCTCGTCCAGCCAGGCCCGGTAGCTGTCGGCGGTCAGCGGCACCCCGGTGCCGGCCGCCCCGGGCACGGTGGTGAAGAAGAGCGGGTTGCGGGCGATGTCGGCCTGCCGCAGCCAGCCCCGGGCCAGCGGCGTCCCGCCGAGGTGGGCCGCCTCCCAGTAGTCCCGGGTCGGCGGCACCTCCACCCGGCCGGTGAGCCCGCGCCGGTCCAGCTCGTCGCGGAGCGGGTCGAAGAAGGCCCGCTCGGTGGTCGGGTCGCCGATGCCCCGCAGGTCGGCCGCGACCACCGGCGGCTGCCACCAGGCGACCGCCACCAGCAGGCCGGTCAGCGTCACCGCCCCGACCACCCGGCTTCGGCGCCCCCGCCCGGCCACCGCTCCCCGCGCAACGCCGCCGTCGGATTCCGTTCGGTCCGGCGTGTTGCCGGCCCTCGCTCCGACCGTGCCACCGCCGAGGTTCGCCGGCAGCCGGTCGGCCAGCCGGCGGGGCGGGCGGGCGGCGGCGGCCAGCAGCGGCAGCGCGAACATCACCACCAGCCGGGTCGCGTTCAGCCCGACCGGGGTGTGCACCAGCGCCGCCACCAGCACCCCGGCCGCCGACAGCACCGCGCCCACCCGCACCGGCCGGTACGCCACCAGCGCCGCGACCAGCAGACTGGTCAGCACCGCCCGGACGGTGTCGGTGCGGCTGATGTTCATCCAGCCACCCTCGCCGAAGAGCAGCCCGGTCACCCCGAGCGGCAGCGCGGCGGCGACGCCGAGCAGCAGACCGTCGGCGTACCGGCGGGTGAGCAGCAGCGCCGCGCCGGCCAGGCCGACGAAGAGGCCGGCCACCGGGCTGGCCGCCGAGGCCGCCAGCGCCCCCGCCACCACCAGGACCGACCGCAGCGCCCACCGGGGCCCGCGCTGGGCGACCGGCGACGCGGAGGACCGGCCGTCCTGGCTCCCCGGACCGGCGGGGTCGCTCAGGCCGCGAGGGCGGTCCGCGCCGTCCGGACCGGCGGGATCGCCCGGACCGGCAGGGTCGTCCGGATCACCCCGGCGGGTCGGCGGGGCGGACGTGGGCAGGGTCAGCGCGAGCAGCGCGGCCAGGCCGAAGGCCACCCCGAGGGCGTACGTCACCCGGCCGGAGACCAGGTTGCCGGCGATGGTGAGCACCCCGACCAGGCTGCCGAGCAGGGGCCGGGGCACCCCGGTGCGCACCAGCAGCGCGGCGAACGCGACGGCCGCCCCGAGCAGGGCGAGCGCGCCGGTCACCCGGACGCCGAGCGTGGCCATCAGCGGCGGCGACACCAGGCTGTAGCCGAGCGGGTGGATCCCGCCGTACCAGCGCAGGTCCACCAGGGCGTCGCCGTGGGCGGCGAAGAAGTCCGCCCGGGCCACCTGCGCGGACAGGTCGGAGCCCATCCGGGGCAGGGCCAGCCACACCCCGGCCAGCACGGCGGCGCAGCCGGCGGAGAGCCCCACCACCCTGCTGCCGCGCATGCCCACCTCCGGTCCGCGACCACCGTACTGGCAGCATGTCCGACGTGCCTCACCACCTCTCGCGCTGGACCGGACTGGCCGGTTCCGTCCTGCTCGCCGTCGCCGCGTACCTCGGCGGCGCGTTGCCCGACGGCGAGCTGCGCCCCACCCCCGTCAGCATCTGGCAGGGCCCGCACGGTCCGCTGATCATCGCGAGCTGGCTGGTCGGGACCGGGTTGATGGCAGGGGCGTGGTGGTCGCTGCGCGAGCGGGTGCCGTCGGCCCGGTGGGCGCTGGTCACCGCCGGGCTCTGGCTGCTCCCGCTGCTGGTCGCGCCGCCGCTGGGCAGCCGGGACGTGTACGCGTACAGCTGCCAGGGCGCGAGCTACGCGGCCGGGATCAACCCGTACGAGCAGGGCGTCTCCGCGCTGCCCTGCCCCTGGCTGGACACCATCTCGTACATCTGGCGGGACACCCCCGCGCCGTACGGGCCGCTGTTCGTGATGATCTCCGGCGCGATCGTCGGCGCCACCGGCTCCCTGTACGCCAGCATGGCGCTGTTCCGGCTGGTCGCGGTGGCGGGCGTCGCGCTCACCGCCGCCTGCCTGCCGGTGCTGGCCCGCCGCTGCGGGGTGCCGGTCGGACGGGCGCTCTGGCTGGCGCTGGCCTCCCCGCTGGTCGGCGTGCACCTGGTCTCCGGCGCGCACAACGACGCGCTGATGGTGGGCCTGCTGATCGCCGGGCTGGCCGTGGTGGCGACCCGCCCCGGGCGCTTCTGGCCGCTGCTGGCCGGGGGAGTGCTGCTCGGCCTGGCCGGCGGGGTGAAGGTCACCGCCCTGGTCGTGGTGCCCTTCGCCGCCCTGGCCGCGATGTCCGGGCCGTACTCGATCAAACGGCTGCTGCGCGACGGCGGCCCGGTGGCCGGCGGCGCGCTGGCCGCGGTGGTCGGCGCGACCCTCGCCGCGGGCCTGGACTTCGGCTGGATCGCCGGGCTGGAGCAGGGCGGCCTGGTGATCGCCTGGACCTCGCCGCCCACCGCGGTCGGGCAGACCGTCGGGTACGTCGCGGCGCTGTTCGGCGCGGACGTCGACGCCCTGCCGGTGACCCGGGCGATCGGCGTGCTGGTCCTCGCCGTGCTGCTGGTCTGGCTGTGGTGGCGGGCCCGCACCCGGGATCCGCTGTGGCACGCCGGGCTGGCGCTCGCCGCGACGGTCGCCCTGGCCCCGCTCTTCCACCCCTGGTACTGGGTGTGGCCGCTGACCGTGCTCGCCGCGACGGCGCACCGCATCGGGTGGTTCGGCCTCGTCGCGCTGGTGTCGTCGTTCCTGGTGCTGGCCGACGGCACCGGCCTGGCCCGGTACACCAAGATGCCGGGCGCGCCGCTGATGACGCTGTTGGTGATCGTGGTGGCCGTGCGGTTGGTACGGTCGGCTCGGGCGGCTCGTCGGCCGGCCCCCGCCGACTGAGGAGAGGTCCGCCGGTGACCGAGCCCGGCTCACCGTCCGACGCCCGCGCCCGGTCCGCCCGGTACACCGGCCTGGCCGGAGCGGTGCTGCTCACCGTGGCGGCGTGGCTCGGCGGCGCGCTGCCGAACCTGCCCTCGGCCGGCCCCGGCGCGGCGCCGTACGGCCCGGCGACGCTGGGCTGCTGGTTGCTCGGCACCGCGCTGATGGTCGGCGCCTGGTGGTCCCTGCGGCACGGCGCGCCGTCGACCCGGTGGGCGTACCGCACCGCCGGGCTGTGGCTGCTGCCGCTGCTCGTCGCGCCCCCACTGGCCAGCCGGGACGTCTACTCGTACGCCTGCCAGGGCTGGGCCTACGCCGCCGGGCGCGACCCGTACACGGTCGGGGTGGCGGCGGCCGGCTGCCCGTGGGTCGACTCGGTCGCGCCGCTCTGGCGGGACACCCCCGCCCCGTACGGGCCGCTCTTCCTGCTGCTGGCGGCGCTGGCCGCCACCCTCGGCGGCGGACTGCTCGGCACGCTGGCGCTGCTGCGGTCGCTGGCCCTGGCCGGGGTGCTGCTGGCCGCGTGCTGCCTGCCGGGGCTGGCCCGGGCCTGCGGCGTGCCGACCCGTCGCGCGGCCTGGCTCGGGCTGGCCAGCCCGCTGGTCGGGGTGCACCTGGTCGCCGGCGCGCACAACGACGCGGTGATGCTGGGGCTGCTCCTGCTCGGCCTGCTGGTGCTGGTCCGGCTGCCCGCCGGGTCGCCCGCACCGCCGGCCGCCGGGGATCCGCCCGGGTCACCGGCCGGGAGATCGGGTGCGTCGCCGGCCGCCGGGAGATTGGGTGCGTCGCCGGCCCCTGGGAGACCGGGCGCGGCGGCTGCGGTCGGGGGGCCGGGTGTGCCGCCGGCCGTCGGGAGGCTGCGCGGGCTGCTCGCCCCGGGGCGGCCGGGTGCGCTGCTGGTCGCCGGGGTGCTGCTCGGCCTGGCGGTGGCGGTGAAGGCGACGGCGGTGGTGGTGCTGCCCTTCGCGGCGCTGGCCGCGGTGCGCGGCCGGCACACCGTCCGGGCGCTCTGGCGCGACGGTGGCCTGCTGGCCGGCGGGGCGGTGGCCGCGCTGGTGGGGGTCCCCGTCCTCTCCGGGCTGGGGTTGGGCTGGATCGGCGGGTTGGCCCGCAGTGGTGACTCGCAGCAGTGGACCTCGCCCCCGACCGCCGTCGGCTTCGTCGTGGACTACCTCGGCGAGCTGGCCGGCCGCGAGCCGGGCGCGGTGCCGGTGACCCGGGCGGTCGGACTGGTGCTCCTGGCGGTGCTGCTGGTGGCGCTCTGGTGGCGGGCCCGGGTGGCGCTGCGCGGGCGCGACGACGCCCGGCCGGACCCCGCCGTACGCCCGCGTACCGCCCTCGTCGCGGCGGGCGTCGCGCTGGCCGCCACGGTGGCCCTGGCCCCCGTGCTGTACCCCTGGTACGCCACCTGGCCGCTGCTGGTGCTGGCGGTCTCGGCGACCCGGACCACCTGGTTCACGCTGCCCTGCGCGGTCGCCGCCTTCCTCACCCTGCCGGACGGCGCCTCGCTGGCCCGTTACTCCAAGGCGCCGGGGGCGATCGCGATGACGGCGCTGCTGCTGGCACTGGCGGTAGTGGCGGTCCGGACGCTGCGCCGCCCGCACGCGCCCGGCCCGGCCTGATCCGACCGGGACCGGCCGCGCACAGGGAGCGGGCACACGGGACCGGGCCGGCGCGCGGGGTCGGGCCGGCGCGCGGGGCCGGGCACGAGGCAGCCGGGGCGGGCACCCTCACACACGGGCCGGCGAGCGGTCCCCGCCGGCGAACGGGGCGCGCACCGGGCCGGGCACGACGCGGCCGGGCCGGCCCCGCGGAGCGGAGCCGGCCCGGCCGGTGCTGGTGGAACGTGCGTCCGACGACTGCTCAGCAGTCGAAGTACATCGCGAACTCGTGCGGGGTCGGGCGCAGGCGCACCGGGTCGACCTCGTTGGCCCGCTTCCAGCTGACCCAGGTGGAGATCAGGTCGGGCGTGAAGACGCCGCCGTCGAGCAGGTAGTCGTGGTCGGCCTCGAGCGCGTCGAGCACCTCCGGCAGCGAGCCCGGCACCTGCTTGACGTCGCCCCACTCCTCCGGCGGCAGGTCGTACAGGTCCTTGTCGATCGGCGCCGGGGGCTCGATCTTGTTCTTGATGCCGTCCAGGCCGGCCATCATCATCGCCGAGAAGGCGAGGTACGGGTTGCTGGACGGGTCCGGCACCCGGAACTCGACCCGCTTGGCCTTCGGGTTGCTGCCGGTGACCGGGATCCGGGTGCACGCGGAGCGGTTGCGCTGCGAGTAGACCAGGTTGACCGGCGCCTCGAAGCCCGGCACCAGGCGGCGGTACGAGTTGACCGTCGGGTTGGTGAAGGCCAGCAGCGACGGGGCGTGGTGCAGCAGACCACCGATGTACCAGCGGGCCATGTCGGACAGGCCGGCGTAGCCGGTCTCGTCGTAGAACAGCGGCTCGCCGTTGAGCCAGAGGCTCTGGTGGGTGTGCATGCCGGAGCCGTTGTCGCCGAAGAGCGGCTTGGGCATGAACGTGGCGGTCTTGCCCTGCGCCCAGGCCTCGTTCTTGATCAGGTACTTGAAGAGCTGGAGCTGGTCGGCGGAGTGCAGCAGGGTGGAGAACTTGTAGTTGATCTCCGACTGCCCGGCGGTGCCGACCTCGTGGTGCGAGCGCTCGACGGTGAAGCCGGCGTCGACCAGGCGGCGGACCATGCCGTCGCGCAGGTCGGCGTAGTGGTCCACCGGCGGCACCGGGAAGTAGCCGCCCTTGTAGGCGGTCTTGTAGCCGCGGTTGCCGCCCTCCTCGACCCGGCCGGTGTTCCAGGCGCCCTCGATCGAGTCGATGTAGTAGAACGACTGGTGCGCCGACGTCTCGTGGCGGATCGAGTCGAAGATGTAGAACTCCGCCTCGGCGCCGAAGTAGGCGGTGTCGGCGATGCCGCTGGCCGCCAGGTACGCCTCGGCCTTCTTCGCCACGTTGCGCGGGTCCCGGGAGTACGCCTCACGGGTGAACGGGTCGTGGATGAAGAAGTTCAGCGCGAGGGTCTTCTGCGCGCGGAACGGGTCGATGAAGGCACTCGCGACGTCCGGGAGCAGGAGCATGTCCGACTCGTGGATCGCCTGGAAGCCACGGATCGACGAGCCGTCGAACGCGAGGCCGTCGGTGAAGACGCTGTCGTCGAAGGACTCCACCGGCAGGTTGAAGTGCTGCATCACGCCGGGCAGGTCACAGAAACGTACGTCGACGAACTTCACGTCCTCGTTCTTGAGGTATCGCAGGAGTTCCTCGGGATTGGCAAACACACGTCCTCCTGGCACGTCCACTCCGGGGCTTGGCACTGGCGACGGTATGGCCGCAGGGTTGCCCGGCCGTGTCTCCTCTGTTTCCGCCGTGTTACGTCGCTCGCGGAGCGTCATCTGGGCCGCTCAGTCGTCCCCGGATCTCCGTTCGGACGATACCGGCTGGGGCGGTGTATCGCAGATTGATGTGGTTGGCCCGATTCCTCGACCCGCGCCGACGACCCGGTCGGACCGTGACGGACACCCCGGGCGACCGCCTCCGGCCGGGCCCCGGACCCCGTCCTCGCTACCCTGACCGCTGTGAGCAACCCCGCCGCCGTACCGGTGCCGCCCGCCGCGGACCCCTCCTTCACCCCGCCGAGCCTCGGTCGTCGCTTCGGCGCGCTGGTGATCGACTGGGTGCTCTGCCTGCTGGTGTCCAACTTCTTCGCCGACCCGGTGCGCGACGGCTGGGCCCCGGTGCTGGTGCTGATCGTCGAGTACGGCTTCTTCCTCGGCCTGTTCGCCCAGACCCCCGGCATGTGGATCACCCGGATCCGCTGCGTGGCCTGGGTCGACGGCGGCCGGATCGGGCTGGCCCGGGCCCTGCTGCGCGGCCTGCTGCTCGCCCTGGTCGTGCCCGCCCTGCTGATGGACGCGCACCGTCGGGGCCTGCACGACCGCCTCACCGGCGCGGTCGTCGTCGCCGCCCCCCGCCCCTGAGGCGCACGTACGGAAGGAGCCGGGCCCGACCGGGCCCGGCTCCTCGCGTACGTCTCGGGTCAGCGGCCCCGCGACTGGCGGAACGCGCCGCGCGGCGGCCGCATGTTCTTCGGGATCGCGCCCTTGGGCATCTGCGGCCGGGCGGTCAGCGCCTTGAGTCGCTTGTCCAGCGAGTTGACGTCCTTGCCGCTGAGGGCGCGCGGCAGCCGCATCAGGGTCATCCGCAGCTTGCGGACCGGCAGCTCACCCTCGCCCTGGCCGATCACGTAGTCGTGCAGCGGGGCGTTGCCGATCACCTTCGCCAGCCGGCGCTTCTCCTGGCCGAGCAGGCCCCGCACCCGCTGCGGGTTGCCCTCGGCGAGCAGGATCACGCCGGGCCGCCCGATCACCAGGTGGACCATGTCCATCTGGGTGGTCGAGTTGACCGCCGGAGTGACCCGCCAGTCGCCGCGCATGCTCTCCATGATCTGGGCGGCCGCGCCGGGCTGCCCCTCCGCCGCGTTCATCATCGCGGCGTTGGACCGCAGGTTGAGCACGATCAGCACGGCGAGCAGGGTGAACAGGATGCCCAGCGGCAGCCAGAGCCAGCCCCACAGGATCACCGCGACCACGGTGAGCGCGAGCGGGATCAGCACCGCGCCGGCGACCAGCGGCGCGAACCACCTGTCCTGCTTGGCGGTGAACTTGAACACCATCCCGATCTGCTTCAGCCGCTGGCCGAACGAGACCTTCTCCTGGGGCTTTGCCATGCCGCAGAGTCTAGTGGTCGCCGCACGCCCGGTTGATCCGCAGGCCGGCTGAGTACCTTACGTCGCTCCGGTGGCCGGTGGCCGCCCGGGTAAGGAGGGTCGACAGCCGAAGATCAGGCGGCGCACCCATGCCCCGGGGCCACCTTCGCGCGCAGAGTCGGTGTCAGCGAACGACGACGATCCGAAGGAGCCCGACATGTTCGGCAACGACGCAGACTTCCTCCTCTCCCTGCACCGCAGCCACGCGGCCGAGCTGCGGGCCGACGCCGAGGCGGACCGGCTCGCCCGGTCCCTGCCGCGTCGGCACGCCCGCGGCTGGCTGAGCCGACGGCAGCGTCCCGGCCGCACCGACGCCGCCCGCCGGTGACCCCGGCCCCGCCCCCGGCGGCGGCCCCCACCCGTACCGGTGGGCCGACCGCCGCCTCCGGCCCGACCGTGGCCCCGGCCCCACCGGCCGGGGCCACGGTCGTCGTGCCCCCCGCCGCCGGCCCGGCGGCTGTCACCGCACCGACCGCCGACCGGGCCGACCCGCACCGACCGGCCGGCGGGGGCGGCGCCGGGAGCGCACGTGGCATGCTCGACGCCGTGACCGTACGCGCCGCCAGCACCGTCCTCGTCGGCCGGCAGGACGAGCTCGGGTCGCTGCGCGCCGCCCTGGCCCGCGCCCGGGCCGGGCAGGCCGGCACCGTGCTGGTCGGCGGGGAGGCCGGGGTCGGCAAGACCCGCCTGCTGGAGGAGTTCGGCGCCCTGGTCACCGCAGGCGGCGACCGGCTCCTCGTCGGGCAGTGCCTGGAACTGGGCGAGGCCGGCCTGCCCTTCGCGCCGTTCGCCGCCGCGCTGCGCGAGGTGCTGCGCCGCGACGGCCCCGCCGTCTTCTCCGGGTACGAGCCGGAGTTCGCCCGCCTGCTGCCGGAACTGGCCCGGGTGCCGGCGGTGGCCGCCGCGCCACCCGGCCCGGCTCTGTCGGACACCCCCCGGGGCTACCTGTTCGACCTGGTGGGAGAGCTGTTCCACCGGCTCGCCACGGCCCGGCCGCTGGTGCTGGTGATCGAGGACCTGCACTGGGCCGACCGCTCCACCCGGGACCTGATCGGCTTCCTGGTCCGGGCCGCCCGCACCGCCCGGATGCTGCTGGTCTGCACCTACCGAACCGACGAGCTGCACCGGGGGCACCCGCTGCGCCCGTTCCTCGCCGAGCTGGACCGGGCCCGCGGCGTCGAGCGCATCGAGCTGGGCCGCCTCGACCGGGACGGCACCGCCGCCATCCTCGCCGACCTGCTCGGGGCCGAGCCGGCGACCCGCGCCGTCGACGACGTGCACGAGCGCACCCAGGGCAACCCGTTCTTCATCGAGGAGCTGGCCGCGGCCGGCGACCCGGTCGGCTGCGCCACCCTGCCGGAGACCCTGCGCGACCTGCTGCTCGCCCGGGTCGACCGGCTCCCCGACGCCGCCCAGCGGGTGCTGCGCATCGCCGCCGCCGGAGGCACCCGCTTCGCCCACCAGCTCCTCGCCGAGGTCGCCGGCCTGCCCGAGCCCGAGCTGGAGGACGCGCTGCGCGCCGCCGTCGCCGCCCAGCTCGTCGTCGCCGATCCGGAGGGCGACTACGAGTTCCGGCACGCCCTGGTCCGCGAGGCGGTCCACGACGAGCTGCTGCCCGGCGAGCACGCCCGGCTGCACGCCCGGTACGCCGCCGCCATCGAGGCGCAGCCGCAGCTCGTCGCCGCCGGTCGCGCCCCGGCCGAGATCGCCCACCACTGGTACGCCGCCCACGACCACCCCCGGGCCCTGCTCGCCGCCCGGGTGGCGGCCCGCGCCGCCGCCGACCGGTACGCGTACGCGGAGCAGAGCCGGCTGCTGGAACGGGTGCTGGAGCTGTGGGAGCTGGTGCCCGACGCCGCCGACCGGCTCGGCATGGACCACCTGGCCGTGCTGGAGGAGACGCTGGACGCGGCCACCACGGCCGGCGACTACGGCCGGGCGATCACCCTCGCCCGGGCGGCGCTGGCCGAGGTCGACGCCGACGCCGAGCCGCTGCGGGCCGCCCGGCTGTTCGACCGGCGTGGCCGGCTGCTGGCCCTGCTCGGCAAGAGCGACGGCAGCGCCGAGCTGCGCGAGGCGTACCGGCTGGCGGCCGGGGTGCCGGACGGCCCGCAGCGGGTCCGGCTGCTCGCCGACATCGCCGCCCACCTGGTCCGGATCGACCCGGAGCAGGCCGCGGCGGTGGCCGCCGAGGCGCACACCGCCGCCGAGTCGCTCGGCGAGGACCTGGCCCTGCTGCCCACCCGGATCGCCATGCTCTGCCGCACCGACCAGGCGCCGGACCTCGGGCTGGCCGAGCTGCGCCGGGCCGAGGCCCGGGCCCGTGCCGCCGGGAACGCCCCGGCGCTGGTCAGCGCCCTGGTCCACCTCTCCGACGTGCTCTTCGAGCTGGGCCGGTACGCCGAGTCGGCCGAGGCCGCCGCAGCCGGGGTGGCCGAGGCGCGCCGGGTCGGCATCAGCCGCTCGACCGGGGCGTACCTGCTGTCGAACCGGGCCGAGGCGCTGATCGCCCTGGGCCGGTGGGACGAGGCCGACGCGGCCTGCGTCGAGGCGTCCCGGATCGACCCGCCCGGGGTGTCCGGGCTGCACTGGCTCCAACTGCGCGCCGGGCTGCGGCTGGCCCGCGCCCACCCGCGCGCCGACGAGCTGGTCGGCCGGGCGCTCGGCTTCCTGGCCCGCCCGTACCTGTGGCCGAACCACCGGCTGCCCCTGCACGAGCTGCGCATCGAGGCGGCCCTCGCCGCCGACGACAAGGTCGAGGCGGGCCGGGCGGCCCGCGCCGCGCTCGCCGACGACCGGCTGCCGCACCTGCCCCGGGAGGGGTGGCCGGTGCTCGCCGCCGCCGCCCGTACCGCCGCCCGCACCGACGACCGGGACCTCGCCGCGTCGGTCGCCGCGCTCGCCGCCGACCTGCCGGCCCGCCACCCGGCGGAGCGGGCGCACGCCGCCCAGGTGACCGCGCTGCTGGCCCCCGCCGGCCGGGCGCTGCCCGCCTGGCAGGCCGCGGTCGAGGCGTGGCGGGCCGACGGCCAGCCGTACGCCCTGGGCCGGGCGCTGCTGGCGCTCGCCGAGGCCGCCGCGGCGGCGGGGGAGCGGGAGCGGGCCGGGGCGGCGGTCGAGGAGGCCACCGCGATCGCCCGGCGCCTCGGCGCGACCCCGCTCGCCGAGCAGGCCGCCGCGCTGGCCCGCCGGGTCGGCCTGCGCGGGGCCCGGGCCGGCACGGACCTGCTCACCGCCCGGGAGCGGGAGGTGCTGCGGCTGGTCGCCGAGGGGCACAGCAACAGCCGGATCGCCGAGCGGCTGTTCATCTCGCCGAAGACGGCGAGCGTGCACGTCAGCCGGATCATCGCCAAGCTCGACGTCGGCAACCGGATCGAGGCGGCCGCCCTGGCTCACCGCCTCGGCCTGCTCGACCCCGACCGCGACTGACCACCGGCGGTGACGACTCCGACCGTGATTGACCACCGGCGGTGACGACTCCGACCGCGACTGACCCGCGTGCCCGGTGCCGGCCCGCCCGAGTCGGTGCGGTCAGCGCGGGGGCAGCCAGATCTGCCAGCCGTCGACCGTCAGTACCCGCGCGCCGGCCGGGGGCCGCCGGTGCAGGGTGGCCGCCAGCGGCGAGCCGACCGGGGCCACGTACGCGGCGGCGTCCGCCGTGGTGACCGCCCGCCGGTAGCCGGGCAGCCGGTCGAAGCCGGGGCGCAGCCGCTCGTCGACGACCGCGCAGACGATCTCCTCCCCGGCGGCGAAGGTGAGCCGGTTGCAGGTCCAGTACTCGCCGTAGACGTGCCGGACGCCCTGCTCGCGCAGCGTGTCGAGCATGGCCCGGTGCCGCCGCGCCTCCGCCCGGTTCTCCGGCACCGTGCCCAGCGTGCCGGCGGTGGCCACGGCGGCGGTGCCGAGCAGGGCGGCGAGGACACCGACCGCCGCGACCCGCACCGGCGCGCCGGTGGGCCGGCGGGCGGCCTGCCAGAGCGGCCAGAGCAGGGCCGGGGTCGAGATCAGCAGGCAGGACAGGTACCGGGAACTCTCCACCGGCGTCCGGCCGGCGGCGCTGCTGACCGTGTACGCGGCAAGCGTCCCGACCGCGCCCGCCACCAGCGCCAGCCGCACCGCCGCCCCGGCCTGCGCCTCGATCGACACCGTCTGCGGGGTGTCGCGGTGTCCGAGGGGCTCCGACACCGCCACACGCCGCAAACGGAGTGGATCACGCGAGGCCGCGCGCAGCCCGCGCCAGGCCGCCAGCCCGGCCAGTGCCAGGAGCACCGGCAGGGCCACCGACCACCACAACTGCCAGCCCGCGCAGTGGCTCGGCGCGCAGAATCCCATGCCCAGGGCCGGACCGAGCACCAGCCCGCCGTGCAGCCGGTCGACCCAGCCCGCCGTGGCGTCCCCGCCGCTGGCGGCGAGCACCGCCGCGACGGGGTTCCGGCCGTGGGCGAGGCTGTGCCCGAGCAGCGGCGCGGCGCCGAGCACCGCCGCGCCGGCCAGCAGCGCGCCGCAGCGTCCGCGCAGCTCCCGCCGGGCGGCGCCGACCAGCACCGCCGCGAGCGGGAGCAGGTACGGCAGCAGCAGCGGGTCGACCCAGACGGTGAGCCCGGCGAGGAACCCGAACGCGGCGAAGCGCCACCGCCGGCCGTCCGGCCGCCCGGCGGCGAGGTCGAGCGTGAGCAGGGCCAGCCCGACCCCGACGGGGTGCAGTTCGGGGTACCCGCCGCCGGCGATGAGCTGGTTCTTGACGATCCGGTCCGAGCCGAGCGCCAGCACCGCGACCACCAGCAGGGCGAACCAGCGGTCCCCGCCGAGGCGACGGGTCAACCGCCAGCTCAGGTACAGGAAGAGGGCGTACAGGGCGAGCAGCGGCAGCCGCAGCGCGAGCCAGGACGGGCCGGCCACGGCGACCAGCGGCGCGGCCAGGTACGCCTCCAGCGTCCCCATGTACGCCTGGCCGTAGAAGAAGACGGGGAAGTCCTCGCCCCGGGCGATATGCAGCGCGGCGAGCCCCATGGTCGCCTCGTCGCTGTTGGTGCGCGGCGTGTCGGCCAGCAGCAGCGCGCACCGGTACGCCACCGCGGCCAGCCCCACCACGAGGGCGAGCAGGCTCGGCGCCGGCCACCGGGGCGTACGCCGACGGGCCGCGTCGCGCGGCTGCGGGCGTACCCCGGTGGTCATGCCTGTGATCATGGCATCCGCGGCCCCGGCGCAGGGCCGGTGACGCGGACGCCGGCGCGGTCTCAGCCGGCGGCGGGAACGCCCTCGCGGGCCGCCAGGGCCTGCTGGTAGAGCCGCCCGGCGCGGTACGACGAGCGCACCAGCGGCCCGCTCATCACGCCGGCGAAGCCGATCTCCTCGGCCTCCTCGCGCAGCTCGACGAACTCCTCCGGCTTGACCCAGCGGGTGACCGGGTGGTGCCGGGGGGAGGGGCGCAGGTACTGGGTGATGGTGATCAGCTCGCAGCCGGCGTCGTGCAGGTCGCGCAGCGCCTGGGAGACCTCGGCGCGCTCCTCGCCCATGCCGAGGATCAGGTTGCTCTTGGTGACCAGGCCGTCGGCGCGGGCCTGGCGGATCACGTCCAGCGAGCGGTCGTAGCGGAAGGCTGGCCGGATCCGCTTGAAGATGCGCGGCACCGTCTCGACGTTGTGCGCCAGCACCTCGGGACGCGACCCGAAGACCTCGGCGAGCTGCTCGGGGACCGCGTTGAAGTCGGGGATCAGCAGCTCGACGCCGCAGCCGGAGCGCAGGGCGTGGATCTGCCGGACGGTCTCGGCGTACAGCCACGCGCCGCCGTCGGGCAGGTCGTCACGGGCGACACCGGTGATGGTGGCGTAGCGCAGCCCCATCGCGGCGACGGACTCGGCGACCCGGCGCGGCTCGTCGGCGTCGAACTCGGCCGGCTTGCCGGTGTCGATCTGGCAGAAGTCGCAGCGCCGGGTGCACTGGTCACCGCCGATGAGGAAGGTCGCCTCGCGGTCCTCCCAGCACTCGTAGATGTTGGGGCAGCCGGCCTCCTGACAGACCGTGTGCAGCCCTTCGCGCGAGACGAGCCCGCGCAACTGGGTGTACTCCGGGCCCATCTTGGCCTTGACCTTGATCCACGGCGGCTTGCGCTCGATCGGCGTCTCGGCGTTGCGGGCCTCGATCCGCAGCATCCGCCGCCCCTCGGGGGCGACCGTCGCGGAGGGCGCTGGCTGCTGAGTCGTCGGCGCGGAGTGCTCGATCGTCACGAAAACGAGCCTACGCCGGTCGGTGGCGGTCGATGAACGGCGGGCGACCGGCGTCACGCCGCAGATTCTGTGACACCGGACACCGAGGCCGGGAAAATTGTCGTCACAGTGCGCGGGATCCGGTGCTAACCTCCCCCGCAAAGCTGTGACGGAGCCGAGTAGCGCGCCGATCCGCCAGCGCAGAGAGCCGCCGGTTGCTGGAAGGCGGTCTGGCGCCGGAGCGTGAAGACCCTCCCGAGCCGCGGGAAGAACGGCGCGCCCCGCGCGCCCAGTAGAGCCCGCCCGGCTGGCCCCGGTGACCAGGCGACGAACGAGGCCCCCGCCCAGGCGGGGGCGAAGGTGTGGTGGCACCGCGAGGTTCCCGCTCGCCCACACCTCCCGGGGATCGCGTTGCGATTGATCGAGGAGGTAACCGCCGTGCAACGCATCCTGTCCTCCCAGCTCCCCGCCCACGTCGGCGAGACCGTGACGATCGCCGGCTGGATCCACCGCCGCCGGCTGCTCAAGTCGGTGGCCTTCCTGATCGTGCGGGACGCCGCCGGCCTGACCCAGGTGGTGGTCACCGACGCCGCCGTGCGCGGGCAGGTCGAGGCGCTCACCGAGGAGACCGTCGTCGAGGTCGTCGGCACGGTCGTCGCGAACGCCACGGCGCCCGCCGGGGTCGAGCTGACCGGCCCGACGGTACGGCCGCTCGGCCCGCCCGCCGTGCCGCCGCCGTTCGACCTGTACCGGCCGGCGCTCGCCGCGACCCTGCCCACCCAGCTCGACCACGCGCCCGTGGCTCTGCGCCACCCGACCCGTTCGGCGGCGCTGCGCGTCTCGGCGGCGGCGGTGGCCGGGTTCCGCGCCGCGCTCGACGCCCGCGACTTCACCGAGATCCACACCCCGAAGGTGGTCGCGTCGTCCACCGAGAGCGGGGCGAACGTCTTCGCGCTGGACTGGTTCGGCCGGCCCGCGTACCTGGCGCAGTCGCCGCAGTTCTACAAGCAGCTCATGGTGGGTGTCTTCGAGCGGGTGTACGAGGTGGGTCCGGTGTTCCGGGCCGAGCCGCACGACACCGTCCGGCACCTGGCCCAGTACACCTCCCTCGACGCCGAGCTGGGCTTCGTCGCCGACCACCGGGACGTGATGGCCGTGCTGCGCGACACGCTGGCCGTGATGCTGGGGACGGTCGCCGACCGGGCCGGGGGCGCCGTCTCGGCGCTCGGCCTCGACCTGCCGGAGGTGCCGGCGGAGATCCCCGCCGTGCACTTCACCGAGGCGCTGACGATCGCCGGCGCCCCGGCCGACGAACCGGACCTCGCCCCCGCGCACGAGCGGGCGCTGGGGGAGTGGGCCCGGGCCGAGCACGGCTCGGAGTTCCTCTTCGTCACCGGGTACCCGATGGCGAAGCGGCCCTTCTACACCCACCCGGACCCGGCCCGGCCGGCGTACTCCAACGGCTTCGACCTGCTCTTCCGGGGCGTGGAGCTGGTCACCGGCGGGCAACGACTGCACCGGTACGACGACTACCTCGCGGCCCTCGCGGCGCGCGGCGAGCCGGTCGAGCCGTACGCCGGCTACGTCGACGCGTTCCGGCACGGCATGCCCCCGCACGGCGGCTTCGCGATCGGCCTGGAACGCTTCGTCGCCCGGGTGGTCGGCGCGGCGAACGTGCGGGAGGTGACGGCCTTCCCGCGTGACCTGCACCGCCTCACCCCGTGACCCGCTGACCCTCGCGCCGACCCGCCCCTCGCGCTGTCGATCAAGAAGGGTGCGTCCGGATCGGAGACCGGGAACGATGCGGACTTCTTGATCGACCGGCGTGCTCGGGGCGGGTCAGGTGTGCGGGCGGAGCTTGGCGCGCAGGGCGCGGCGGGCCAGCGGGCCGAGGTCGTCGAGGACCTCGACCAGCACCGCCAGCCGCTCCAGGGCGGCGAGCGCGTCGTGGGCGCCGGCCGGGTCGACGCCCTCGAAGAGTTCCAGGCCGACGAAGGCGGCGGAGACGGCCCGGGCCAGGCCGGCCGGGTCGGCGACCGGTGCGGCCGGGGAGTCGCGCAGCAGGCGGCGCAGCACCGACTCGATCTCCGCCGTCCAGAGCCCGAGGGCGGTGGCGGTCGGTCCGGTGAGCCTCGGGTCGGTCTGCGCCCCGGCGAGCAGTTGGGCCAGCACCGCCACGTTGCCCTGGGTGCGTTCCTGCTCGTGCAGCACCCGCCCCACGTCGAGCAGTTCGCGCAGCGACCGCACCTCGGCGAAGCGTTCCCGGTAGGCGGCCACCCGGGCCTCGGTGGCGCTGCGGCAGGCCTCGGCGAGCAGGTCGTCGACGGTGCCGAAGTGGTAGAAGACCAGGGCCTGGTTGACCCCGGCGGCTGCCGCCACGGTACGGGCGGAGACACCCGCGATGCCGTGGGCGCGGATCGCCGCGAGCGCGCCGTCGATCAGTTTCTGGCGGGTGCCGGCCATCGGGGTCCTCTCGGTCATTCCCGGGGATTCTCCCGCAGCGGTCGTACGGCGGCCGGCACCGGTGCCCCGCCGGACGGGACGTACTGCACGGTGAAGCTGCCCGAGTAGCCGAAGAGCGGTCCGAAGCGGTGGTTGGTCACCGACACCTCGATCCGGAACCGGTCGGCGCGCTCGTCGTACCACTCGCGCAGCCGCGCCTCGCCGGTCAGCGCCGGCGGGCAGGGCACGCCGCCCCGGATCCGCTGCGCGCCGCTGCGGACGGTCAGCGCGCCGGCCGCGTCGACGGCGAGGTGCAGGTCGACCGCGAGGTGCTGGTGGGTACCGAGGTAGTCGACCAGCACGCCCCGGCGTTCGCTGAACACCATGGTCGCGTCGAAGCGCCGCCGTCGGTGCGCCGCCGTCCGGAAGGTGCGCACGAACGTCAGGGTGGGGCGGCCGTACGAGTCGGTGTAGGCCCAGTTCTCGATGGTGAAGGGCACGTCGACGCCGGTCTCGGGGAACAGCACGTGCCGCAGGGTGCCCAGCCGCAGGAACGGCACGGTGAAGGCGGCGCCCCGCCAGATCCGGTCCATCACCCCGGTGCCCACGCAGCCGGCGTCGGCGGCGCCGTCGACGCCGAAGCGGCGTCGCAGCTCCGGGTGGAGCCGGTCGAAGTCCGCGCCGAGGGCGCGCTGGAAGACGGAGGTCACAGTCGCTCCAGAACAGACGGCGGACGGGCGGCGAGCCGGTCCGGGGGGTGGCGGCGGCAACGGCGGGCGGCCGGGGTGTCGGGGCGGGGTGGCAGCGCCAGCGCGCCCGTCGTCGCGGCGAGCGACGCGACGACGGCGGTGACCGGGCCGGCGACGGCGCCGAGCGCGGCGACGCCGACCACCGCGAGGGCGCGCAGCGTCACCTCCCGTACCGCGTTGGCCCGGGCCCGCTCCGGGGGTACGCCCCGTTCCAGCCAGAGCCGCAGCCGGTCGAACGACCATGCGGTGGCCCAGCCGAAGAGCGGACGGAACGCCAGGTCCACCAGGCGGCCGGGCCGTCCCCAGCGTGGCGTGTACGCGTAGCCGGTGAGGAACCGCACGCCGGCCGGGCCCGGCACGTAGCGCCAGTAGCCCGAGCCGGCGGCGATCAGCGAGCGAGGGTCGTCGGAGCCGAACCGCAGCGCCGACGTGCGGCTGCCGTCCGGGCGGCTGCGCTCGCCGGCGTGCACGCCGTACCCGCCGATCTCGACACCGGGCAGCACCGTCGTGGCGTACCGGAACCGGGCCGGTGAGCTGCCCGGGACCGGGTCGATACGACCGAACCGCACGTCCCACCGGCGATGTGCCCCAGGGTCCTGGGTCGCCCGCCAGATCCGCTCCACCGGCGCGTCGATCAGTGTCTCCACGTAGATGCCCGACATCGCCGGCCCCCGTTCTTGAGCGGTCGCTCAAAACGAAGGGTATCGGTGTTTGAGCACTCGCTCAATCCCTCTCGTGGGGGAGTCGCGCGCGAAGGTCGAGCCGACTGTCGCCCCGGTCGGGGCGTCGAGGGGCGCACCCGCGGAACGGGCCGGCGTCGGTCAGGCCGGGCCGAGCAGGTCCCAGCGGTTGCCGGCGACGTCGACGAAGACCGCCACCCGGCCGTACGGCTCGGTGCGCGGCGGCTTCACGAACTCCACGCCCGCCTCGACCATCCGCCGGTGCGTGGCGTCGACGTCGTCGACCTGGAGGAAGAAGCCGACCCGGCCGGCGACCTGGTCACCGACGGCGGCCTGCTGCCGCTCGCCGTCGGCGCGGGCCAGCAGCAGCCCGGTCCCGCCGCCCGGCGGGCGCACCACCACCCAGCGCTTGGGGCGGCCGTCGTCGGTCAGCGACGGCGAGTCCTCGACCAGTTCGAAGCCGAGCACGTCGGTGAAGAAGGCGATCGCCGGGTCGTACTCGGCGACGACCAGGGTGACGAGATCCAGCCGCATCCGACGACGGGCTCAGGCGGCGACGATGGTGGGCAGGCGGCGCTCGACCACCGGCAGCACGTCGGCGACGGTGACCGGGCGGCCCAGTTCGGCGGTGAGCGAGGTGACCCCGGCGTCCCGGATGCCGCAGGGCACGATCCGGTCGAAGTACGTCAGGTCGCAGTCGCAGTTGATCGAGAAGCCGTGCAGGGTGACCCCACGGGCGACCCGGATGCCGATGGCGGCCACCTTGCGGGCCGGGCCCCGGTCGTCCTCGGGCACCCAGACGCCGCTGCGCCCCTCGACCCGGCCGGCGGTCAGCCCGAACTCGGCGCAGACGTCGATCAGCACCTGCTCGGTGCGGCGCACGTACGCGACCACGTCCACCGGGTCGGGGAGCTTGACGATCGGGTAGCCGACGAGCTGCCCCGGGCCGTGCCAGGTGATCTTGCCGCCGCGGTCGACGTCGATCACCGGGGTGCCGTCCATCGGCCGGTCCCACGGCTCGGTGCGCTTGCCGGCGGTGTAGACGCTCGGGTGCTCCAGCAGCAGCACCGTGTCGCCCTGCTCGCCGGCCACCACCGACTCGTGCAGCCGCCGCTGCTCGTCCCAGGCGGCCTGGTAGTCGAGCACCCCGGCCTTGACGGCCGTCAACCCGGAAGTCGTCGCAGTCACCCCACCAGCCTAGACCCGTCACCCTGCGCCGTCGGAGGTGACACTCGTCGCGTCAGGTGGCGGGGACCTTCCACAGCCAGACGTCGTCGACCCGCTGCGGCTCGCCGAGCAGGGCGGTCACCGTGCGGCGCAGGGCCTCCTCGTCCAGGTCGTACTTGGCGCCGTGCACCTCGTCGGGCAGCACGACCACCTCGACACCCCAGTACCGCAGGTCGTCGCGGACGAGGCGGACGCTGCCCTCGGTGACGATCGGCACCAGGCCGGTCCGGCCGGCCTGGTCCAGCAGGGTGTCGAAGGTGCGCGGCGGCGGGCCGATCCGGCCCCGGCCGTCCGGCCCGCCGGGGCCGAGGAAGAACCCGGCCGGGATGCGGAACTCGCCCTGCCGGTGGGCCAGCGCGTGCGCCTGCCAGCGCTGCCCGTCCGGGGTGACGTCCAGGGTCAGCGGGACCGGGGTGAGCACCCCGCCCGGGGAGACGTACTGCCGCCAGGTGCCCGCCGCGATGAACTCCGGGACCGGCGGACGGGCGCTGGTCAGCAGCGGTGTCGGCAGCAGCGGCAGCAGCGCCGCCGCGAACCCGGCCGCCCACGCAGCGCGGGCCCGGCGGCCCGGCGGCGCGGCCCGGAGCCGGTCGATCGTGTACGCCAGCAGCACGCCGACCACCGGGGTGACCACCAGCGCCAGCCGGGCCGGCAGCGCGGCGTTGACCACCGGCAGCCCGTCGAGCAGGGCGAAGGGGAGCGTCTGCCCGGTACGCCGCCCGGCCCAGGTGGCCTGCGGCCCCCAGGAGAGCACCGCGAAGACGGCGGCGGTGACGCCCAGCGCGACGAGGGTGGCCCGGCGGCGCGGCGCGGCGGCCCGCCACAGCGCCCCGAAGCAGACGACGGCGAGCAGCAGCAGCGGCAGCCCGAAGAACGAGTTCTCCTCGGTCGGGTTGGGCGCCAGCGTGGTGTCCAGCCCCACCGCCCCGGCCAGCGACCGGTCCGGGTACGCCCCGAACGCGGCGACGTCCTCGGAGTGGATCACCGGGTCGAAGCCGGTGCCGTGGAAGCGCTGCGGACCGGCGAAGTGCAGCCAGAGCGGGTACGCCAGCAGCACCCCGGCCACCAGCGCGGTCACGCCCAGCCCGCGCAGCAGGTCCGGCAGGGCGGCGCGGGCCTCGGCCCGGCGGGCCGGGTGCAGCGCCCAGGCGGTGAGGAAGACGCCGAGCGCCAGCGCGGTGAAGAAGAGCCCCTCGGCGGCGATGGAGAAGGCGACCGCGACCAGCACCCCGAGCACGATCCCGCCGCGCAGCCACCGGCCGGGCCGGCGCAGCGCGAACACCGCCCACACCAGCAGCGGCACCAGCCAGCCGGCGGTCCAGTTCAGGTGGGCGTTGGCGTGCGACACCATGCCGGGGGAGTAGGCGACGAAGAGCGCGCCGACCCCGGCGGCGAGCCGGCTGCGCACCAGGTGCCGGGAGAGCAGCCAGTACCAGGCCAGCGCGGTGGCGGCCAGGTTGAGGGTGAGGATCACCAGGAAGGTGGCCGGCGGCCCGATCAGGTACGTCAGCGGCGCGAACACCGCCGCGTACACCGTGATCGAGGTGTTGACCGCGAGGTTCACCCCGTCGGGGACGTTGACCAGTTGGGTGAAGAGCGGGTTCTGCCCGTGGGTGAGCGCGTGCCCGCCGAAGGCGAGCAGCCACTCGAACAGGGCCTGGTCGCTGGCGTTGACCAGGATCACCCGGCTGTTCGGGTCACGCCACAGGCCGCTGGTCACCCAGCCGGCCAGGACGACCGCGACCAGCGCGACGGTCAGGTCGGCGCGGCGACCCCGGCGGGCGACGGGTGTGGCGGCGGGGGGCTGGTCGGCGGCCAGGGTCGGGGAGGTCGGCACGGAGCGGACGTTACCAATCGGACCGGCACGCACCGGGCAGACACGGAAGCCGGACGGCCAGGTCCCCGCGACCCATATCCGGCCGTCGATGAATGTGGGGTCGCCGGCCATGTCATCACCCTGTCGCAGCGACGTAACGTCGCGGCAATTCGGGGGTGACCCAGTTCACATCCGACGTCAGGAGGTCGCCGTGCGCCGCAGCCCATCCATCCTCACCCGACTCGCCGGGGCGGTCGCCGGGGCCGTCCTCGCGGCGACCGCCGTGGTCGCCGTCGCCGCTCCCGCCCAGGCCGCCACCCTCACCCAGGTCACCGGTTTCGGCTCCAACCCCGGCAACCTCGCCATGTACGCGTACCGCCCGGACGGGCTGCCCGCCGGCGCGCCGGCCGTGGTGCTGCTGCACGGCTGCACCCAGAACGCCGCCGGCTACTTCACCAACTCCGGCTGGCGCAAGTACGCCGACCTGTGGCGGTTCGCCCTGATCGTGCCCCAGCAGCCGTCGGCGAACAACGCCAACTCCTGCTTCAACTGGTTCGAGACCGGTGACACCGCCCGGGGCCAGGGCGAGGCGCTGTCGATCAAGCAGATGGTCGACCACGCGAAGACCAACTACGGGGTGGACCCGGCCCGGGTCTACGTCAGCGGCCTCTCCGCGGGCGGGGCGATGAGCGCGGTCATGCTCGCCACCTACCCCGACGTCTTCGCCGCCGGCTCGGTGATCGCCGGGGTGCCGTACCGCTGCGCCACCAGCACCACCAGCGCGTTCTCCTGCATGAGCCCCGGCGTGGACAAGACCCCGGCGGCCTGGGGCGACCTGGTCCGCAACGCCTACTCCGGCTACGCGGGCAAGCGGCCCCGGGTGGCGATCTGGCACGGGACGGCCGACTACACGGTCGCGGTCGCCAACGCCACCGAGTCGCGCGACCAGTGGACCAACGTGCTCGGGGTGTCGCAGACCCCGACCCGTACCGCCTCGTTGCCCGCCGGCACCAGCCTGGAGGTGTACGGCGACGACGCGGTCCGCCTCTACCGGGTCTCCGGCATGGGGCACGGCACCCCCGTCGACCCCGGGTCGGCCACCGACCAGTGCGGCACCGCCACCTCGTACTTCCTGGACACCATCTGCTCGACGTACCGGGACGCGCTCTTCTTCGGCCTCGACGGCGGCGCGACCCCGACCCCGACCGCGACCGCCACCCCGACCCCCACCGCGTCCCCGACCCCGACGCCGAGCCCCACCGCGTCCCCGGTCTGCGTCACCGCCAGCAACTACGCCCACGTGAGCGCCGGCCGCGCCTACCACTCCGCCGGCTACGCCTACGCCCTCGGCAGCAACCAGCGCATGGGCCTCTACAACACCTTCTACACGACCACCCTCAAGCAGACCGCCCCCGCCCACTGGGTCATCGGCTGCTGACCCCCCGGAGGCTTCCCGCGTCGATCATGAGGTTGTTGTCCGCCACCTCGGCGTGTCGTGGCGACAACTTCATGATCGACGCGCTGGGCCCCCTCCGGGGTCAGTCGTTCAGGGCGGCGTGGAGGGCGGCGGGGAGGTGGGGGTGGGTCCAGGGGAAGTGGGCCTTGGTCAGGACGCCGGGGAGGACCCGGGTGCTGGTGAGGGCCTCGTGGGCGAACCCGCCGAGGGCGACCTTGAGGGCGAGCGCCGGGATCGGCATGATCGCCGGGCGGCGGAGCTGGCGGGCCAGCTCCCGGGTGAACTCGGCGTTGGTGACCGGGTTCGGGCCGACCACGTTGACCGGGCCGGCGATGTCCCCACGCTCCAGCAGGAACACCACCGAGTCCAGCCAGTCGCGCATCGAGATCCACGGCAGCCACTGCCGGCCGCTGCCCAGCTTCCCGGCGATGCCGAGCTTGAACGGCAGCAGCTGCGGCTTGAGCAGCCCACCGTCGCGGTGCAGCGGCAGCCCGGTGCGTAGCCGCACCACCCGTACCCCGGCGTCCTCGGCCGGGCGGGTCGCCGCCTCCCAGACCCGGCAGACGTCGGCCAGGAAGCCCTCGCCGGCCGGGGAGTCCTCCTCGACCGCCCGGTCGCCGGTGTTGCCGTACCAGCCGACCGCGCTGGAGTTGAGCAGCACGGTCGGCCGGTCGGCGGCGGGCAGCCCGGCGATGGTGATGGACAGGGTGGTGGTGCTGTCCACCCGGCTCGACCGGATCAGCGCCCGGTACTCGTCGTTCCAGCGCTTGTCGCCGACCCCGGCGCCGGCCAGGTTGACCACCGCGTCCGCCTCGGCCACCACGGCCGGGTCGAGCTGCGCGCCGGACGGGTCCCACCGTCGTTCGTCGGGGGTGCGCGGGGCCCGCCGCACCAGCCGGACGACCTGGTGCCCGTCGGCGGTGAGGCGGTCGACCAGCCGGGTGCCGAGGAAGCCGGACGCGCCGGCCATGAGGATCCGCATGCTCATATCTTCGGGTACGCGGCCCGATCCGGATGCGTTCAGTCGAACCGACCTCAGCGGGCCGGCACCGCGCGCAGCTCGGCGAGGAGCCGCTCCACCTCGGCGAAGGCGTCGGCGGGCAGCGGGCCACGGGCCAGCGTGCCGAGGTTCTCCTCCGCCTGGGCCACCGT